>NZ_BAFY01000232.1 GCF_000308555.1 Nocardia cyriacigeorgica NBRC 100375 | reverse complement strand
CCTCCCGCACCTCGGTCGGTTCCGGCGATTCGGCCAGCTCGCGGTCCAGCCGCGCACCGAGGCTGCGCAGCACGTCGAGCACCAGCCCGACCACGATGAGGTACACGCCGAGGTCGAAGAACAGCGAGGTCACCAGTTTGATGTGGCCGAGCAGCGGCAGCGTGACCTCCAGGATCGCCGACGACAGCGGCGGTGCGCCGAAGATCAGCGAGGTGGTCGCGGTACCCGCCGCCAGCGCCAGCCCGGCGCCGAGCAGATGTCCCGCCTCCACGGGCAGTGCCTCACCCAGCTCGTAGGGTCCGCCGGCCAGATACCGCAGCACCAGCGCGAGCCCGGCGGTGAGCCCACCGGCGAACCCGCCGCCGGGGGCGTTGTGGCCGGAGAAGAAGAAGTACACCGACAGCACCATCATGGTCGGGAACACCAGGCGGGTGGTGATCTGCATGACCATCGACCGTTCCCGCCGGTCGACCAGCCGGCCCGCGGGCAGCCAGCTCACCAGTCCCGGCCGGTAGTTCGGCGCGTCCACCGCGCGTGGCGCGCTGCCGAAACGCCTGCTGCGGAACACCAGCGAGGCCACGCCCGTGGCCGCCACGACCAGTACCGAGATCTCGCCGAGGGTATCCCAGGCGCGGATGTCGACCAGCAGCACGTTCACCGCGTTCTTGCCGCCGCCGAACTCGTAGGCCGCGCCCGGGATACGGTGCCAGATCGGCTCGGCGCTGCGGGCCGCGACGGCGAACGCGCCGAGCACGGTGACGGTGGCGCCGACACAGGCCGCGAGCACGGCGCGCCGGACATTGAATCCGGCGGTGCGCGAGCCGGAGATTTCGGCCGGGAAGGCCCGCAGCACCAGTACGAACACCACCAGCGTCAGCGTTTCCACCAGGAACTGGGTGAGCGCGAGATCGGGTGCGCCGTGCAGGGCGAAGATCACGCCGCAGCCATAGCCGGTGACGCCGACGACCAGCACGCTGGCCAGACGGTTGCGCAACACCGTCGCGCCCAACGCCATTGCCACCATGATCGCGCCGATGGCCAGCTGCAACGGCGAATCCCACAGCCGGAGCTGCACGCCGGTCCTGGTGCCGAGGGCCAGCACCACCGACGGCAGGATGATCAGGGTGCCGAGGATGATGGCCTGGCTGACCGGCAGCGAACCACGCTGCACCGAGCCCGTCATCCGCAGCGACAGTTTGTCCATGCCGCGCAGGGTGGCGTCGTAGGCGCGGTCGGCGTTGCCGAGCAGCGGGCGCGGGGATTCGCCGATCCGGCCGCGGAAAGCGAAGATCACCAGGCCCGCCGCGACGATCACGATGGTCAGCGCGAGGACGTCGGTGAAGCCGTGCCACAGCAGCAGGTGCGCATCGAGCGCGCCGGGGATCGAGCGCGCGTACGGGCTGATCAGCTCGTCCAGGCCGGGGGCGGCCAGGCCCGCGACCAGGCTGCCGGCTGCCAGTACGGCAGGCGCGCCGAGCAGCAGCGCGCCGGGACGATGCCAATCCGGTTCGGTGACGCCGGGCTTGTTGCCGAACGCACCCCAGACGAAGCGCGCGCTGTAGGCGACCGTCAGCATCGAGCCGAGCGTCACCACGACGGTCAGCAGGATGCGGGCCGGATCGTTGAGGATGTCGGCGTGCAGGGTGGCGTCGAGGGCGCTCTCCTTGGCCACGAAGCCGACCATCAGCGGGATGCCCGCCATGCTCAGCGCCGCGAGGACGGCCACCGCGCACAACAGCGGCGCACGTCGGCCGAGTCCGGTGAGCGCACGCAGATCACGGGTGCCCGCACCGTGATCGACGATGCCGACCACCATGAACAGGCAGGCCTTGAACAGCGCGTGCGCCACGATCAGCGCGAGACCGGCCAGCGCGGCATCGGGCGTGCCGATGCCGACCATCAGGATGAGGAACCCGAGCTGGCTGACGGTGCCGAAGGCCAGCACCAACTTGAGATCGCTGACCTGCAAGGCGCGCACCCCGGCGAGCAGCATGGAGGCGCCGCCGAGCACCAGCACGATCGGATGCCAGACCGGGTTGGTCGCGAACACCGGCGCCAGCCGTGCCACCAGGTACACACCGGCCTTCACCATGGCGGCGGCATGCAGGTAGGCGCTGACCGGGGTGGGCGCGGCCATGGCGCCGGGCAGCCAGAAATGCAGCGGAACGATGGCCGATTTGCTGAGCGCCCCGACCAGGATCAGCACCACCGCGACGTTCACCGCGAGCCCGCTGGGCGGCTGCGGCGCAGCGAGCAGATCGGAGAGCAGGTAGCTGCCGGTGGTCTGGCCGAGGATGATGATGCCGACCAGCATCGCCAGCCCGCCGGCCGCCGTCACCAGCAGCGCCTGGATCGCGGCGCGGCGGCTCTGCGCCTGTTCGGAGTTGTGACCGACCAGCAGGAACGACAGGACGGTCGTGGTCTCCCAGAAGACGAACAGCAACACCATGTTGTCGCTGGTGACCAGACCGAACATGGCGCCGGCGAAGCCGACCATCTGCGCGGCGAAGATGCCGAGCTTCGGCTCGGAGTCGGCGAAGTAGCGTCCGCAGTAGAAAAGGATCAGCGACCCGATCCCGAGCACCAGCGCGCACATGACCGCCGCCAGCGAGTCGAAGCGCAGGTCGATATTCATCTCGATGCTCGGCGCCCAGCTCACCCGCGACCGCACGGTGTCGTTCCAGTTCGCGACGACCCAGCTCAGGCTGCCGAGCGGAACGAGGGCGAGCAGGTAGAACGCATTGCGACCCATCGCCCGAACGCACAGCGGCGCCACCAGAGCGGCCAGGGCATGGGCGAGCAGAATTCCGAGCAAACTTCACTCCGTCGGGTCGGTGCGGCGGGGTGCTGCGCTCCCATCCTACGTGGGCGGATAGTAGGACTTGTGTCCAGGTGCCTATGTGTTCCGCCATATTCGCCCGGACGGGCTATGCCTCCGCAAATCTTTCGGCGGCGGTGCGAACTGCCGGAAACCGGTCGGCATGCGGGTGCCGCGCGGCCGCGGCCTCAGCGGTCGCCGGCTCTGGCTTCGGCGTAATTGCGCAACGACTCGACCTGATCGGGATCGAGCGAGGGCCGGACCACCGAACGCGCCGCGTCGAGGTCGGCGGCAGTGACATCGGCGGCGGCCACATCGCGGCGCATCGCGGCCAGCGCCGCCTCCCGCAGCAGCGCCGCGCAGTCGGCGGCCGAGTACCCGTCGAGGTCCTCGGCCAGCGCCGCCAGATCGACGTCCGCTGCCAGCGGTACCGACCGTCCCGCCGTCTGCAGGATCGCCAGCCGGGCCTGCGCGTCGGGCGGCGGAACGAACACCAGCCGCTCCAATCGGCCCGGTCGCAGCAGCGCGGGGTCGATCAGCTCGGGCCGGTTCGTGGCACCGAGGACCACCACCTCGCGCAGCGGTTCGACGCCGTCGAGCTCGGTGAGCAGCGCCGCGACCACCCGGTCGCCGACGCCGGAGTCCGAGCTCTGCCCGCGGCGCGGCGCCAGGGCGTCGACCTCGTCGAGGAAGATCAGCGACGGCGCCGAGTCTCGCGCCCGCTGGAACAGCTCGCGCACCGCCCGTTCGGACGAGCCGACCCACTTGTCCATCAGCTCGGCGCCCTTGACCGCGTGCACGCTGAGCTGTCCCGTCCCGGCCAGCGCGCGGACCAGGTAGGTCTTGCCGCAGCCGGGCGGACCGTAGAGCAGCACCCCGCGCGGGGGCTCGATGCCGAGGCGGGCGAAGGAATCCGGATGTCGCAGCGGCCACAGCACCGTCTCGGTGAGGGCCTGCTTGGTCTCGGCCATATCGCCGACGTCGTCGAGGCCGAGGCTGCCGATGGCCAGCTCTTCCATTCCGGAACGCGACAGTGGCCGGATCACCTCGAGCGCCCCGACCAGGTCTTGCTGGCACAACTGCGGTTCGGCCTGATCGCGATTGGCCCGCGAAGCCGCGCGCAGCGCCGCCTCCCGGCACAGCGCGGCCAGGTCCGAGACCACGAAACCGGGTGTCTTCGCAGCGATCTCGTCGAGTTTCAGATCACCCGTCGGCACCTTGCGCAGCAGCTGTTCCAGCAGCGACCGGCGCACCGCCGCGGTCGGTAGCGCCAGTGCGATCTCGCGATCGCACAGGTCGGGCGCGCGCAACCGGGGGTCGAGCGCGGACGGATGGGCGGTGGTGGCCAGGAAGGCCACGCACGGTTCGGCGATGGCAGCGCGCAGTTGATCAAGGATCAGCGTGGCCACCGGGTCGGCGGTCGCCGGCAGCAGCGCGTCGATATCGGTGATGAGCAGGATGCCGCCCTGCCCGGAACTCACCTCGGCCACCGCCTGGGCCACCTCGCGCAGCCGGGCCCCACTCTCGGCGGCGCCGACGGCGGGGCCGTCCAGCTCGATGATGCGCCGCGGTGCGGTGACCGCGCGGGCCAGCGTCGCCTTGCCGACACCCGCGGGCCCGGTGATCAGCACACCCAGATGTGGTGAGGCGCCGAGAGTTTTCAGCAGTTCGGGCTCGTCGAGGGCCAGCGTCAGCCATTCGGTGAGTTTGGCCGCCTGGGTGTGCGCGCCCACCAGATCCTCGACCGGGATCGGGGCGGAGCGGGCGGCGGCGACCGTGCCCGTCGGGTCGGCGGTCATGCTCGCGGAGGAGTCCTCGCCGGCAGCGGCGGTGGCGGGCCTGCCGTTGCCGCCAACCGGTGTGGTGGCTCCCGGTCCCCAATCCACCGCCGTGTTGGGCTGCACGCTCACGGGGCCGGGCGAGGGATCGGTGGCGGTGACGGTGAGCAGCTCGGTGGTCCAGGCGATGCCGAAGGTGCGCGAGAGTGCCTGGCTGGCGGCCGAGGCGGGCAGATCCGGGCCGAGATCGCGCGGCAGCAGCGAGACCGTATCGCCGACGGTGACGATCTTGCCCAGCAGCGCCTGGCGCAGCGTCGCGGCCGGGATCGACCCGGTGGCGTGCGCCGAGCCGCTGACCGAGATGCGCCGGCCGCCGTGGACGGTCGCGGGCGAGACCACCACCGTCGCGCTGTCGCGCAGGCCGGCATTGGACAACGTCACGTCGTCGAGCAGGGCCACGCCGGCGGGTGTGCCCGCGGGCGCGAGACCGGCCACCGCCGCGGTGCGCCGGGAGCCGACGAGAGTGATCCCATCCCATTCCCGCAACCCGAGTGCGGTGAGCACCTCGGCATGCAACCGCACCACGCCGCGGCGGGCATCGGCGGCGGAGGGATTCAGACGCGCGGTAAGAGCCAGATCAGCCATCGCTGACCATTCTGCCCAGAAACCGCGAACGCGGGCACACCGTCGGGTGCACCCGCGTTCGTCAGGGTTCTTCGCTCAGGGCTCGACGATGCCCGCGGCCTCGGCGACCGGGGTGTCGGCCATCTCGTCGGACAGGCACACCAGCTTGGCGGTGCCGAGGGCGACGTTGGGGCTGCCTGCGAACGGGCTTTCCGGGTGCTCGGCCAGGATCGCCTCGATCAGTGCCTTCTCCCCGGCGATGTCGAGCTGGCGGAACTCGGCGCAGGTGGTCTGCGAAGCGGTGCCGGACGTGCTGCCCCCGGTGCGCGTGGTGGTGGGCGCCGACGAGGTCTGGCTGGATTCGGCCGAGGTGGTGGTCGCACGCGCCGAGGTGGTGGTGGAGGCGCTCGAGGTATCGGTTGTGCCCTTGCGCAGCCCGCTGGCCTCGGTGGACTCGTCCGGACCGCAACCGGCCAGGATCAGCGCCAGCGCGCCGACGGACAGAATCGTCGCAGGAATTCGCTTCATATCGTGGGTTCCCCGGTGATCAGCGGCGCCGGAGCCTCCGGCGCGTCCGATGCAGCGTACCGGGTAGGGGCGGTTGTTCGACATGGGTGCCTCACAGGATCGAGCGCCCGCCGGGCGCGCAGACAGGTGCGTCGCCCACTGTCGGGCAATGTCCTTGCGGTGGCCTTATCGATCCCTGAAAACCCGGTCCGCGCGAATCAGCGGTGGATCAGCGACTGCCAGTCGGCGGGCACCCGGGAACGCGGACCCGGCGCACCCTGCTCCTCCGGATGATGATGTGGCGGCGCGAGCTCGGGTCCGCCGCTGAACATCTCCTCGGTGCGGAAATCCCAGTACCAGTCCTCGCCGGGTTCATAGCTCTGGATGAACGGGTGCCCGGTCGCCGCGGCGTGCTTGCTCGCGTGCTGTTCCGGGGAGCTGTCACAGCAGCCGACGTGTCCGCACTGGGCGCAGCGGCGCAGATGCACCCACCAGCCCGCTGCGGCCTCGCATTCCACGCAGCCGGGCCCGCTCGGCGGGACGGTCGGATCGATGCCCTCGGGTAGCTCTGACGCGGTCATGCTGTGTCCTTTCTGGCATGCCCGCGGGGCCCTCCGTGGTTACGCACGCTGCCTCCTCCGGGCCCTGACGCGGTCATGCCGGATCTCCTGTCGATTCCAGATTCGCGGGTTCGTCCTCTTTCCGGTGCAGCGGCAGCCAGACGGTGAATGTGGTGTCACCGGGGTGGGATTCGAGCCGGATGTCGCCGTGATGTTTGTTCACCACGATCCGGAACGAGATGTCGAGGCCTAGGCCGGTGCCCTCACCGACGGGTTTGGTGGTGAAGAACGGTTCGAAGATGCGGTCGCGGACCTCGGTGGGCACGCCGGGGCCGGTGTCGTTGATCTCGACGACGGCGCAGTCGTTGTCGTGGCGGGTGCGGATGGTCAGGGTGCCGGATCCGTCCATCGCGTACACGGCGTTGTCGATCAGGTTCGTCCAGACCTGGTTCAGCTCGGCCGCGTAGCAGGGCACCGGCGGCAGCGCGCGGTCGTAGTCCTTGACCACGTGGATCGAGTCGCCGATCTTGCGGTTGAGCATCACCAGCGTGCTGTCGAGCAGTTCGTGCAGATCGACTACCTGGAACGGGGCCCGGTCCATCTGCGAATACTGCTTGGCCGCGCCGACCAGGGTGGAGATGCGCGCGGTGGAGTCGGCGATCTCGTTCATCAGCAGTTCGGTCTCGATGGTGTAGTTCAGCCAGCGGATCGCGCCCTCGAGCACCTGCGGGGTGCAGTCTTCGAGCGTCGCGGCCACCCGGTTCAGCCAGTCGGCGTCGAAACCGGCCTGGACGAAGTTCGGCGCGAGGTCCCATCCGTCGGCGATGCCGTGCTCTTCGAGCCATTCACCCAGCACGTCCTCGCGATCGGCGGCCTCGAGCGGGGTCAGCTCGGGCGCCTTGGCCACCTGGGCGGCGGCCTCTTCCTGCAAGCGAACCAGCGATTCCAGCGAGGCGGTGTCGAACTTGCCCTGCGCCATCATGGCCAGCTTGTGCCGCATGCCGGCGATGCGGTCGCGCAGGCCGGAGGTGGCGCGCACCGCCGCGGCTGCCGGGTTGTTCAGCTCGTGGGTCAATCCGGCCGACAGCGAACCGAGGGCCAGTAGCCGCTCCCGCTGGGCGATGCGCGCGTTGTTGTTGCGCTGGCCGAAGAACGCGCCTTCCAGCAGATGCACCGCCATCGGGAACCATTCGTGCATCATCCGCGCGAAGGTGGTGGCGTCGAGCACGAAGAACCGCGACGGCCGGGTGACGTACATCGAGCCTCCGTAATGCTGATCGGCACGCTCACCCAGATAGGCCGCCCATGCCCCGGCGTAGGAGCCGCGATGGTCGGTGCGCACCATCTCGATCTCCTGGCCGCCCGACAGCTTGGTCAACCGCACCTCGCCGTCCATCAGCACGTAGAAGCAGGTCGCCGGTTCACCTTCGCGATAGACCGGCCCCGGCTCGATACGCTCGATCCGGCCGTCGGCGCACAACCAGGCCAGTTGCTCGTCGTCGAGTTTCTCGAACAGGAACAGTGTCCGCAGTTCCGCGGGGTCGCAGATCATTTCGGAACCCATGGCCGCCTCCTACGCCAGGTACCGGTGCACGAGCATGACCGCCATCGCGCCCTCGCCGACGGCCGAGGCGACCCGCTTGGCCGATTCGGCGTGCACGTCGCCGGCCACGAACACCCCCGGCACGCTGGTCTCGAGGTGATGCGGTGGTCGCGGCAGTTCCCAGCCGGCCGGACGCGAGCCTTCGACCAGCAGATCGGGACCCGCCAGCACGTAGCCGTCGTCGTCGCGCGCCACCACACCGTCGAGCCAGTCGGTCTGCGGTGCGGCGCCGATGAACAGGAACAGCCGCTCGGTGGCGGCCTTCTCCTCGGCCCCGGACTCGTTGTCGCGCAAGATGATCGTGTGCAGATGGTCGTCGCCGTCCACCCCGACCACCTCGGTGCGGGTGTGCACGCGGATATTGGGGGTCTGTGCGATCTGCTGGATCAGGTAGTAGGACATGGACTTCTCCAGCGAATCCGCCCGCACCACCAGATGCACCGTGCGCGCGTTGCGGGACAGGAACATCGCGGCCTGGCCCGCCGAGTTCGCGCCACCGACGATGTAGACGTCGTGTTCGGCGCATTCGGCGGCTTCGGTCATCGCCGAGCCGTAATACACACCGCGCCCGGTGAATTCGTCCACCCCAGGCGCCGGATGACGGCGATAGTCCACCCCGGTCGCGATGATGACGGTGTGCCCGCACAGCCGGCCGCCGTCGGCAAAACGCACGGTGCGCGCCGACCCGTTGACCTCGAGGCCGACCACCTCGCGGGTGGTGATCACCTCCGCGCCGAACTTGGCGGCCTGCCGTCGCGCCCGATCGGCCAGCTGCGCGCCGGACAGGCCGTCCGGGAAGTCCAGGTAGTTCTCGATCCGCGAACTCTGGCCGGCCTGCCCGCCGGTGGCCGTGCGTTCCACCAGCACCGTGGGCAATCCCTCGGACGCGCCGTAGACGGCCGCGCCGAGTCCGGCAGGTCCGCCGCCGACGACGATCAGGTCGTAGAAATCGCCGACCGGTTCGGTGCTGAGTCCGGCGCTGCCCGCCAATTCGCTGTCGGTGGGTTGCAGCAGCGCCTGTCCGTCGGCGGTGATCACCACCGGACAACGCTGCGGGTCGGCGCCCGCGGCCTCGAGTAGCCGCGCCCCCTCTGGTTCGTCGGCCAGGTACCAGCGGTAGGGCAGCTGGTTGCGGGCCAGGAACTCGCGCACCTGCGAAGAGCGCGGCGACCAGCGATTGCCGATCACCTTGGTTCCGGTCACCGGTTTCTGATCGCTGCTTCGCCACGCCTCCAGCAAGGCGTCCAGCACCGGGTAGAGCTTCTCCTCCGGCGGATCCCAGGGCTTGAGCAGATAATGATCGAGGTCGATGACGTTGATCGCGTCGATCGCCGCATTGGTGTCGGCGTAGGCGGTGAGCAGCACTCGCCGTGCGTACGGGTGCAGGTCCATGGCCTGTTCGAGGAATTCGATGCCGTCCATACCCGGCATGCGGTAGTCGGCGATCAGCACCGCGACCGGCTGGTCGCGCAGTTTCAATTCGCGCAGCGCCTCGAGGGCCGCCGGGCCCGATTCCGCGCGCAGGATGCGGTAGTCGGCGCCATAGCGGCGGCGCAGGTCGCGGACGACGGCCCGGGAGACGCCAGGGTCGTCGTCGACGCTGAGAATGGCCGGCTTGGGTGCAGCGGGGGAACTCACCTCATGAGTATGGAGTCTCGCCTGCGCTGCTGTCGTCGCGGCGGAGCGCGCGCTCACACGCGGTGGCGCAGTACCAGTTCGAGTTCTGTTGGGGTGAGCAGTCTTTCGAGTCGTTCCTCGACGCGCGGGGCGGATTCACCCTCGGGTTCGATCAGCGGCAGTTGCGGAAGATTCGATGCCGCCTGCCTCGATTGCGGCGGATGACGATGTAGGAGGGAGCGCAGTTTCACGGCCGATCACCTCACTGTTGCGGGCGGTTCGCTGGTGGCTGTGTCTCTCGTCTATCCCCATTGTGCGCCGCTCGTTACATTCGAACCCGCAGACATGCGAAAATGTGACCTGGCCATCATTACGATTAGGATGCGCGTTACTCGTAGTCGCACATAACCGGAGGCAGTGTTGCCGAACAATCTCGAAGCCGCCATCGACATCGCCGCGCCGCCGGAGCAGGTCTGGGCGGTCGTCTCGGATCTGAAGCGGATGCCGGAATTCAGCCCGCAGTGCGTCAAGATGATCCCGCTCGGCACGCCGAAGGCGGGCACCTGGACCGTCAACTTCAACAAAGACGGTTTCAAGCGCTGGCCGACCAGCTCGCGCATCGTGCGGTACGAACCCAACCAGGCCTTCGCCTTCCGGATGAACGAGAACCGCACCGTCTGGAGCTACACCCTCGAACCCACCGCCACCGGCACCCGGCTGATCGAGCGCCGCGATGTGCCCAACGGCGTCACCTGGATCGTGCGCAAGGCCATCGATGGGGTGCTCGGCGGCGAACAGGCCTTCGAGGACGCGCTGACCAAGGGCATGAACGAAACCCTCGCCAAGATCAAGACGGCGGTCGAGACGGGCGCGTAGTCCGCGCCCGCCCCGCCGGCGCCATCAGGACTGCCAGTTCGGCAGCGACACCACCTGCGCGGCCCAGGACAGGCCCGCGCCGAAGGCGATGAGCAGGGCGGTATCGCTCGGCTTGGACTGCCCGGTGCGCAGCAACTGCTCCATCGCCAGCGGAATCGAGGCGGCCGAGGTATTACCGGTCTCCTCGATATCGTTGGCCAGCGCGCAGTGCTCGGGCAGCTTGAGCACGCGCGCCATGATCTCGATGATCCGGCCGTTGGCCTGATGCGGGATCATCGCGTCGAGATCGTCGGTGGACAGGCCCGCCCGGTCGATGGCCTCGCGGCACACCTTCTCCAGCGAATGCGCGGCCCAGCGGAAGACCGCCGTGCCCTCCATCGCCAGGTAGGGCCGGACGGCGTCGAGGCCCTTCTCGTCGATCTCGGCGAAGAACTCCATCCAGTCCTTGTCCTGCCGGATGGCGTGATGCTGGGTGCCGTCCGAACCCCATACGGTGGGGGCGATGCCCTGTTCCTCGGATGGGCCGACGACCACCGCGCCCGCACCGTCGGCGAACAGGAACGCGGTGGAGCGGTCGGCCGGGTTGATCGTGTTCGTGAGCTTTTCCACCCCGATGACCAGCACGTTCTTCGACGTTCCTGCCCGAACCAGATCCGAGGCGAGGGCCAGCCCATGGCAGAAACCGGCGCAACCGGCGGAGATGTCGAAGGCGGCCGCACCGTTCATGCCGAGCTCGGTGGCGATCTGCGGTGCCGCGGCTGGGGTAAGCAGCAGATGGGTGGAGGTGGCGACGATGACGCAATCGACCTGGTCGGCGGCGACTCCCGCCGATTCCAGCGCCCCGCGCGAGGCCGCGACGCTCATGCTCTGGATGGTTTCGGAATCGTCGGCGAAGCGCCGGGTGCGAATGCCGGACCTGGTCCGGATCCATTCGTCGCTCGAGTCGATCGGGCCCGCTACCTCGTCGTTCGTGACCACCCGGGCCGGGCGATAGACGCCGAGCCCGAGGATCGCCGTGTGCTCTGCGCCGGTGGTCTGGGCGAAACGAGCTGCCATGGTGCGTCTCCTATGTACCTGCGGCGTCGGCGCCGCCGGGTTGTCCCCGAATATCGATGGGGATCCTCACTGGTCGATAGCTACGAATCAGCTGGTACTACGCGAACTCGTAGACATGAGGCTCCCTCATATTAGCGCTACCCCGGGTACACGCGAGTGCGTATTCTCACAATGCCCCGGGTATATCCCAGGCACACGCCGCAAACCGGCGGCGTGCCCAACCCACAGATTCGAGGACACCATGCTCGGAATCGGGATCATCGCGTGGATCATCATCGGGGGGCTCGCGGGCTGGATCGCCAGCAAAATCATGAAAACCGATGCTCAACAGGGCATTCTGCTCAATATCGTGGTGGGCGTGATCGGCGGCCTACTCGGCGGATTCGTCCTGATGCTGTTCGGCGTCGATGTCGAGAGCGCGGGCTGGTTCTTCAGCTTCGTCACCTGCCTCGTCGGCGCATGTGTGCTGCTCTACCTGGTCAAACTGTTCACCGGACGTAGCTCCGTGCGCTGACACCGAGTGCCACGGGCGCGGTTCCCGTAAGGTGTGAACGCTTGCGCCGAACCCCGTCGACGACCGCTGTCATTCGTCGACGGGCATAGAGACCGTCGCCGCGACGGGCCCTCGAACGGCGCGTTCGTCTTGCACCGAGCACGAAAGAGGAGCCTGTGGCACGCCGTCCCACCCCGCCCGGCACGCCCGAACGCACCGGCCTCGGCCACGTCGCCGATCTGGTGCGCCATGCGATCCCGCCGCTGCACCCGGCCGGCCTGCCGTTCGTCGCGGCGCCACTGGCCGTCGCGGTGCTCGGCGGCAAACGTCGCTGGGTGCGCCGCGGCGGGCTGGCGGCTGCCGCGGCCTGCGCGACGTTCTTCCGGCATCCGCACCGGGTGCCGCCCAACCGGGCCGGGGCCGTCGTCGCGCCGGCCGACGGTGAGATCGCGCTGGTCGACACCGCGGTGCCGCCCGCCGAACTCGGTCTCGGCGATCAGCCGCTGCCGCGGGTGAGCATCTTCCTGTCCGTGCTGGATGTGCATGTGCAGCGGGTGCCGGTCTCCGGGACCGTGCGCACCGTTGTGCACCAGCCCGGCCAGTTCCGTTCGGCCGACCTGCCCGAGGCCAGCTCGGTGAACGAGCGCAACAGCATGGTCATCGACACCCCGGCCGGCGCGCAGATCGTGGTCGTGCAGATCGCCGGCCTGCTGGCCCGCCGCATCGTCTGCGATGCCGAGCCCGGTGATGTGCTCACCATCGGCGACACCTACGGCCTGATCCGTTTCGGTTCCCGGGTCGACACCTACTTCCCCGCGGGCACCGAGCTGCTCGTCGACGTCGGTCAGCGCACCATCGGTGCCGAGACCGTGCTGGCCGTATTGCCGACCGCAGGGTCATGATGGAGCAGGGCACTGCCGGTCGGCGGCGCCGGTCGATCCGGTTGCTGCCGAGCATGGTCACCATCATGGCGCTGTGCTCCGGACTGTCCGCGGTGAAGTTCGCCCTCGACGGTGAATTCGGGGTCTCGCTCGCCATGATCGGCGCGGCGGCCGTCCTCGACACCCTCGACGGGCGGCTGGCGCGGATGCTGGCCGCCACCACCAAGATCGGCGCCGAACTGGATTCGCTCTCCGATGCCATCTCCTTCGGCGTCGCACCCGCTCTTGTGCTCTATATCGGGCTGCTCAGCGACAACAGCACCGGCTGGATCATCGCGCTGCTGTTCGCGGTGAGCATCGTGCTTCGGCTGGCGCGGTTCAACACGCTGATGGACGACGACACCCGTCCGGATTGGGCGCGTGAGTATTTCGTCGGCGTCCCGGCTCCCGCGGCCGCACTCATCGCCCTCGCCCCGATCGCGCTGTATGTGCAGTTCGGCGACGGCTGGTGGGTCGGTTTCGGCACGGTGTCGGCGTGGGTCGTGTTCGCGGCACTGCTGGCGGTGAGCACCATCCCGACGCTGGCCATGAAGTCGGTGTCGGTCGCGCCGCAGGCCGCGGCCGGGCTGCTGGTGCTGGTCGCCGCGGCCGCCGCCGCTCTCGTCACCTATCCGATCGTGCTGCTGCTGGTGCTGATCGTGCTGTACCTGGGGCATATCCCGTTCGCCTGGTATTCGCAGCGCTGGGTCGCGGCCCGGCCGGAGACCTGGGAGCACAAGCCGGCCGAGCGCCGCGCGCAGCGGCGGGCGCAACGGCGGCGACCGGCGATCCGTCGTCCGGCGATTCGTCGTCCGGCCATGCGCGGGTCGTCGCGGCTGCGGCTGCGTCGTCCCGGCGGTAAGCGCGAACACGACGGAGTCGAGAGCTGAGCGGCTGAGCATCGAGGAGCCCGGCGCTCGGTTGCCGGCTGACGGGGCACACAGCGGCGGGGTTCAACCAGATGATGGTGCGCTTCGCCGCCACGGACACGGGCGCCGACGGCCATCGTCAACCGATGGTTGACGATGCGGGATCGTCAACCTATGGTTGACGCATGACTTCTTCGCTCAAGCTCGACGACCTCATCGAAGGCATCAAGAAGGCCCGCCCTGACAACGTCCTCGACCAGCTGGCCGACGCCATGGTCGCCGCCGGGCATCTCGGCGAACTGGCCGATCATCTGATCGGCCACTTCGTCGACCAGGCCCGCCGCTCCGGAGCCTCCTGGACCGACATCGGCGCCAGCATGGGCGTCACCAAGCAGGCCGCACAGAAACGATTCGTGCCCAAAGCGCCCGGCGACGCGGGTGCCATGGACCCCGAGGCCGGCTTCGCTCGCTTCACGCCACGTGCCAGGAATGTGGTGATGGCGGCTCAGGAGGCGGCCCGCACGGCCGGCAACACGCAGATCGCACCGCCGCATCTGGTGCTCGCGCTGCTGTCCGAACCCGACGGACTCGCTGCCAAGGAATTGCTCACCCAGGGCGCGACGGTCGAGTCGGTGCGCGAGGCCGCCGCGGCTGCCCTGCCGCCCGCAGGTGGTGAGGTTCCCCCGCTGGTGCCCTTCGATCCCGAGGCCAAGAAGGTGCTCGAGCTGACCTTCCGTGAGGCGCTGCGGCTCGGCCACAACTACATCGGTACCGAACACCTGCTGCTCGCCCTGCTCGAGCACGAGAACGGCACCGGCGTGCTGTCGGGCCTCGGCATCGATAAAGCGGTCGCGGAGGCGCATCTGGTCGAGCTGCTCGCGGGCATCATCGGCGATAAATCCTGAGGCCGGGGGCGCTCGTCCGGCTGTGAACGGCCGGGTAAGCGCGTCACCGGATGATTGCCGGAAGGTCGCGGCGGGGTGGCAGCTGGACGTGTGGCCGCCCCGTCGCCAGTACTGCCGGTAACCTATAGCAATGGCGGATGATGAGAACTCCGACCTGATCGCGGGGGAACGGCGCGACGATCTGTTGCGCGCGCTGTCGTATGTCTCGACCGAATCCCTCGACGATGGCAGCTACATCGTCAATGGCGACCTGCCGCCCAAGGTCGCGCCACCGTTCATCCGGGCCATCATGCGGGTGGAAGCCGAGTTGCTGATCAACGACGCCGAACTCGTCACCGTCGACGAGGGCGAGCCGCGTTCGCCGGAGGAGCGGCGCGCCGATGCGTTCCTCGCGCTGGCGTTGCGAGTGACCGACAGGCTGCAGGGCTAGCCCGGCCCCGACCTTGCACTCGTCACCGGCGAGTGCTAAAAAGGGGCTTGGCACTCTCTACCCGTGAGTGCCAGGTCGGGACGGTGAGATCGGGTATCCAAGACACCCCTGGTCGTCCGTCGCGGGCACCGAGCCTGGCCAGCGTAAATAGGGTGGCCCGACAATGCGGTCATCCTGTGTGTCAGCCTCATTACTTGGAGGATCTCACCGCAATGGCCAAGACAATTGCGTACGACGAAGAGGCCCGTCGCGGCCTCGAGCGGGGCCTGAACAGCCTCGCCGACGCGGTCAAGGTGACGCTGGGCCCGAAGGGTCGCAACGTCGTGCTGGAGAAGAAGTGGGGCGCCCCCACGATCACCAACGATGGTGTGTCCATCGCCAAGGAGATCGAGCTGGAGGACCCGTACGAGAAGATCGGCGCCGAGCTGGTCAAGGAAGTCGCCAAGAAGACCGACGACGTTGCGGGCGACGGCACCACCACCGCCACCGTTCTGGCTCAGGCGCTGGTGCGCGAGGGCCTGCGCAACGTCGCGGCCGGCGCGAACCCGCTGGGTCTCAAGCGCGGCATCGAGAAGGCCGTCGAGGCCGTCACCGCCAAGCTGCTCGACACCGCCAAGGAGGTCGAGACCAAGGAGCAGATCGCCGCTACCGCCGGTATCTCGGCCGGCGACGCGTCCATCGGTGAGCTGATCGCCGAGGCCATGGACAAGGTCGGCAAGGAAGGCGTCATCACCGTCGAGGAGAGCAACACCTTCGGGCTCCAGCTGGAGCTCACCGAGGGTATGCGCTTCGACAAGGGCTACATCTCGGGTTACTTCGTCACCGACCCGGAGCGTCAGGAAGCGGTCCTCGAGGATCCGTACATCCTGCTGGTCGGCTCGAAGGTTTCCACCGTCAAGGATCTCCTGCCGCTGCTGGAGAAGGTCATCCAGGCCGGCAAGCCGCTGCTGATCATCGCCGAGGACGTCGAGGGCGAGGCCCTGTCGACCCTGGTCGTGAACAAGATCCGTGGCACCTTCAAGTCCGTCGCCGTCAAGGCTCCGGGCTTCGGTGATCGCCGCAAGGCCCAGCTCGCCGACATCGCCATCCTCACCGGTGGCGAGGTCATCAGCGAAGAGGTCGGCCTCTCGCTGGAGACCGCAGGCATCGAGCTGCTCGGCCAGGCGCGCAAGGTCGTCGTCACCAAGGACGAGACCACCATCGTCGAGGGCGCGGGCGACGCGGAGGCCATCAAGGGCCGCGTTGCGCAGATCCGCACCGAGATCGAGAACTCGGATTCGGACTACGACCGCGAGAAGCTGCAGGAGCGCCTGGCCAAGCTGGCCGGCGGTGTTGCTGTGATCAAGGCCGGTGCCGCGACCGAGGTCGAGCTCAAGGAGCGCAAGCACCGCATCGAGGACGCCGTCCGCAACGCGAAGGCCGCCGTGGAAGAGGGCATCGTCGCCGGTGGTGGCGTGGCTCTGCTGCAGTCGGCTCCCGCGCTGGACGACCTCAAGCTCGAAGGTGACGAGGCCACCGGCGCGAACATCGTTCGTGTCGCGCTGTCCGCGCCGCTGAAGCAGATCGCCTTCAACGCCGGCCTCGAGCCCGGCGTGGTGGCCGAGAAGGTTTCCAACCTGCCCGCCGGTCAGGGCCTCAACGCCCAGACCAACGAGTACGAGGACCTGCTCGCCGCCGGCGTCGCCGACCCGGTCAAGGTCACCCGTTCGGCCCTGCAGAACGCGGCCTCCATCGCGGCCCTGTTCCTGACCACCGAGGCCGTCGTCGCCGACAAGCCGGAGAAGGCCTCGGCCGCTCCCGCCGATCCCACCGGCGGCATGGGCGGCATGGACTTCTGAGTCCTGCCACCCGGCAAACCCTTTCGAACCGAAGGCCGGCCCACCATTGGTGGGCCGGCCTTCGGCCTTTCTGCGGCGGTGCCGAGGAGCCTGAAGAGGTATCCTAGACATCTATATCTGATACAGGGGATATCCTGAGAGGTGAGTGACCATGGGATCTTCGAAGACGCCTATCGAGATTGATGACGAAGCGCTGGCGATCGCAGCGGAGGTGCTGGGTACCAGAACCAAGAAAGACACGGTCAATGCCGCCCTGCGCGAGGTCGGCCAACGATTGGTCCGCATGCGCGCCCTCGCTCGCCTCGGTGAGATGGCCGACCGGGGTGATTTCGATGAATTTGTCGACAACAAGGCGGCCTACCGCCGGTGACTCCCGCCATCTACCTCATCGATACCTCCGGGCTGTTCCGGATTCTCCAAGAGCCCTACCGGAAGGCGTGGGCCGATCAACTGACCGCTGGAGTGATCGCCACCTGTCCGATTGTGGAACTCGAGTTCCTGTACTCGGCCCGTTCACTCGCCGACCGGCTCGAGAAGCGGCGGCTACTGCACGATCTGTTCGGTTGGACCCCGATGTCAGACCGGGCCTACGAGCGTGCCGAAGAGGTTCAGCAACTGATGACGGAGCAAGGAACCCATCGCTCGGCCGGTCCGGTGGACCTCCTCATTGCGGCGACCGCCGAACACGGCCGGCTCACGATACTGTGTGACGACAACGATTTCGCGACCGTTGCTCGGATCACCGGGCAGCAGGTGGCGTTTGTGACCGGAACTTCGGGCTGAGTCCCGCGGCTGTAGCCGATGGCGTCGGCTACGGACCCGAATGTAATCATCGTGCCGCTCGGCGCTATCGGCCCGACTGGAATCCCACATGCCGACCAGGCTGATCAATGCCTCGGGCACGGCTTCCTCATCGTCCACCGGAGCCGCGATGGCCGTGGATAGCTCGGGATCCTCCGAAACAACCAGCCGTAGATGCCGCGCCTGGGCGGGTGTCAGCCGGTCTACGAGGTGGTGCAGCTCCTCGTAGTCGTGTGCGGAGGTCATATCCACGGTTGTAATGGCCTTCCGCTGTCACGGTGGGTGACTCCGTTCAGCGAGCTCGACGCCTGATTGGGAGCGGTGGCTATGCCAGCGGGTCTTTTCCTCCGAGGAATATCTCGAAGGACTTGTAGTCGTCGATGGTGGCGAAGTGCCGTGAATACAGGTCAGTGGTGGGGGCCGAACTCAACGGTTCGGTGACCTCGTTGACGTCGACCACCGCATAGAGCCTGACGTAGCTTCCGTCCTCGGACTCGTACACCTCGTTGCGCACATGCAGGTCGGCGAGTTCTCGGGCCTGGTTCAGGTCTTGCGCCCAGACGAGTACGAAGTCTTCGCGATAGTAGACACCACGGCCGCCGACTTTTCCCATCTCATACACGATCAAGGCGACGTGTGGACTGCGGTCGATCGCCGGCGAATCGGGCATGTTTCGAATCCGTTCTCGGGTAGGGCGGTTCGTAGATTGG
>NZ_BAFY01000233.1 GCF_000308555.1 Nocardia cyriacigeorgica NBRC 100375 | reverse complement strand
CGTCCTGTTCGGCCTGGTGCTGCGCCCGGCCTACAACGACCATGTCCGCCAGGAGGAGCACGTGCGGGCCAGTGATCTCGACTGGACGATCGTGCGGCCGAGCGCGTTCACCGACGGGCCCGCGACCGGCACCTATCGTCAGGGCTTCCCCGGCAACGAAGCCGGGCTGTCGCTGAAGATCTCCCGTGCCGACATTGCCGAGTTCATGCTGGATCAGCTCACCGACCGCAGCTATCTGCATCGCGCGGTCGGCATCTCGAACTGATGCTCACCGGCCGGTGCGCGGCTGCCAGCGCCAGGCGAACTCTCCCGGCTGCGGCGCGGGGCCGGGTAGTTCGCCGGGCGTGGCCATGCCGTCGACCAGCAGGGCGAGCACTCGGCGACGCAACTGTCTGGTGCGTTCGGGTTCAGGAGTGCTGACGGCAGCGCAGGCGTCGAGCACCATTCCCAGATCCAGGTCGGTCACTTCGGGGCGAAGCCGGCCGGTGGCGTGGGCCCGCCGCACCAGTTCCGACGTCAGCTCACCGGAGCGCTGCACGTCGGGCACGATCGAATCGTCGGGCGTGAAGGTTCCCGCCAGGCGCACGGTGAGGGAGTGGACATCGGCGTCCACCACTCGCTCCAGGAAACCGACCAGACCGCGCCAGCCGTCCGAATCCGCCAAGGCCGCTTCGGCTTCGGCGTTGTAGCGGCGCAGGCCGTCGTAGCAGAGGGTGCGCAGTAGCACGTCCTTGCTGGGGTAGCGGCGATAGAGCGCGCTGATGCCGACGCCCGCGCGTTCGGCGACTGCGGAGATCGGGGCGGCGGCATCGGCGAGGAAGACCGCGCGGGCCGCATCGAGGATGATGCCGTCGTTGCGGGCGGCTTGGGCCTTGCGGCCGGGCAAACCCTTCTGAGCTGCGGCGTCGGATGTTTTCGGCATGGAATCAGACTAGCACTTGAAACGGAATGATCCGTTCTGTTACGGTGTGAACAGAACGAAACATTCCGTTCCAAACCGAGGAGCTCGCCATGACCATCCGTCCCTTCACCGTCGACATCCCGCAGGCCCGCCTCGACGACCTGGCCGACCGGTTGCGGCGCGCACTGTGGCCGGACGAGCTGCCCGGTGTCGGCGATTCCTACGGCGTCCCGGGCGATCGGGTGCGCGGTCTCGCCGAGTACTGGCTCGACGAGTTCGACTGGCGGGCCGTGGAGGCAAAGCTCAACGCGTACCCGCAGTTCATCGCCGACATCGACGGCGAGAGCATCCATTTCCTGCACGTTCGGTCCGAGCGCGCGGACGCGCTGCCGGTGATCCTCACCCACGGCTGGCCCGGTTCGGTGCTGGAATACCTCGACGTCATCGAGCTGCTGACCGCGCCGGAATCACCCGACGCGCCCGCCTTCCATGTGGTGATCCCGTCGCTGCCCGGTTTCGGCTTCTCCGGTCCGACCCGCAGCACCGGGTGGAATGTCCAGCGCACCGCCAAGGCGTGGGTGGAGCTGATGACCCAGCTGGGCTATGAGCGGTTCGGGGCGATCGGCAACGACGGCGGCTCGATGGTCTCGCCGGAGATCGGCCGCATCGCGCCCGAACGGGTGGTGGGTGTGCATGTCACTCAGCTGTTCTCGTTCCCCTCCGGCGACCCGGCCGAGTTCGACGGCATCTCCGCCGAAGATCTGGCGGCGCTCGAGCATCTGAAGTGGTTCCAGGAGAACAAGATGGCATTCAATGTGTTCTGCAGTCAGCAGCCGCAGACCTTGGCCTACGCACTGGCCGATTCCCCGCTCGGGTTGCTCGGATGGAATGCGCAGCTGTTCGGCGAGAGCCTCGACAAGGAGTTCGTCATCTCGAATATCGCGCTGTACTGGCTGACCGGCACCGGTCCGACCTCGATCCGCTTCTACTACGAGCAGGCCCACGCGAACGAACAGCCCGCCGAGCCGACCACGACGCCGACGGCGCTGGCCATGTTCACCGGTGATTTCCAGTCGATGCGCCGGTTCGCCGAACGCGATCACAGCAATATCGTCAGCTGGAATTCCTATGACGTCGCCTCGGTCGTCGGTGGGCCCAACGACGCCGCAGGGCATTTCGCCGCACATGAGGCGCCGGAGGTCTTGACCGGTGACATCCGGCAGTTCTTCGAAAAGTTGAGCTGACATCATCGCGCAAACGGCCCGGGTCCCCTCGTTGGACCTGGGCCGTTGCCGTGGCGGGAGAACTCAAGCGTGTTCGTGGAGTTCGCCCCAAGCGGGGAACGGGTCCGGGTACGTTGCCCAGATCTGCGGGCCCGCGTCCAATTCGGCGTCGGTCAGCAATGCGCGGTCGAGCAGCGCCCGAATGTGGTCGCGATTGAGCTTTATGCCGATGAAGACGATCTCCTGACCGGCCGGAACCTCGAGCGAGGACCACCAGGCGGCCGGCTCGAAGACCAGGTTCGGGCCGGCTTGCGACCAGATGGCGGCCAGGTCCGATCGGCTGGCGATCCAGCAGAAACCCTTGCTGCGCAAGAGCCCTCGCAGTTGATCCAGCGCCTCGGACAGCCGCTGTGGATGGAACGGCCGGTCGGCCGTATAGGTGAGGCTGCTGATGCCGTACTCCTCGGTCTCCGGTACGTGACCGCCTGCCAACTCTTCGGCCCAGCCTTCGGTGGAGGCCGCCGCGACGGGGTCGTAGCGGCCGGTATCCAGCACCTCGCTCAGCTCGACCACGCCGTGGCGGGTCCGTAGGACCCTGGCGCGCGGATTCATTCGACGCACCGCCGCCTCCACCGCCCCGGCCGCACTCTCGCTCACCAGGTCGGTCTTGTTGATCAACAGCACATCCGCGAATTCCACCTGATCGGCCAGCAGATCGGCGATCCCGCGCTCATCGCCCTCACCCGCCTGCATATTCCGTTCGGCCAGCGCCTGTCCACGGGCGATCTCGGCGAGGAAGGTCGAGGCGTCGACCACCGTCACCATGGTGTCGAGCCGGGCGACGGATCCGAGACTGAACCCGTCCTCGAACTCCCAGTCGAAGGTAGCCGCGACCGGCATCGGCTCGGAGATGCCCGTCGACTCGATGACCAGTTGATCGAAACGACCTTCCCCCGCCAGCCGGGCGACGGCCTCGATGAGGTCTTCGCGCAGCGTGCAGCAGATGCAGCCGTTGGTCAGCTCGACCAGCTTCTCCTCGGTGCGATCGAGATGACCCTGCCCAGCGACCAGCGCCGCGTCGATGTTCACCTCGCTCATGTCGTTGACGATCACCGCGACCCGGCGACCCTCCCGGTTGGCCAGGATGTGGTTGAGCAGGGTGGTCTTGCCCGCGCCGAGGAATCCGGACAGCACGGTCACCGGCAGTTGCTTGGTGGAAGTGGTCATCTACAAATGATAACCATTTTCATTTAGCGGTTGCGGTCGGGCAGCTGCCCCTGGATCGACTCGAGGTGAGCGCAACCCTGTCGACGGACCCGTGTGGCCCCGCATCATGCACCAATGCTGATGGAGAGGCGCACCGAGCGGACCGAGCAGCGGGTTCCGCTGTATCGACGTCCGGGGCTTCTGCGTGCACTGGCTCCGATCGCGTTGCTGCTGGTCTGGCAGGTCGCCAGCAGCAGCGGCTGGGTGTCGGCGAAGAAGCTGCCCGCGCCGTCGGTGGTGCTCGATGCCGGCCTGGAGATCTATCGGTCGGGACAGCTGGGCGAGGCGCTGCTCGTTTCGGGTGAGCGCGCGTTGTTCGGATTCCTGCTCGGCGCGGTGCTCGCGGTGGTGCTCGGGATCATCGCGGGAATGGGCAAGATCGGCGAATACGTGCTGGATCCGCCGTTGCAGATGGTGCGGACAGTCCCGCTGTTCGGGCTGATCCCGCTGTTCATCATCTGGTTCGGGATCGGCGAGGAACCGAAGATCTACCTGATCGCCCTCGGAGTGTTCTTCCCGCTGTATCTGAACACCTTCGCCGGTATCCGCCAGCTGGATCCGAAGCTGCTGGAGCTGAGCCGCACCCTGCAACTGACCCTGGCCGAACGCCTGCGACTGCTCATCGTGCCGGGTGCGCTGCCGCAGATCCTGGTCGGAGCGCGGCAGAGCCTCGGCATCGCCTGGTTGTCGCTGATCGTGGCCGAGCAGATCAACGCGAGCGCGGGGCTCGGTTTCGTGATCAACAATGCCCGCGAATTCCTGCGCACCGACATCGTGATCTTCGGGCTGCTCATCTACAGCCTGCTCGGCCTGGCCACCGATTCGATCGTGCGCGCGCTCGAACATCGCGCCCTGCGCTGGCGTCCGTCCGTCGACCGAGGGGTTCAACCATGACCGTCACCCAGGATGTCGCCACCCGCGCGGCGGCTCGAATCAGCGGACTGGACAAGAGTTTCGGTGGGCGCAGCGTCCTCGCTGGTGTCGACCTCGAGATCACGGCGGGCGAGATCGTCGCGTTGGTCGGACGCAGCGGTTCCGGCAAGTCCACGCTGCTGCGGATCATCGGCGGCCTCGAACAGGCCGATCGCGGGGAGGTGACGGTCGACGCCCAGCCCACGATCGTCTTCCAAGAGCCGCGGCTCATCCCATGGCTTCCCGTCCTTCGCAATGTCGCGCTCGGGAGGCCGAGCCCGCGCAATCGGCGCGCCGACGAGAAGATCGCCGGGCAGCTGCTCGAGCAGGTGAATCTGCGCGAGCGCGCCGAGGCCTGGCCGCTCACCCTCTCCGGTGGGGAGGCTCAGCGCGTCGCCCTGGCCAGGGCGTTGGTCGCCCATCCGACGCTGCTGTTGCTCGACGAACCGTTCGGCGCCCTGGACGCGCTGACCCGGCTGGCCATGCACGATCTGCTGTTGCGGTTGCAGGCCGAACGCGGATTCGGCGTGCTGCTCGTCACCCACGATGTGACGGAGGCGGTCGCGCTGGCGGACCGCGTGCTGGTGCTCGAGCACGGCCGCACCGCCGAAGAAGTCCGCGTCGACCTCCCTCGCCCGCGCCCGCATTCGTCGCCGCAGGCCGCCGAATATGTCGCCCGGTTGCTGCGGCTACTCGGCGTCGACGCCTGATCCATCCCGCTCCACTACGCAGGAAAGCAGTTCTCGTGAAACGACTCTCGATATTCCGGCTCGCAGGTGCGGCCATGGTGGCCGCAGCCGTCTTCGCCACCTCCGCGTGCGGCGAGGAAGCCGTACCGGCGCCGAGCGGGCCGGTGGACCTCAGCACGGTGACGTTGAAAGTCGGTGATCAGAAGGCCATTTCGATCGAGGTGCTGTTGCGGGCCTCCGGCCAGCTGGAGAACCTGCCGTACAAGATCGAGTTCTCCACCTTCACGGCCGGTCCGCCGCTGATCGAGGCGGCCGGGGCGGGCGGCATCGATCTGGCGCAGACCGGCAATACCCCGGTCATCTTCGGCGCCGCTGCGAATGCCGACATCAAGATCGTCGGTGCGCTGGCGGCGACCGGTAAGGGCGATGCGATCCTCGTCGGCAAGGACTCGAAGGTCGCCTCGGTCGCCGATCTGAAGGGCAAGAAGGTCGCCGTAACCAAGGGCAGCTCGGCGAACGCGAACCTGCTGCTGCAACTGCAGAAAGCCGGCCTGAGCCTGGACGACGTGGAACCGGTCTATCTGGCGCCCGCCGACGGCTACGCCTCGCTGACCCGCGGCGACGTCGACGCCTGGGCGGTATGGGACCCCTACACCGCCATCGCGGAAAAGGAGGTCGGTGCCAAGTCCATCGCCTCTGCCGACCAGGCCGCCAACGGCTACAACTTCTGGGTCGCTTCGAACAAGGCCGTCGACGATCCCGGAAAATCGGCCGCCATCCGCGACTTCTTCACCCGCTACGCCGCGGCCACCAAGTGGCCGTCGGACAACCTCGAGCTGTGGTCGACCAAGTACGCCGAGTTGACCGCGATCCCCGTCGACGCCTCCCGAACCACCTGGACCCGCTCGATCAAGGAACCGATCCCGCTCGACGACCAGGTGATCGCCTCCGAACAGGAAATCGCCGACGCGTTCACGGAGGCCGGCGCGATCCCCGGTAAGGTCGCCTTCGCCGACTTCGTCGACCGAAGCTTCGACCAGTAGATCACCCAGCTGCGCCCGGGAGTGCGCGTAGTCCCTGGCGTCGATTCGCGAATGTCAGCGGGCAGAAGACCTGTTCAGTGGATTCATCGATACCGGTAATCGCATGCCCAGCTTCCACATCACGGCCGCTCGCGAGTCCGGACGGTCGCGTGCCTCTCGACGCATGGCGGATAGAAACGCGCCGGTGAAGCCGTCCCGTGGATGCATCCGCACAATGTCGGCCAGTAGTGGACGGGGCAGATCGCCGATGCGAGTGCCCGCGACATCAAGGTGGGCGGCGGCGTGCAACAGGTGCGCCTCCACACCCTGCGCCGGATCCACCGCGACGTCCATATGCAGCGCGATGGCCTCGTCGACGAGGTTCGCCAGTTCGGTCGACGCTCCCCAAGCCAACAGCCGGTCGCGTGCCACCGACCCGCCGTGCACGGCGAAACACGGAGACTGTCCCGGCGCCGGTCGGCAACGGTCGGTCAGTGCGATGTCGTGCAACAGCGCGGCGATAAAGAGCGCCTCGGGGTCGAATCGGTGGCCGTCCAGCTGGGCGAAGGCCGCACCGAAGTACCAGCAGCGCAGGCAATGCTGATGCAGCTGCTCGCCGTAGACCGATTCGGCCAGCTCGACCGCCGCACGGGTGGCACTGCTGTCCGGTGGGGTCTCCGGCAGTGTCATCGCCCCCGAAGGGCCGCCCTTCCCCAGCGCTGCCTTCACGATACCGGGCAGTCCCGCGAGTTGCGCTGTGGCAGCACGTCGCGCGAAGTCGAGCTTCTGCTTGCGGTCCAGAGCACCGCGCGGCCGATAACGATCTTCAGGCACCAGGCACCTCCGGATGTGGTGCACGAGACGCCACTCGATAGGCGATGGCTGGTCCGATCGATCGGTCGAGCGTCTCGCGGCTTTTTCCTCGGCCGTTCATACCCGCACCTATTCACACGCGTCCGGTCCTGTACCGACGCCAGTATGTTAGTGAACTCCGGGTTCATCCACGATTCGGACCGGGGGCGGCAACCGGCCTGCCTGCGGCCGGCGACCGCCGTCGACGGGCGCTGGTGGCCAGGGCGCTCGGCGTGTACAACGTGGGCTGAACCGAAAACGCACGCCTCCGGAGATTCCCCGAAGGCGTGCGCGTCCCGGTGCGACTAAGAGACCACCGGCAGGTAGACCTTCTTGCCGGCGTCGGCGAACTCGGCGGACTTCTCCGCCATCCCCGCCTCGATGGCCTCCACATCGGTGAGGCCCTGTTTCTCCGCGTATTCGCGCACGTCGGCGGAGATCCGCATGGAGCAGAACTTCGGGCCGCACATGGAGCAGAAATGGGCGGTCTTGGCCGGCTCGGCGGGCATGGTTTCGTCGTGGTATTCGCGGGCGGTGTCCGGATCCAGCGACAGGTTGAATTGGTCGACCCAGCGGAATTCGAAACGGGCCTTGGACAATTCGTCGTCGCGCTGCTGCGCGCGAGGATGCCCCTTGGCGAGGTCAGCGGCGTGCGCGGCGATCTTGTAGGTGATCACGCCGACCTTGACGTCATCGCGGTTGGGCAGGCCGAGGTGCTCCTTGGGCGTGACGTAACACAGCATCGCGGTCCCGGCCTGGGCGATGATCGCGGCGCCGATGGCCGAGGTGATGTGGTCGTAGGCCGGTGCGATATCGGTGGCCAGTGGGCCGAGGGTGTAGAACGGCGCCTCCTCGCACAGCTCCTCCTCGAGCCGCACGTTCTCCACGATCTTGTGCATCGGCACATGGCCGGGACCCTCGATCATCACCTGCACGCCATGCGATTTCGCGATCTTGGTGAGCTCACCGAGGGTACGCAGCTCGGCGAACTGGGCCTCGTCGTTGGCGTCGGCGATGGAACCGGGACGCAGGCCGTCACCGAGGGAGAAGGTGACGTCGTAGCGCGCCAGGATCTCGCACAGCTCCTCGAAGTGGGTGTAGAGGAACGATTCCTGGTGGTGGGCCAGACACCAGGCCGCCATGATGGAACCGCCGCGGGAGACGATGCCGGTGACGCGCTTGGCCGTCAACGGCACATACCGCAGCAGCACGCCCGCGTGCACCGTCATGTAGTCGACGCCCTGTTCGCACTGCTCGATGACGGTATCGCGGTAGATTTCCCAGGTCAGCTTGGTGGGATCGCCGTTGACCTTTTCCAGCGCCTGGTAGATCGGCACGGTACCCACCGGCACCGGCGAGTTGCGCATGATCCACTCGCGGGTCTCGTGGATGTTCTTGCCGGTGGACAGGTCCATGATGGTGTCGGCGCCCCAGCGGGTGGCCCACACCATCTTCTCCACCTCCTCGGCGATGGAGGAGGACACGGCGGAGTTGCCGATATTGGCGTTGATCTTCACCGCGAACTTCTTGCCGATGATCATCGGCTCGCATTCGGGGTGGCGGTGGTTGGCGGGGATCACCGCGCGGCCGGCGGCGACTTCATCGCGCACCAGCTCCGGTGAAACCCCTTCGCGCGCGGCGATATAGCGCATCTCGGCGGTGATGATGCCCGCCCGCGCCCAGGCCAGCTGGGTGCGCGGGCCGTCGATCTGCGGCTTGGGCCATTCGTCGCGCAGCTTGGGCAGGCCGGCTTCGAGGTCGATGGTCGCGGTGTCGTCGGTGTACGGGCCCGAGGTGTCGTAGACGTCGAAGTGATCGCCGGTGGTCAGGTTGATCCGGCGCACCGGAATGCGCAGGGTCAATCCGTCGGCTTCGACCTCTTCGTAGTGCTTGACGCTGCCCTCGATCGGGCCGGTGGTCACCGTGTCGACCCCTGCGGTGGTCGCGGAACGGCCGGTGGAACCCATATTTTTCCTCCCTACGCCGGCATTACCCGGTCAGGTTCATACGGTCGACGGCCCTGATCCGCCCGGCATCGGGCTAGCCGTCCTCTCAGCCCGCTGGTGCGAGCCCCCGTTGGCGTGATTCGTACCCGCCCGACCATACCCGCCCCGCTTCCTGCCCGGAGCAGACCTGGGCGCGGCATCCGAACTCGCTGCCGGATACCGCGCCGGGTGCGCAGGTCACGCGTTCTCGTAGGCGGCGCGCATCGCCCGCAGGTCGATCTTCTTCATCTTCAGCATCGCGGCGGTAGCGCGGTCGACCGCGGCCGGGTCGCCGCTGAGCAGTTCATCGGCTTCGGCGGGCCAGACCTGCCACGGGACGCCGTACTTGTCGTAGAGCCAGCCGCACTCGATCTCCTTGCCGCCGTCGGCGAGCAGGGCGTCCCAGAGTCGATCGACCTCGTCCTGGCTGTCGCAGTTGATCAGCAGCGACATCGCGTGGGTGTACTGGAATTCGCCGCCACCGTTGATGCCGGTGAAGCGCTGGCCCGCGAGTTCGAAATCGACGGTCATCACGGCACCTGGCTCGCCCATGCCGCTATCGCTGTATCGCAGCACCCGCAGGACCCTGGAATCCGGGAACAGCGAACAATAGAATTCGGCGGCCTCCTCGGCCTGGTTGTCATACCAGAGGTTGGTGACGATCTTCTGCATGATGGTGTCCTCCCGATCGATGATCCGGCCTCATCCATCCAGACTGCTCGCCCGCGCGGAATTCATCGCGTTTTCCGCCGAACCGGCGAGAATCGGCTGCTGACCGCGGCCTCGTCGCGAGGTCGTGATGACGGTGTCACCTTTCGCGCGCGGGCAGGATCCGTCCGGTGACCTCGCCGAGCGCGAGGCGGGTACCTGCGGTCCCCGGCGCGGTGGCGGTAATGGTGACCTCGTCGCCGTCCAGCAGGAAGGTGCGCTCGGCGCCGTCGACGCTGATCGGCTCGGTGCCACCCCAGGACAGTTCCATGAACGAACCGCGTTCGCCGGCGGTGGGGCCGGAGATGGTGCCGGAGGCGTAGAGGTCGCCGGGACGGGTGGCGGCGCCGTTGACGGTGAGATGCGCCAGCATCTGGGCTGGTGACCAGTACATCCGGGCATACGGCGGATGGGCCACCGCTACGCCGTTCCACCGCACGGTCAGCTCGATGTCGAGCCCCCATGGTTCGGTGTCGCGCAGGTAGGGCAGGGGCGTCGGGTCCTGCGGCGGTGACGGCACCCGGGCCGATTCCAGTGCCGCGAGCGGGGTGATCCACGCGCTCATCGAGGTCGCGAAGGATTTCCCGAGGAACGGCCCGAGCGGCTGATATTCCCAGGCCTGGATGTCGCGGGCGGACCAGTCGTTGATCAGTGCGACGCCGAAGACGTGATCGGCGAAGGCGGCGGTACTGATCGAGCGGCCGAGTTCGGACCCGACGCCGACCACGAAACCGAGTTCTGCCTCGATATCCAGCCGCCGGGACGGCCCGAAATCCGGTGTGCCCGAATCGGTGCGCCGCTGCCCGCGTGGGCGCACGATATCGGTGCCCGATACCACGACCGTTCCCGCCCGGCCGTGATATCCCACCGGTAGATGACGCCAATTCGGCAGCAGCGGTTCCGATCCCGGGCGCAGTAGCTTTCCCAGGTTCGTCGCGTGATCGATGCTGGCGTAGAAGTCGACGTAGTCGCCGATGCGCACCGGCAGCGCCGGGCGCACCGCCGCCAGCGGGAAGACCGCATCCGCGGAGAGGCCGCCGTCGATCAGTTCGCGCACCCGCTCGCGCACCTGCGCCCACCGCCGCGGGCCCTGCGCCAGAAAGGCATTGAGGTCCGGCCGCGCGAAGACCGGATCGTCGAGGGCGAGAGCCAGATCGATGACGTGATCGCCCACCCGCACACCCACCCGGTAGTCGTCGCCGCCGGGCGCGAACACCCCGTACGGCAGGTGCTCGGGCCCGAACGGCGAATCCGGCGCGACCTCGATTCGCGTCCTCACCGCGGTCCCCGCCCGGACCAGGTCCACGCGTACCCGGGATCTTCGCAGGCCAGTGCGCCCTCGCCGAGTTCGAGCGGGCGGAAGGTGTCGACCATGACGGCCAGCTCGTCGAAGAACTCGACCCCGATGCTCGCCTCGTACGCCCCCGGCTGCGGACCGTGCGCGTAGCCGCCGGGATGCACCGAGATCGAGCCCTGGCCGATGCCGGAACCGCGTCTGGCCTCGTAGTTCCCGCCGCAATAGAACATGATCTCGTCGGAATCGACGTTGGAGTGGTAGTAGGGCACCGGGATCGACAGTGGGTGATAGTCGACCTTGCGTGGCACGAAATTGCAGACAACGAAGTTGGTGGCTTCGAAGGCCTGATGCACCGGTGGCGGCTGATGCACCCGTCCGGTGATCGGTTCGAAATCGCCGATATTGAAGGTGAACGGATACAGGCAGCCGTCCCAGCCGACCACATCGAACGGGTGGGTCGCGTACACCATCCGGGTGCCGGCGATCTGGGTGCCCGGCCGATGTTTGACCAGCACTTCGATCTCGCTGCCGATGGCGAGTAGCGGTTCGGCAGGGCCGTGCAGATCGCGTTCGCAGTACGGTGAATTCTCCAGCAGCTGACCGAATTTCGACAGATAGCGCTTCGGCGGAGTGATGTGGCTCGACGCCTCGATCACGTAGGTGCGCAGCGGGTCGGGGCCGATCGGCAGCCACCGATGGGTGGTGGCGCGCGGGATCAGCACCTGATCGCCCTGCCGGGCAGGAAGCGCCCCGAACACCGTCTCCACCACGGCGGCGCCCGATTCCACGTAGACCAGTTCGTCGCCGATGGCGTTGCGGTACAGCGGGGAGGCGGTGCCCGCGACGACGTAGGACAAGCGCACGTCGGCGTTGGCGAGCAGCAATCGGCGTCCGGTGACCACGTCGACCCCGGCCCAGCTGTCACCGGGGAACAGCTCGTGCAGCCGCAGATGCCGGTGGTGCAGCGGATGATTGGGGGTGGTCGACTGGTCGGGCAGCTCCCACACCGTCGCCTCGATGATCGCCGGCGGCAGCCCGCGGTGATAGAGCAGCGAGGAATCGCCGGAGAAGCCCTCCTCGCCCATCAGCTCCTCGTAGAACAGGCGTCCCTGATCGTCACGATGCTGGGTATGCCGCTTCGGCGGCACCGACCCAACCTGCCGATAGAAAGCCATGACCACACCTCCCGCCGAACGGACGGACAGCCGGTTCCATCGTATGCCGCGGATACCGGTGTCAGGGGCGGCTCGCGGCCGGCCGGCCCTCGAACCACACGCGCCTCACCTACGGGGCGCGTTCTCCAGCCGACTCAGGGTGCGCCGGATGCCTGCGGTAGGGCGCGGCAGTGAGTGGGCTCAGGCGTTGCGCAACGCCCGATAGACGGCCGCGCCCACGAAGGCGCCCAGTTCTTCGGGCGTCCAGTTTCCGTCATCGGCGAGCAGGGTCCGCACCGCGCCCTCACCGGCCGAGATCCACTGCTCGACCAGCACCGGCAGCTTACGATCGGCATCCTCGATGCCCCAGGCCCGCAGCGTCGGGCGCAGCAGCCGGGTGCAGCGCTGCACGACCAGCGCGCGTCCGCGGCCGAAGGATCCGGCGACGGCCGGGTCCGGATTGCCGTAGAGCAGCAGCCACGATTCCGGCCGGGCCGCGACCACCTCGAGCAGGGCACGGAAACCTTCGACGAAGACGGGTTCGCCGGCGTCGACGTCACGTTCGCGCAGTGCGCCGAACACACCGTCGGCGACGTAGCCTTCCTCGCGGCGGATCAACTCCTCGATCAGCGCGACGCGATCGGGAAAGCAGGCGTACACCACCGGACGGGTGACCTTCATCCGTTCGGCGACCGCGGCGATGGTCACCGCCGCGATGCCCTGTTCGATCGCGATGGCCAAGGCGGCGTCGAGCACCTGCGGCCTGCGCCGTTGCGGCCCGAGATGCTGCGCACGCGGCCGCACCGCGGATTCGGTACTCATGCGCCAACGGTATCAGTGCGGTTACCCGGTCCCTGCGGTTCGGATGGCGGCGAGTGGCCGCCGTCAGTCGGTGAATTCGGCGATCACCGGTGCGTGGTCGCTGGCGCCCTTGCCCTTGCGCTCCTCCCGATCGACCACCGCGTCGGTGACGGAGGCCGCGAGTGCGGGGGAGGCGAGGACGAAGTCGATGCGCATGCCTTCTTTGCGGGGGAAACGCAGCTGGGTGTAGTCCCAGTAGGTGTAGACCCCTGGGCCCGGCGCGAAGGGGCGCATGACGTCGGCGAAGCCGGTGTCGAGCACCGCGGCGAACGCGTCGCGCTCGGGTTGTGAGGTGTGGGTTTTGCCCGCGAAGAACTCCGGAGACCAGACGTCGTCGTCGGTCGGGGCGATATTCCAGTCGCCGACCAGCGCGATCTTGGCCTGCGGGTCCTCGGCGAGCCAGCGAGCGGCGTTATCGCGCAGCGTGGCCAGCCATTCCAGTTTGTAGGCGTAGTGCGGGTCGTCGAGCGCGCGGCCGTTGGGCACGTACAGGCTCCACACCCGCACCCCGCCGCAGGTGGCGCCGATGGCGCGCGATTCCACCACCGGCGTCGCGATCAGCGATTCGCCCGCGTTCTTGTCGAAGCCGGGCTGATCGGGGAAGGCCAACTCCACATCGGACAGCCCGACCCGGGAGGCGATGGCCACCCCGTTCCACTGGTTGATGCCCAGATGCGCCACCTCGTAGCCGAGCTCGTCGAAGCGGTCGTAGGGGAACTGGTCATCGCGGCATTTGGTTTCCTGGATGGCCAGTACGTCGATGTCCTGGCGGTCGAGGAAGGCCACGACACGGTCGATCCGGGAGCGGATCGAATTGACGTTCCAGGTCGCGAGGCGCACGGGATTCCTTGTCGAAGAGAAGTGGATGAACGGCCTGATCCCGTTCTACCGGACCACCGGGATGCGGGGGCCGGGGGCTGCGTAGCGATAGTGATGGTGGTCGAGGAAACCGAGCTCCCGGTACAGCGCGAGCGCGCCGGCGTTATCGGCCTCCACCTGCACATAGGCGTGGGTGGCGCCGCGATCGCGGCCCCAGCGGATCAGCTCGGCACACACCAGCGAGGCCAGCCCGTGCCGCCGGTGCTCGGCTTCGGTCGCCACGCAGGTCAGCCCGATCCATTGCCTGCCGTCCGGTGCGGTGGTGAGCGCGCCACGGCCGATCGCGATGGGCTGGGGCAGCCCGAGCGAGGCGAAGCCGATCTCGCCTGCCCGTACCGAGGTGAGTACGTCGAGCTCGGGCATCGGCGCGGTCGGGTCGCCGAGCTCCGCCCCGCGACGGCGATGCAGATCCAGCCAGGCCGCGTCCGGCGTGGGCGCGATGCGCACCATCGACGGGCCACCCGGCAGCACGAAGTTGTCCAGGTCGATCCCGAGTACCACCGTCTCGCCCCAGGTATGCCAGCCCGAGGGCGGTGGAGCCAGCCGGTCGGGCAGTTGCAGCCGCAACGGCAGGCCACGCTCGGCCAACCAGGCGCCGATCCGATGCAACGCGTCGGCCGACACCAGCGGTGGCCCATCGGAATTGCCGAGGGGGACAGCCGAGTTCGCGCGATCGGTGTAGCCGTGCCCGGCGCGCACCAGCCAGCCGTCGATCCAGGCGTGTTCGGCGCCGGGCCAGCCGTCGGCGGCCGCCGCCTCCAGCGCGCGGATCTCGCTGGTCCGAATCGGCCTGGGCCCGAGGGCTTTCAACGCGACGACGCGATCCGTCGCCACCGACACCACCTGGCCGTCGGCGCCGCGCACCGTCGGCGGGTTCAGCGAGACCAGCTCGCCGATCACATCCGTCATCGGCTGCGGATAGCCCTCCGGCAGCAGATACCGCATGACCACCCGGCGGCCGAGTGGAATACCGGCGAAATCAGTCATGCCCGAACGGGTCCGGCACGGTGCCGGGTAGCCAGCTCAAACCCGGTGTGCCCCAGCCATTGCGCTTGATCGCCTTCTTGGCCGCGCGGGCATTGCGGCCGATCAGCACGTCGACGTAGAGGAAGCCGTCGAGATGGCCGACCTCGTGCTGCAACATCCGGGCGAAGAAGCCCTTGCCCTCGATCTCCACCGGTTGGCCGTGCTCGTCGATGCCGGTGACCTTGGCCCAATCGGCCCGGCCGGTCGGGAACTGCTCGCCGGGCACCGAGAGGCAACCCTCTTCGTCGTCATCGGGATCGGGCATGGTCTCGGGGATCTCGGAGGTCTCCAGCACCGGGTTGATCACCGCGCCGCGGCGGCGGGTGACCGTGCCGTCGGCGGCCTGATCCGGGCAGTCGTAGACGAACAACCGCAGCGGCTTCCCCACCTGGTTCGCCGCCAGGCCCACGCCGTTGGCCGCGTCGAGCGTCTCGTACATGTCCGCGATCAGCCCGGCCAGCTCCTCCGGCGACTGAGTCACCCGCTCGGTCGGGTTGTGCAGAACGGGATCGCCGACGATGACGATAGGGAGGATTGCCATGCGCCCAATTTTGCCGCCTCGGCCTCCCGTGGTGCGCGCCGCCCCTCGGCGGGTCCGTTCCGGGACCGGGAAACCCGCCCACACCGCCTGTCGCGACGCGTAACCGCTGGTACCAGACACGCCGCCGGACAGACGGCGCGAACGGCTATCCCCATGGTTGAATGATCGGCGACGTACAAGCATCATTTCGTCCGACGGTGACTCGGCGAGGGAGCAAGATGGACGGCGCAGCAGCGCGGGACCTTTCCGCAATCCAGGACAGCCCTTCTACGAGCGACGAGGTCACGGCCACTCAGCAGGCCGATGACGACGGCCTGAGCCGTCGCGAACACGACATCCTGGCCTTCGAGCGCCAATGGTGGAAGTACGCCGGCGCCAAGGAAGAAGCCATCCGCGAGCTGTTCTCGATGTCGCCGACCCGGTACTACCAGGTGCTCAACGCGCTTGTGGACCGTCCGGAGGCGCTGGCCGCCGACCCGATGCTGGTCAAACGGCTGCGCAGGCTGCGGGCCAGCAGGCAGAAGGCCCGCGCCGCGCGGCGGCTCGGCTTTCAGGTGTGACGGACTAGGCTCGAACAGGTGAGTTACCCGAAACCCACTTCCGGCGGGATCCCGCTGCGAGCGCTGGCGATGGTGCTGATCGCACTGGCCATCGTCTTCGCCGGTCTGGGCGCGATGTCGTTGTCGAGCGCGGACTCCGAGACCGAGACGGCCGCCGAGACCAGCGCACCGGCAACGACCACCTCGGTCGCGGTGGCTCCGCAGGCCACCTCCGCCCGCACCACCACCGCGAAGCCGACCACGACGACGGCGGCCCCGACCACCACCACCTCCACCACCCCGGTGGTTGATCAGTCGACACCGATCCGGGTGCTCAACAACAGCCTGGTCGCCGGGCTCGCCTCGCGGACGGTGAACCAACTGAAGGCCAACGGCTGGACCAACGCCTCCGCAGGCAACTACGCGGGCTCGACGATCCCCGCGACCACCGTCTATTACGGCAACTCCAGTGGCGACAAGGCGGCCGCGGAAGCCGTCGCGGCGATTCTGGGGGCGGGTGTGGCGCCGATGATTCCCGGATTGGGCGGCGGTTCCGCCGGCGTGGTCGTCGTGGTAACCGGTAACTGATCAGTAGTCCGACACGGCCCGAGGATCGAGCGACACGGCGGGCGTGGCATCATCTTGACCGATAAAACAACGTGTCCACCCAGCTTTACTCGTAAACTCGGTACTCGTAAAGGAGTTCCCCGATGGCACCGTCCACAACTCGTCGCCCGTCCTGGCGGACCGTGACCCCGGTGCTGGCGATCGCCGTCTTCGGCCTCACCGCCTGCACGAACAGCCAGGAGTCGAGTGACGTCCAGGGAACGACCCCGCCGGTGTGGACGAGTTCCCCCGCCCCGGCCGGCACCGAGAGCGGTCATGGCAGCGGCCACGGCAGCACCGGCGGGCACGGCGAAACCCCGGCCGCCGGTGGCACCAAGGTCGAGCTGAAGGACGCCGCGGGCACCACCGTCGGCACCGCCGACATCACCGAGGCGGGCAGCTTCCTGAAGATCAGCATCGAAGCGCACGGCCTGCGTCCCGGCTTCCACGGCCTGCACATCCACCAGGTCGGTAAGTGCGAGCCCAATTCGGTCGCCCCCACCGGTGGTTCGGCGGGTGACTTCCTCTCCGCCGGCGGCCACCTCCAGGTCGGCGCCGCCAACTCGCATCCGGCCAGCGGCGACCTGACCTCGCTGCAGGTGCGTCAGGACGGCAACGCCACCCTGGTCACCACCACCGACAAGGTGACCATGTCCGATATCCGCGGCAAGGCGCTCATCATCCACGCCGACTCGGACAACTTCGGTAATATCCCCAGCCGCTACAACCGCCCCGACGGTGGTTCGGGTCCGGACGAGGCCACCCTCGCGACCGGTGACGCGGGCGGCCGCGTCGCCTGCGGCGTGATCCAGTAGGAGCGTGCCGGCATGGGTGGGGCTGGGATCGAGAGGGTTGTCTTCCACGGTTCGCCCCGCCCGACCATCGGCGTCGAATGGGAGATCGCGCTCGTCGACAAGGTGACCCGCGATCTGTCCAATACCGCTGCGGCGGTCTTCGATTCGGTCGGTGATCTGCGCGCCCACGACGGCACCCCGCAGGTCACCAAGGAGCTGCTGCGCAATACCGTCGAACTCGTCACCGGCGTGCACAACAGCGTGGGCGACGCGATGGACGATCTCAGCGCCACCATGAACACCGTGCGCCGCGCCGCCGATCCGCTCGGCGTCGACCTGTTCTGCGCGGGCACCCATCCGTTCGCGCAGTGGTCGGCCCAGCAGCTCACCCGCTCACCGCATTACGACGAACTGATCGAGCGCACCCAGTGGTGGGGCAGGCAGATGCTGATCTGGGGCGTGCACGTGCACGTCGGAGTGTCGCACCAGGACAAGGTCTTTCCGATCCTGAACTCGCTGCTGCTGTCGTATCCGCATCTGCTCGCGCTGTCGGCGTCCTCGCCGATGTGGTCGGGGTCCGATACCGGTTACGCCAGCAACCGCGCACTCATGTTCCAGCAGCTGCCCACCGCTGGGCTGCCGTTCCAGTTCGAGAACTGGACCCAGTTCGAGTATTTCGTGCACGATCAGTTCAAAACCGGTGTGTTCGAACAGCTCGGCGGCATGCACTGGGATATCCGTCCCGCGCCGAAATGGGGCACCATCGAGGTGCGCGTCTGCGACGGCATCTCCACCCGTGCCGAGCTGGCCGCGATGGCGGCGTTCATCCACTGCCTCATCGTCGACCTGGACCGGCGGGTGGACAACGGTGAACAGCTGCCGACGCTGCCGCCGTGGCATGTGCAGGAGAACAAGTGGCGGGCCGCGCGCTACGGGCTCGACGCCATCGTCATCGTCGACGCCGACAGCAATGAGCGTCTCGTCACAGATGACCTCGACGAGCTATTGAACCGTCTGGAGCCGACGGCGAAACTGCTCGGCTGTGCCGACGAGCTCGCATCGGTGGCCGAAATTCCCGTCCGGGGCGCCTCCTACCAGCGGCAGCGCAAGGTGGCGGCGGCCGCGCAGGGCGATCTTGTCGCAGTGGTCGACGCGCTGGTCAAGGAGCTGGACCAGTAGCCGCGGAGGCGGTGGACGCCTGACGTTCCCTCGGCCAGAGGGATGACGTTCACCTGCCGTTTAACATGGTCGATGTGCTAGTCGAAGATCCGGACTCCAGAGTTGGCGCCGCGGCCCGATTGTCCATGCCGCGTACTCGGATTCGGGTCCTCGCACTCGGCACCGCGATCGCCGCCGTGCCCGCCTTGTTGATCGCCCTCCAGGTAGTGGCGTCCACACAGGGATTCGAAGGTCCGCTGGAGAGCCTGTGGCGTGATTACGCGGGCACGCCGAAGTCGATGACGGTGCCGTGGGCGGGCCTGATGCTGGCGCTGGTGGGGTTGCCGACGCGGCGGCGGATCATCGCGCTGGGCGCTGCGGTCGCGATCGACGTCATCTGTGCGGGCGCGCGGCTGCTGGCGGGCGAGCCGTTCGCGGTGGGCAATGGACCGGTGATCGTGCTGACCGCGATCGCGGTGCTGGCGCTGGTGCGCTGGGACGGCGTCGAACGCCGCAACGCCCTGCACGCGGCGGCCCTCGGCGCGCTGCTGATCCTGGCGACCAAGGTCGGCGACGTCTGGCTGCACGTCACGATCCTCACCCAGCCGCAAGTGCTCGACGAATACGTGATGCTCGCCGATCATGCGCTCGGCGACCCGTCGTGGGTGATGGGACGGGTGCTGGAGACCCTCGGCCCGTCGGTGGAGGCGGTGCTGCACTGGGTGTACATCGAACTGCCCGCCGCGGCGATCGTGGTGGCGGTGTGGCAGCTGCGCGGTGTGGTCTCGACCGGGCGCTGGCCCAGCCACTATCTGGTGCGGACGTTCCTGGTGCTCGGCTTGGTCGGCCCGGTGATCTATGTGCTGTTCCCGGTGGTCGGTCCGATGTTCGCCTTCGGCGCCGACGGCGCCGGTTTCCAGCTGGGCAATTATTGGCCGCAGGTGGTGCCGCCGATCGACCGCAACCCCTCGGCCCTGGATTTCGACTCGGTGACCCCGCGCAACTGCATGCCGTCGATGCACACCGCGTGGGCGCTGGCGGTGTTCCTGCACACCCGCCGGGCCGCCGATGGCAGCCTGGCGCCGCGCTGGCTGCGCTGGGGCGGCATGTTCTGGCTGCTGTGCACGCTGGCCGCGACCCTCGGCTTCGGCTACCACTACGGCGTCGACCTGGTGGCCGGCGCGGTGCTGTGCCTGACGGTGGAATCGGCGCTGCGCGAGCCCGAGCGCGGCTGGGGCTGGTTCCGCATCCGGCTGGTCGCCGGCGGTGCGCTGGTGCTGGCCGCGCTGCTGATCTCCTACCGCTACCTGGCCGTGCCGATGGCCGAGTATCCGGTGCTCGCCGGCACGATCGTGATGGCGCTGCTGGCGGCGGTGGCGGCGGCGTTCCACGGGACCTGGTTCGCGCGCAGGCAGAAGGTGCGGGCCGAGGAACCGGAGGCTGTCACCGCGTCGGCCGAGTAGCCCGTGCGCTGCCGTTTCGGCGTTGTCGGGCTGCGGTCCGGGCGGGTGGTCGGGGTGATCCGCCGCCGATGACACAGAACTCGGCGGGCACCGGGTAGTCGGCTCAGTTCCCGGGCCGCTGGTCGAGCTCGTTGCCGAGCTCGTTGACGGCGAGCAGCCCATCCCGGTGCCGCTGTTCGCGATAGGCCGTGCGGCCGATCAGGTGCGCGATGACCGGGGCGGTGAGCAGGGTGAACAGGCCCACCAGCACCAGCATCCAGGCGTCCGGGCTGTCGTAGACCCGGATGATGGTGCCGGCGAGCACCAGGTTCAGGCCGATGACCTGCGGTTTGGTGGCCGCGTGCATGCGCATCAGGGTGTCGGGGAACCGGACGATGCCGATGGCCGCGGTGAAGGCCAGGCCCGCGCCGAGCACGATCAGGATGCCGGAGATCCAGTCCAGGACGGTGATCATCGGTCGTCCCGCACTCGGAATCGGGAGACGGCGGCCGAGCCGAGGAACCCGACCAGCGCCAGCGCCACGATGGCGGGCACCACGGTGGTGTCACGGCTGTAGGCCGCCCATACCGCGAGCCCGCAGATGGCCATCGCCACCAGCGAGTCGATGCCGACCACCCGGTCCAGGGTGCTCGGCCCGGCCAGGGTGCGGTAAGCGGTGATCACCGCGGCCGCCACCAACAGAATCGCGGCCGTCACGGCGACGACGATCATGCGCTCACCTCCGGTACCGAACGGGCCGCCGGACGCTGGAAGCTGGCGATCAGCAGCCGCTCCAACCGGCGGGTGGTGCTGTAGAACTTGTCCACCGCCTTATCGCTGCCCACATCCATGACGTGCACGTACACCACGCATCGTTCGCGATCGAGTTCCAGCACCATGGTGCCGGGAATGAGATTGAGCAGATTGGTGCACAGCACGAGCACCAGATCCGATTTGAAGCTGAAGTACACGCGCAGCACGCCGGAGATCGGCGGCGGCGCGGGCCGGATCGCGAACCAGGCCACCTGCACGCTCGATTCGAGCGCGTAATAGATGCTCACCGCGATCAGCTGGATCAGCGGCACCGGGCGCACCCAGCCGGTGACGGGCACCCGCGGCAGCGGCAGCGTCACCATGATCAGCGCGCCGACCACCAGCCCGGCCAGCACATTGGCCACGCTGAGCCGGCCCCACAGCGCCACCCACACGGCGGCCAGCCAGCACAGGATGGCAATCCGGATCACGGTTTCCCGGCTCATCGCGGCTCCGATCCGAGCACGGCGGTGATGTAGACGCCGCGGTCGCGTAGGTCGTCGGCGGCCCGGTCGGCGATGTTCAGGATCGGCCCGGCCCAGACCGTGAGCGCGAGCCCCACGCCGACCAGGGCGGCGGTCGAGGTCACCATCAGGGCGGGCATCCGGCCCGGATCGGCGCGCTCGTCGTAGAGCATGTCGGTGGAATCCTCCACCAGCGTCGGCAGCGTCGCGGCGGCCAGATGCCCTTCGGTGGCCTCGGCGCGCGGACGCCAGAATGCCTTGCTCCACACCCGCGCCACCACGTACAGGGTGAGCAGGCTGGTGACCACCGAACCGGCGACCAGGGTCCAGGCCAGCACGCTGCCGTTCTGCGCACCCGCCTGGAGCAGCGCGACCTTGCCGACGAAGCCGGAGAACGGCGGAATCCCACCCAGATTCAGCGCGGGCACCAGGAACAGGATCGCCAGCAGCGGGCTCGCCGCGGCCAGCCCGCCCAGCCTGCGCAGCGACGCCGAGCCGGCTTGCCGTTCGATCAGGCCGACCACCAGGAACAACGCCGTCTGCACCAGAATGTGGTGCGCGATGTAGTAGACCGCGCCCGACAACCCCATCCGGCTGGCCAGCCCGACGCCGAACACCATGTAGCCGATATGGCTGACCAGGGTGAACGACAGCAACCGCCGGATATCGCTCTGCGCGATCGCACCGAGGATGCCGACGAGCATGGTCAACAGGCCCGCGATGAGCAGCACATTGTCGAAGCCGCCGTCGGGGAAGATCAGCGTGTAGGTGCGGATGATCGAGTACACACCGACCTTGGTGAGCAAGCCGGCGAAGACCGCGGTCACCGGTGCCGGCGCGGTCGGATAGGAGTCGGGCAACCAGCTCGACAGCGGGAACACCGCCGCCTTGATGCCGAAGGCCACCAGCAGCACCGCGTACACCGCGTTGCGGATACCGACCGGCACCTCGTCCATCCGCAGCGCCAGCTGGGCCATGTTCAACGTGCCGGTGGCGCCGTAGGCCAGGGCGATGCCGGTCAGGAAGATCAGCGACGACAGCATCGACACCATCACATAGGACACACCCGCGCGGATGCGTTCCTCGGTCGCACCGAGGGTGAGCAGCACGAACGAGGCGACCAGCAGGATCTCGAAGCCGACGAACAGGTTGAACAGATCGCCGGCGAGGAACGTCATCGACACTCCGGCGCTCAGCACCAGATAGGTCGGCCAGAAGATCGAGGTGGGTTGCTGGGAATCGGCGTCGCGGATGTTCTGGCCGGCACCGTAGACGGCGACCGCGAGCAACACGATCGAGGACACCAGCTCCATGGTCGCCGCGAGCCGATCCACCACCAGGGTGATGCCGATCGGCGTCTCCCAGGCGCCCACCTGCAAGGCGGTGGTGCCGTCGCGGTCGGCCAGGAAAAGCAGCAGCGCGCAGACCACCACCGCGGCCGACAGCGCGATCAGCGCGACCAGGCGCTGGGTGCGCGGACGCCGGCCGAAAACCAGCGTCGTCGCGGCCGCGAGCATCGGGATCAGGACCGGCAGCGGAGTCAGCACCGGCAGCAGGTCGGACGACAACCTCATTCCTCGGGATCCTCCTGCTCGCGCGTGGCCGCGATCCCGACGTCCTCCGGGTCGTTCTCGACGTCATCGGTGGTGGTGAGGGTGTAGGAGCGGTAGGCGAGGGCGAGCACGAAGGCGGCCAGGCCCATAGTGATCACGATCGCCGTCAGCACCATGGCCTGGGCCAGTGGGTCGGCCATCTCCTCATGGGCGGCGTCGGTGGCGCCGCTGATGGGTGGCTTCCCGTCGGCGCCGGCCATGGTGAGCACCAGCAGGTTCACCGCGTTGCCGAACAGGATCATGCCGAGCAGCATCTTCGACACCGCCCGCTCGAGGATGAGATATACCCCGCAGGCCACCAGAACGCCGACGACGATCAGCAGCGTCAGATTCACACTCACGCTGTACCCTCCTGCGCATGCCCGGGGCGCCCTCCGTGGTTACGCAAGCTGCCTCCTGCGGGCGCTGACCCGGTCATGCGGTG
>NZ_BAFY01000234.1 GCF_000308555.1 Nocardia cyriacigeorgica NBRC 100375 | reverse complement strand
GGTCGCTGCTCATCGAGCCGCTGCTGGGCGCCTTCGGCAGCTTCGGCCGCAATGTGACCCCGTTCCTGCCCTTCGCCAACGCCAACCGCTTCCTCGCGGTCGAAGAGCCGGTCGGCAACTGGCACTGGGGCGTGTGGGGCAGTCTGCTCTACTTCGTCGCCTTCGTCGCGATCGTGTTCGGAGCTTCGCTGTTCGCGGTGAACCAGCGCGACGCCTAGCCCGAATATATGGACTACCCGAGTAGCCCTCCCTCGCCACTCGGGTTGTGGGTAGCAGACCTTGTCGGGAGGTCCGCACCCCTCGCACCGTCCGCCACTGCCCGGCGGACGGTGCGGTACTTTCCGGCCCGGTGCGAACTTTCGCACCGGGCCGGTGCCGTTTATCGCCGTCACCGGCGCCGGCTCGGCTGGGATACCCTCGGGGCGTGAGCAGAACACCTTCCGGCGGTGCGGTGTCCGGACCGGAACCGGAAGCGAACGGCGCCGACCCCGGCGCGGTCGATTCCCCGGTGGAAGCCGGGTCCTCCCGTCGCCCCCGGCCGCGCGCGATCGCGGCCCTGATGACGGCGGCCAACCAGCGCCCGGACGTGATCGGCGTGCTGCGCAAGGCCCGCGAACAGCTGCCCGGCGACCCGTCCTTCGGTGATCCGCTCTCGGTCTCGGGGCCGGGCGGCCCGCGCGCGGTCGCTCGTGCGGCGGAAAAGTTCGTCGGCCCTCGTCCGAGCGCGGCGCGCGAGATCGGTTTCGGCGCCCTGCAGGTGTGGCAGGCGGCCTTGGAGCGGGTGGGCCGCGGCCGCGGCAGCCAGGAAGTCACCGTCATGTTCACCGACCTGGTGTCGTTCTCGAAGTGGTCGCTGTCCGCCGGTGACGAGGCCACGCTCGAACTGCTGCGCCGGGTGGCCAAGGCCATCGAACCGCCGATCGCCGAGCGGGGCGGTCAGGTGGTCAAACGCATGGGTGACGGCGTGATGGCGGTATTCCCGACCGCCGACGCGGCGGTGACGGCCACGGTCGCGGCCAAACGGGCATTGTCGCAGGTCAGCGTGGACGGCTACACACCGCAGATGCGGGTCGGCCTGCACACCGGCACGCCGCGGGAAATCGGCGGCGACTGGCTCGGCGTCGATGTCACCATCGCGGCCCGGGTGATGGAGGCGGGCGGCAACGGCCGCACCATGCTGTCGGAGGCCACGCTGCGCTCGGTCTCGCCGGGGGTGCTCGAGGAACTCGGGTACACCGTCAAGCCGTATCGGCGGGGGATGTTCGCCGCGCCATTGAGCGGCGTGCCCGACGACCTGCGCATCTTCCGGCTGACGAGGAACTGATCAGATCAACCAGACGACGGCGCCGACTGCCGCCAGTACCGCGCACACACCCAGCGCGATGGCGAGTGGGCGGGCTGTCTTCCAGGTTGTGTAGGCCCCGCCGATGAGGAATCCGGCGAGAGCGAAGAGGAAGACGACGGCGACATCGGAGGACATGGTGCCGATTGTGCCGTCCGAGGGTTGCGTGGTCGCAGCTGGGCCTGTCCGGCCCGGGCCGCGGGCCGCCCTTCTCGCCTGCGACGATTCGCCGCGGACGATAGCTCTCCATTAACAAGCACGCAAGCTTGATTTTTTCCGGACCGGCTGTGATGCTGGGTGACGTACGCGGATTCCGGGCGCCGTGGCGGTGGCCCGCGATCACAGCGACGGCCCGATCCACCGCGACAGGAGGCATACCCGCTGATGAGTAGGCTGGCCGACGATCCGGACGTCATCCGGATCGGCAACTGTTCCGGGTTCTACGGCGACCGGTTGAGCGCGATGCGCGAGATGCTCGAAGGCGGCCCGCTCGACGTGCTGACCGGTGACTACCTCGCCGAACTCACCATGCTGATCCTCGGCCGGGACCGGATGAAGGACCCTGGCCTCGGCTACGCGAAAACCTTCGTCAAGCAGATCGAGGAATGCCTCGGGTTTGCGCTGGAACGCAATGTCCAGATCGTCACCAACGCGGGCGGGCTCAACCCGGCGGGCTTGGCCGAGAAACTCCGCAAGGTAGCCGCCGAGCTGGGCCTCGAGGCCAAGATCGCGCATGTCGAGGGCGACGATCTGTCCGGTCGCGCCGCCGAACTCGAGCTGGGCTCCCCGCTCACCGCCAACGCCTATCTCGGCGCGTGGGGCATCGTGGAATGCCTGAATTCCGGCGCCGACATCGTCGTCACCGGACGGGTCACCGACGCCTCGGTGATCGTCGGCCCGGCGGCCGCGCACTTCGGCTGGGAACGCACCGATTACGACCGGCTCGCGGGCGCGGTGGTGGCCGGGCACGTCATCGAATGCAGTACCCAGGCCACCGGCGGCAACTACGCCTTCTTCACCGAACTCGAAGACCTCGGCCGTCCCGGGTTCCCGATCGCCGAAATCCGCCGCGACGGCAGCAGCGTCATCACCAAGCATCCGGGCACCGGCGGCGCGGTCACCGTCGACACGGTCCAGGCCCAGCTCATGTACGAGATCCAAGGCGCCCGCTACGCCGGCCCCGACGTGACCACCCGGCTCGACACCATCCGGGTCGAGCCGGAGGGCGCCGACAGAGTGCTGATCAGCGGCGTGACCGGTGAGGCGCCGCCGCCGCAGTTGAAGGTCTCGCTCAACACCCTCGGCGGGTTCCGCAACGAGATGGAGTTCGTGCTCACCGGACTCGATATCGAAGCGAAAGCCGAACTGGCGCAACGTCAGCTGGAGTCCTGGCTCACCGTGCGCCCCGCCGAACTCGACTGGACGCTGGCTCGGCTGGACCGCCCGGACGCCGACACCGAGGAGCAGGCCAGCGCCCTGCTGCGGTGCGTGGTGCGTGATCCGGATCCGAACAAGGTGGGCCGGGCCTTCTCCAGCGTCGCCGTGGAACTCGCGCTGGCCAGCTACCCGGGGTGCAGCTTCACCACGCTGCCGGGCAATGGCTCGCCCTACGGGGTGTACACGCCGGGCTTCGTCGATGCGAGCGAGGTGCCGCACGTGGCGGTGTTCGCCGACGGCACCCGCGTCGATATCGCGCAGGCCGCCGACACCCGCGCGCTCGAGCCGGTTCCCACCCCGGCGCTTCCGGAACCCCTGGCGGGCAACGACACTCGGCGCGCCCCGCTGGGCACCATCGCCTTGGCCCGCAGCGGCGACAAGGGCGGCGACGCCAATATCGGCGTCTGGGTGCGCACCGAGGAGCAGTGGCGCTGGCTGGTGCACACGCTCACCGTCGAGCGGTTGCGCGAACTGTTGCCGGAAACCGCTTCGCTCGAGGTCACCCGGCATGTGCTGCCGAACCTGCGGGCGCTGAACTTCATCATCTCCGGTCTGCTCGGCAAGGGCGTGGCCTATCAGGCCCGTTTCGATCCGCAGGCCAAGGGGCTCGGCGAATGGCTTCGGTCCCGTCATATCGATATTCCGACCGAACTTCTGCCATGAGCGGTCAGCGCCCGGAGGAGGCAGCTTGCGTAACCACGCAGGGCGCCCGGTCATGGCTTAATCGAACACAGGAGGACGCCCGATGAGTGTGTGGGATACGCCGGAACGTCAGGAACTGCGCAGCACGGTGCGCCGGTTCGTCGAGCGGGAGATCCTGCCCGATCTCGACGCCTGGGAGCGGGCCGGTGAGCTGCCGCGGGAACTGCACAAGAAGGCCGGTGAACTCGGCCTGCTCGGCATCGACGTCCCGGAGTCGGTGGGCGGGTCCGGCGGCAATGCCATCGACGCGGTGATCCTCGGTGAGGAGTTCCACCAGGCCGGCGCCTCCGGTGGTGCCTGGGCCTCATTGATGACCTGCGGGATCGCGTTGCCGCACATCATCGCCTCCGGCAACGCCGAGCAGATCGATCGCTGGGTGCGCCCGACGCTGGCCGGTGACCTGATCGGTTCGCTGGCCATCACCGAACCCGGCGGCGGCTCCGACGTCGGCCATCTGACCACGTCGGCGGTGCGCGACGGCGACCACTACCTCATCAATGGCGCCAAGACCTTCATCACCTCGGCCTGCCGCGCCGACTTCGTGGTCACCGCGGTGCGCACCGGCGGCCCGGGTGCGGCAGGTGTCTCGCTGATCATCGTGCCCACCGATACGCCGGGCTTCACGGTGGCGCGCAAGCTCGAGAAGATGGGCTGGCTGGCCTCCGACACCGCCGAACTGTCCTACGAGGACGTGCGGGTGCCGGTGGAGAACCTGGTCGGCGCGGAGAACACCGGATTCGCCCAGATCGCCACCGCGTTCGTCAGCGAGCGGGTCGGTCTGGCGGTGCAGGCCTACGCACAGGCCCAGCGCGCGCTCGACCTGACCCTGGAATGGTGCCGTAACCGCGAGACCTTCGGCCGCCCGCTGATCAGCCGCCAGTCGGTGCAGATGACGCTCACCGAGATGCACCGCCGCGTCGACCTGGCCCGGGTCTACACCCGCGCGCTGGTCGAACGTCACGCGGCCGGTGAGCAGGGCCTGATCGCCGAGGTGTGCTTCGCCAAGAACACCGCCGTCGAGACCGCCGAATGGGTGGCCAACCAGGGCGTTCAGCTGCACGGCGGCATGGGTTACATGCGCGAATCCGAGATCGAACGCATCTATCGCGATGTCCGCATCCTCGGCATCGGCGGTGGCACCAACGAAATCCTGACCATGCTGGCGTCGAAAGTATTGGGGTACCAGTCGTGACGACCTTCCGTTCCACCCTCGATCCGTCGTCGCCGGAATACGCCGCGGCCGCGGAGGCCATGACCGGCAAGCTCGCCGAACTCGAGGCCGAATTCGCCAAGGCCATCGCCGGTGGCGGGCCGGACAAGGTGGCCCGGCATCACAAGCGCGGCAAGCTCACCGCGCGCGAGCGCATCGAACTGCTGCTGGATGAGGATTCGCCGTTCCTGGAGCTATGCCCGCTGGCCGCGTGGGGCAGTGAGTTCCAGGTCGGCGCGTCGACCATCGCCGGTATCGGCGTGGTCGAGGGCGTCGAATGCATGATCGTGGCGCCGGATCCGACCGTGCGCGGCGGTACCTCGAACCCGTGGACGCTGCGTAAGACGTTGCGCATCAACGAGATCGTCAAGCAGAACCGGCTGCCGGTGATCTCGCTGGTGGAATCCGGCGGCGCCGATCTGCCGACGCAGAAGGAAGTCTTCATCCCGGGTGGCGCGATGTTCCGCGACCTCACCCAGGCCTCGGCGGCGGGCATCCCGACGATCTCACTGGTGTTCGGCAACTCCACCGCCGGCGGTGCCTACATCCCCGGCATGTCCGACTACGTGGTGATGGTCAAGGAGGGCGCCAAGGTCTTCCTCGGCGGCCCGCCGCTGGTGAAGATGGCCACCGGTGAGGAGTCCGACGACGAATCCCTCGGCGGCGCCGAAATGCACGCCCGCGTCTCGGGTCTGGCCGACTACTTCGCCGCCGACGAACAGGACGCGATCCGTCTCGGCCGCGCCATCGTGCGCCGGTTGAACTGGAAAAAGCAGGGCCCGCAGCCGCGCAGCGAGGTCATCTCGCCGCTGTACGACCCCGAGGAACTGCTCGGCATCGTGCCCTCGGATCTGAAGATCCCGTTCGATCCGCGCGAGGTGATCGCCCGCATCGTCGACGGCTCGGACTTCGACGAGTTCAAGCCGATGTACGGTTCCAGCCTGGTCACCGGCTGGGCCGAACTGCACGGCTACCCGATCGGCATCCTCGCCAACGCGCGCGGCGTGCTGTTCTCCGAGGAATCGCAGAAGGCCACCCAGTTCATCCAGCTGGCCAACCGGTCCAACACGCCACTGTTGTTCCTGCACAACACCACCGGCTACATGGTCGGCAAGGAGTACGAGCAGGGCGGCATCATCAAGCACGGCTCGATGATGATCAACGCCGTGTCGAACTCGAAGGTGCCGCACATCTCGCTGCTGATCGGCGCCTCCTACGGCGCGGGCCACTACGGCATGTGCGGGCGCGCGTTCAACCCGCGTTTCCTGTTCGCCTGGCCGAGCGCGAAATCCGCCGTCATGGGCGGTGCGCAGCTGGCGGGCGTGATCACCATCGTGCAGCGGGCCGCCGCCCAGGCCAAGGGCCTGACCTTCGACGAGGACGGTGCCGCCGCCATGAGCGCGATGGTGGAGGCGCAGATCGAGGCCGAATCGCTGCCGATGTTCCTGTCCGGGCGCATCTACGACGACGGCATCATCGACCCGCGTGATACCCGCACCGTGCTGGGAATGGCGTTGTCGGCCATTCATTCAGCCCCGATCCAGGGCGCCGAGGGCTTCGGCGTCTTCCGAATGTGAGGCGGACGGTCGTGCCTACAGCCATTACCAATGTCCTGGTCGCCAACCGCGGTGAGATCGCGCGCCGGGTGTTCGCCACCTGCCGTCGCATGGGCATCGCCACCACTGCGGTCTACTCCGACGCCGACGCGGCCTCCCCACATGTCGCCGAGGCCGATGCCGCCATCCGGCTGCCCGGCAATACGCCCGGCGAGACCTATCTGCGCGGTGAGCTGATCATCGAGGCGGCACTGTCGGCGGGCGCCGACGCGATCCACCCGGGCTACGGATTCCTTTCCGAGAACGCCGAATTCGCGCGCGCCGTGCAGGCTGCCGGTCTGGTGTGGATCGGTCCGCCGGTGGCCGCCATCGAGCAGATGGGCTCCAAGGTCGAGTCCAAGAAGATGATGGACGCCGCCGGTGTGCCGGTACTGGCCGAACTGGATCCGGCCGAGGTCACCGACGACCATCTGCCGGTGCTGATCAAGGCCTCCGCCGGTGGTGGTGGCCGCGGTATGCGCGTGGTGCGTGAGCTGAGCGAGCTGCCCGGCCAGATCGAGGCGGCGCGGCGCGAGGCCGAATCGGCCTTCGGCGATCCGACGGTGTTCTGCGAGCGGTATCTGGAGACCGGACGGCACATCGAGGTCCAGGTCATGTGCGATACCGCCGGCACCACCTGGGCGGTGGGCGAGCGGGAATGCTCGATCCAGCGTCGTCATCAGAAGGTCGTCGAGGAAGCGCCGTCGCCGCTGGTGGAGAAGATCGACGGCATGCGAGACCGGCTGTTCGAGGCGGCGCGGCTGGCCGCCGAGGCCATCGGTTACGAGGGTGCGGGCACCGTCGAATTCCTGGCCGATGAGAAGGGCGATTTCTTCTTCCTGGAGATGAACACCCGTCTCCAGGTGGAGCATCCGGTCACCGAACAGACCACCGGACTCGACCTGGTGCGGTTGCAGTTGCAGGTGGCCTCCGGGCTGCCGCTGCCGCCGGTGCAGCCGGCCAAGCGCGGGCATTCGATCGAGGTCCGGCTCTACGCCGAGGACCCGGCGCACGATTGGCAGCCGCAGAGCGGTCCGGTGCACAAGCTCGATATCCCGTTCACCGCAGGCGAATTCACGGTCCTGGAACAGCCGGGCGTTCGCCTGGACACCGGTGTGGTCGACGGTTCGGTGGTCGGTGTGCATTACGACCCGATGCTGGCCAAGGTCATCTCCTACGCCGAGACCCGCGCCGAGGCCGCGCATCTGCTGGCCACCGCCTTGCAGCGGGCCAAGGTGCACGGCCTGGTCACCAACCGCGATCTGCTGGTGCGGGTGCTGCGGCATCCGGCATTCCTGGCCGGCGACACCGACACCGCGTTCTTCGACACGCACGGTCTCGATGCGCTCTCGGCGCCGTTGACCAGCGAAGCCGATGAGGCGTTGTCGATCGTCGCAGCGGCGCTGGCCGACTCGGCGGCGAATCGCCGCGCGGCCCGGGTGGATGGTGGAATCCCCAGCGGCTGGCGCAATCTCGCGTCCGCACCGCAGACCAAGTCGTATGAGAGCCGCGTCAGCGGGACCCACGAGGTGCGCTACCGGTTCACCCGCACCGGCGTGCAGGTCGACGGCCACGACGGCCTGGAGCTGATCGACCTCACTCCCGAACGCGTCGTGCTGAGCGTGCCCGGCGAACGCGGGCCCGTGCGCAGGCAGTTCGAGATCTCCCGCTACCGCGATCTCGTCTGCGTCGACTCCCCGCTCGGCCCGGTCGCGGTGCGCCGGTTGCCGCGCTTCACCGACCCGGCCGATCAGGTCGCGGCGGGCTCGCTGCTCGCGCCGATGCCCGGCAGCGTCATCCGGCTCGGCGCCGCCGTCGGCGATCAGGTCGAACAAGGACAGCCGGTGCTGTGGCTGGAGGCGATGAAGATGGAACACACCATCGTCGCCCCCGCTACCGGTGTACTGACCGAACTCAATGTGACCGTCGGCCAGCAGGTCGAGGTCGGCGCGGTGCTCGCTGTGGTGGACGAGCCCTCGGAAGATCCGTCATGACCAGGTCAGGCCCGGAGGCGGCAGCGAAGCGTCACCATGGAGGGCCCCTGGTCATGACCAATTGGACACAGGAGTAGGCAATGAGCTTCATCGAATCCGACGAGCGCAAGGAACTGCGGGCCGCCGTCGCCGCGCTCGCCGCGAAATACAACTACCGCGACTACGTGCTGCCGAAGGCGCGCGCGAACGAGCCGCTCGACGAGCTGTGGGCCGAGGCGGGCAAACTCGGCTTCCTCGGCGTCAACCTGCCGGAGGAGTACGGCGGCGGTGGCGCGGGTATGTACGAGCTGGCCCTGGTGATGGAGGAACTGGCCGCCCAGGGCGCGGGCCTGCTGCTGATGGTGGTCTCCCCGGCCATCTGCGGCACCATCATCACCAAATACGGCACCGACGAGCAGAAGGCGGCCTGGCTGCCCAAGCTCTCCGACGGCAGCGGCAAGATGGTCTTCGGCATCACCGAACCCGATGCCGGCTCCAACTCGCACCAGATCACCACCACCGCCCGCCGCGACGGTGACGACTGGATCCTCAACGGCCGCAAGATCTTCATTTCCGGCGTCGATCAGGCCGAGGCCGTGCTGATCGTGTCCCGTACCGAGGACCACAAGACCGGCAAGCTCAAGCCGGCCCTGTTCATCGTCCCGACCGACGCTCCCGGCTTCCAGAAGACGCCGCAGGAGATGGACATCATCGAGCCCGACCACCAGTTCACGCTGTTCCTCGACGACGTCCGGCTGCCCGCCAGCGCACTGGTCGGCAAGGAGGACGCCGCGCTCATGCAGCTGTTCGCGGGCCTGAACCCCGAGCGCATCATGGGTGCCGCGATGGCTGTCGGCATGGGCCGCTACGCCATCGACCGGGCGGTGGAATACGCCAAGGAGCGCACCGTCTGGAAGACGCCGATCGGCGCGCACCAGGGCATCGCGCACCCGCTGGCGCAGGTGAAGATCGAACTCGAGCAGGCCAAGCTGATGATGCAGAAGGCCGCGACCCTCTATGACGCCGGCGATGAGATGGGCGCCGCCGAGGCCGCGAACATGGCCAAATACGCTGCGGGCGAAGCCAGCATCAAGGCCCTCGACCAAGCCATCCAGACCCACGGCGGCGCCGGTCTCACCAGCGAATACGGCCTGGCCGCCATGCTCGGTGCCGCGCGTATCGCGCGGATCGCGCCGGTGAGCCGGGAAATGATCCTCAACTTCGTCGCCCAGCATTCGCTTGGCCTGCCGAAGTCCTACTGAGCCGGGGAATCATGACCGAGACAACCGACGCGCCGTTCGTGCGCTACGAGGTGGTCGACGGGTTCGCCACACTGACCTTCGACTCACCACACAACCGGAATGCCCTGTCGTCCATGCTGGTTCGCGAACTGCTGGCCGGTATGGACAACGCCGTCACCGATCCCGCGGTACGCGGCATCGTGCTCACCCACACCGGCAACACCTTCTGCGCCGGCGCGGATCTGAGCGAGGCCGCGAACTCCGACCCCGCCACCGCGGCCGATCAGCGCACCCGTCAGATGATCGATGTGTTGCGCGGGCTGGTCGCCGCACCCAAGCCGGTGATCGCGCAGATCGACGGCAACGTGCGGGCGGGCGGCATGGGCATCATCGCGGCCTGCGATCTGGTGGTGGCCGGACCATCGAGCAGTTTCGCGCTCACCGAGGTGCGGATCGGCATGGCGCCGTTCATGATCTCGCTGACCCTGCTGCCGCGGCTGAACCAGCGCGCCGCCGGTCGCTACTACCTCACCGGTGAGAAATTCGACACTGCGGTCGCGCAGGAGATCGGGCTCATCACCATCGCCGCCGACGACCCGGCGGCCGAGGTCAAGCGGCTGTGCGGTGAGCTGCGCAAAGGCTCTCCGCAGGGGCTGGCGGAATCGAAGAAGCTGGTCAACGCGGCATTACTGGCCGGATTCGACGCCGAGGCCGAGGAACTCGCGCAACGCTCCGGCAGCTTCTTCGGCACCCCCGAGGTGATCGAAGGCATGACGGCCTTCCTGCAGAAGCGCCCGCCCAGCTGGGCACAATAGGCCCATGGCGACACCCCATGAACCGAAGCAGGACCGCAGCCGGGCCACCCGGCAGCGGCTGCTCGAGGCGACCATCGACTGCCTGGCCGAGATGGGCTGGGCGGCCGCGACGGTGGCCGTCGTCGCCGAACGCGCCGGGGTGTCGCGCGGGGCCGCCCAGCACCATTTCCCCACCAGGGAAGACCTGATCACCGCGGCACTCGAGTACATGTTCGACACCAGGACCGAGCAGGCGAAGGCGGAGGCGGAAACCGTCGCCGCCACCGCCGTCGGTGTCGGGCGGACCGAGGCCGTGGTGGCGGGCCTGGTGGAGTCCTACACCAGCCCGCTGTTCAAAGCGGCGTTGCAGGTGTGGACCCACGCCGCCGCCGACCCGGCACTGCGCGAACGCATCGTCCCCCTGGAGGCCCGCTTCGGCCGGGTATCGCATCGCCGCGCCGTCGAAGCACTCGGCGTCGACGACGCGGACCCGGTAGCCCACCACCTCGTCCAGGCCACCCTCGACATGGCCCGCGGCCTGGGTCTCGCCGACGTGCTGACCGACGACTCCGCCCGGCGTAAGCAGATCGTCCACCAGTGGGCGGTGACGTTGCACGCGGCCTTGGAGAACGGCGGTAGGCGCCGCGGAGTCGGCGCGAACAGCACGGGATGCTCGGAATTGTGACGTGTCGGAGTCTGCGGCATGCGTGGTTTCCGATACTGCACAAAGTCGGGTAACCGCACGTCCACGGCTGTTAACGTCGGCCGCGGAGGTGGCAGATGAGCGGGGAACTCGATGTCGACGTGGTGATCGTCGGTTCCGGGTTCGGTGGCAGCGTGTCGGCGCTGCGGCTGACGGAAAAGGGTTATCGGGTCGCGGTGCTCGAAGCCGGGCGGCGATTCGCCGATGACGAGTTCGCGGCGACGAACTGGGATATGCGCAAATACCTGTGGGCGCCCAGGCTCGGCTGCTACGGCATTCAGCGCATTCACCGGCTGCGCGACTGCTTCATTCTCGCCGGCGCGGGTGTCGGCGGCGGATCGCTGAATTACGCGAACACGCTGTACAAACCCGGTCCCGCATTCTTCGCCGACCGGCAGTGGGCCGACATCACCGACTGGGATGACGAGCTGAGCCCGTTCTACGAGCAGGCGACCAGAATGCTCGGCGTGGTGCGCAACCCGCATATGACGCCCGCCGACGACGTCATCCGGGCGGTCGCCACCGATATGGGCGTGGGCGAGACCTTCGTGCCTACGCCGGTCGGGGTGTATTTCGGCGAGCCGGGCAAAACCGTGCCCGACCCGTACTTCGGTGGTGTCGGACCGGACCGCACCGGCTGCATCGAATGCGGTGAATGCATGAGCGGTTGCCGCCACGGCGCCAAGAACACCCTGGTCAAGAATTACCTGGGCCTCGCCGAAAAGGCGGGGGCGCAAGTACATCCGATGACGACGGTCACCGCGATCCGCCCGCAGGCCGATGGCACGTGGCTGGTCGACACCCACCGCACCGGTTCCTGGGCTCGCCGTGGCCGCCGCACCTTCCGGGCCGGCCGGGTGGTGCTGGCCGCCGGGACCTGGGGTACCCAGCGGCTGCTGTTCAAGATGCGCGACACCGGGGTCATGCCGGAGCTGTCGAAGCGTCTCGGCGTGCTGACTCGCACCAATTCCGAGGCCATCCTCGGTGCCGGCCGCACCGAGGTCGATCCGGAGATGGACATCACCCGCGGCGTCGCCATCACCTCGTCATTCCACCCCACGCCCGATACCCACGTCGAACCCGTGCGCTACGGCAAGGGCTCCAATGCGATGGGGCTGTTGCAGACCTACCTCATCGACGGCGGCCACCGGATCCCACCGTGGGTGCGGGTGCTGCCGGTGGCGTTGAAACAGCCGATCCGCACCGTGCGCCTGCTGCGCACCCGTCAATGGAGCGAACGCACGCTGATCCTGCTGGTCATGCAGTCGCTGGACAATTCGATCACCACCTACACCAAGCGCGGGCTGTTCGGCCGCAAATTCGCCAGCAAACAGGGCTACGGCGAACCCAACCCGACGTGGATCCCCGCGGGCCACGAAGCCACCCGACGCGTCGCCGAGAAGCTCGGCGCCACCGCGGGCAGCACCTGGCCGGACCTGTTCGACGTCCCGATGACCGCCCACTTCATCGGCGGCTGCGCCATCGGCGCCGACCCCGACCACGGCGTCATCGACTCCTACCACCGCGTCTACGGTTATCCGACCTTGAGCATCGTCGACGGCGCCGCCATCTCCGCCAATCTCGGCGTCAACCCGTCGCTCACCATCGTCGCCCAAGCCGAACGCGCCGCCGCCCTCTGGCCGAACAAGGGCGAGCAGGACACCCGCCCGCCCATGGGCACCCCGCACCGCCGCATCCCGCCGGTGCCGCCCCGCGAACCCGTCGTCCCGCCTCACGCTCCCGCGGCCTTGCGCCTGCCGATCGTCGGGTTCGGACCGCAACCCACGCCCGAACGGGGCGAAGTGGGGGCCTGATCACTCGGTACGCCCAGCGTCGGCCGCCGAGCCGCGACAACCCCGGCGTGGGGAACCGCGCCGGGTGTGCCGCCCCGATCCGCTACGCCAGCAATGTCGTCTCGAGCGTCGAATCCAGCACCCACTGCCGGTATCCCGGATGCGCCTGCACCACCGGAACGGCGAGCACCTGCGGCGTCTCATCGGCGTGCTCGGCGTCGGCGCGCTCGATGATCGCGCCCACCAGCGACCGCCGGGTATGCAGGATCACCAGGTTCTCGCCATTGGCATGCACGGCATCGTTCCACCGATAGATCGACCGCACCCCGGAGATGATGTTGCCGCACGCGGCCAGCCGATCGGTGATCAGATTCCGGGTGAACTCGGCCAGCCATTCCGGATCGTTCGCGGTGATCGAGACATCAACGATTTCCTCGGACATTCCGGCATTGTCCCTCAGGCGTGTCGAGACCGGCGATCCGCGTTATCGATCGACAAGCCGATCGCGATCCCCGCGCGCTCGCTGCGCTTGGGTCCCCATTCATATGGGGCGGTCAGGACCGGGGCGAGGCTGCGACCTCGAGATCACGACGCCGGCGTTCACGGCGACGCCCTGGACATCGCGCTGCGTGACTGCGGCATCGACAGCTACGCGTTCGCCGGTGGATCGCTGACCACCGACACCGCGACGCCGTGCGGTCTCGTGAGTCGCCGCGGCTGAACGATCGGGGTCACCGATCTTCCTGGTCCCCGGCTGCGGCTCATACCAGGTACGGCACCAGGGCTTTTCGATCCTTCGGATAGTCCGCGAACTTCTCTCGATACCACCGATGCGTGGCGAAGGCTCGGGGTACCAGGTTGCCCGCGGTGATCAGGAAGATCACGACACCGGCCAATGACCAGGTGAGCAGCGCGAAGCCGGCCCAGGCGATCAGTTCGCCGAGATAGGCTGGGCTGCTGACGAATCGGAATCCGCCGCCGTGCGGAATGCGATACTCGGTGGCTCCCGGGTCGTCCTTGTCTCGCAGATTGCGCACGGTCCATTCGGACCGGACCAGTAGCGTGAACCCGCCGAGATACACCACGACGCCGATGAGGAAACGCGGATCGGTCAACCATTCGGTCCCGTACTGATTCAGGTAGTCCTGGCTGAAGAAGGACCCGTTCAAATAGCCGTGCATCGCGGTGACGAATACGCCCGCTGCCAGCACGGAAACATTGAAACTGCTGCGTTTGCCTGGCACCTGCCGGATGGACAGCGGGAAGAACCAGCCGCGATTGGCGTAGTGCAGCAGCCAGATTCCCGCCAGCACCATCGACGTCGGCTCGAAACGGTTCGGCCCGGCCAGATAGAACACCGCGAACACGACGGTGGCGGGAAGCTCCATCAACCACCAGCCGAGCTTCGGATTGAGGTTGAACCCGATATTCGTCGACGCGAATCGCCCGTACGGGCTCTGCATGAACAGGCCGCCGACGATGACGAACGCCGCGAAGGCGAACGCGATCGTCAGCACGGTGTCATACGCGGTGTTACCGGTGTACCAATCCATCGAGGTCCTCGGTGTTCGGGGGCGGCGCTGCGGGCGGAATCCGCCGGCAGGTCTCAAACTAGAACAAGTTCTAATTTCTGTCGAGGGTGAGTGTGGCCTGCGACGTGTGGCGGGCAGGTCAGGCGGGTGATCTGCTGGTGAGTACCATCCCGGTTGTGGTGAGACGCGCGGGCCAGGGGGTAAGAGACGTTCCTGGGCGACGCGTCGATGCGCGGACCGAGCGGTGGCGCGAGCACCGGGTCAAGGTGCGGGCGGAGTTCGTCGACGCGGCATTCGAGGCGTTGGGCACCTTCGGCCCCGAGGTGAGTATGGGGGAGATCGCGAAGGCAGCGGGCGCGGCGAAACCCAAGCTCTACCGGCATTTCGCGGATAAAGCCGATCTGTACGACGCGATCGTGGATCGGATGCGGGATCTGCTGTGGGAGCGGATCGTCGACGGGGTGGATCTCACCAATGATCCGGTGCGCGAACTGATTCGGCGCGGCGCGAGCGAATACGTGGCGGTGGTGACCCAGCATCCGAACGTTTTCCGGTTCATCTTGAACGGGCATTTCGCCCAGCGTCGGGACAGTTCAGCGGAGTCGCCGCGTTCGCTGCAATCGGCACGGCAGGCGGCCAGGCAGGTGGCCGATCTGTTCGTGGGATCGGTGGCCGAGCGCCCGATCGACCCGAAGGGGGTCGAGCTGGTGATCTATTCGGTTTTCGGTGCGGTGGCTTCGGCGACGGACTGGTGGCTCGGTGCCAACCTCCGGGAGGACCCGATGCCCGTGGAGCGTTTCGTCGCCTACCTCACCGAGATGGTGTCGGCTCTGGCCTGCGCGGATGCCAGGCTCAGCGGATTCACCATCGATGCCGAACAGCCATTGCACCTCGCCTTCACAGCGGACTGAGCGAACCCAACCCCGCAGCCGGACCAACTGTGCCGCGTGCACTCGAACCACGCTGTTCTCGCTGTGCCGCGCCTTTGAGGCCAACGGTGCTTTCGCGACGACCTCAGTATGCGCCGACCCACCGACAAAAACGGGTCACGACAGGCCCGTGGACTCCAATCGCCACAGCGGCGACACCGGTCCATGGCCTTTGCCCAGGTCGTAGGAAGCCTCCAGGCAGCGGCGGGTCCATTCCTTGGCGAATTCGAACGCGTCGGGCACCGAGTAGCCGTGCGCGAGTGCGCAGGCCAGGGCCGCGGCGAGGGTGTCGCCGCCGCCGTGGTCGTTGCCGGTGTGGATGCGGGGCGCGGTGAATTCGAGGAACCGCTCGCCGTCGAAGAGCAGGTCGGTGCTGTTCTCCGACGACCGCAGATGCCCGCCCTTGACCACCACCCAGCGCGGCCCGAACGCGTGCAGGGCTTCGGCGGCCCGGCGGGCACCGGCGTCGTCGATCACCTCGACGCCGCTGATCAGTCGCACTTCGTCGAGGTTCGGCGTGACGATCGTGGCGATCGGGAACAAGGTATTGCGCACCGCGTCCAGCGCCTCTTCGTGCAGCAGTGGATCACCGTGCATCGAGGCCGCCACCGGGTCGACCACCAGCGGAATCTCCCCATCCCGCCCGATCCCGACCTCCCGGCAGACCTCCGCCACCGCCTCGATGATCGCCGTCGACGCCAGCATCCCCGTCTTCGCCGCCCCCACCCCGATATCCCCGACCACCGATCGCACCTGATCGGCCACGATCTGCGGCGGAATCTCGTGGAACCCGCTCACCCCCACCGAGTTCTGCACCGTCACCGCCGCCACCGCCACACACGCGTGCACCCCGCACAACGCCATGGTCCGCGAATCCGCCTGAATCCCGGCCCCACCCCCGGAGTCCGTTCCGGCAATAGTGAGCGCCCGAACCGGCGTCCGACCACTGGGTACCAAGGGCAGCAATTCCACCCGCCCACCTTATCGGGGGTGCTGGTTCGGCAATCTGCAAGCACCTGGCGGTGAGACGAGCGGTGCGGCAGCTGCCTGCGTGCACCGCTGTCGAGGTATCGGGAAGAGCTGCGGCTTCGCGCGGCACGAGCCCGACTATTCGGACTTACCCGATTCGATCGCCTCGCCCAGGGTCAGCACGACGATTGGCAGCGGCTTAGCCACCTTCGACTGGTAGTCGGCCAGGAGCGGGTTTTCGCGGAGCGCCCAGGCGGCGAATTCTTCGTAGCGGGCGCCGGTGAGGGCTTCGGCGGTGGCTCGGTAGGTGGTGGGGCCCAGTTCTACGGTGACTTCGGGGTTGGCGCGGATGTTGTGATACCAGGCGGGGTAGCGGTCTTCCATGAAGGAGCTGACGTAGAGGGTGTCGCCGCGGTAGAGGGCGCCAAGGACGACGGTGTGGGGGCGGCCGGATTTGGCGCCGGTGGTGGTGAGGATCAGGAGGGTCGAGCCTGCGTAGTCGCCGCCGACTGTGCCATTGTTCGCCCGGAATTCGCGGATGATGTCGTCGTTCCAGGTGGCTATTTCCTCGGGGGAGTACTCCTTGTTCCAGGGGGCGTCCGGGTCGTCGTAGGAGGTGGTCTTGCTGGTGTCTGCGGAGCTGCCGGATTCCGTCATGCCGGGAGTATGGCAGTGGGTACCGACAGAAACGGCGCGCCGAACTCAGCGCACGGTCTGGTCGATCAGGTGGCGGGCCGCTCGGTCGGTGCGGTCGGCGTCGCCGGTGATGAGCCGGTCTTGCAGGATGCCGCGCAGCCCGGAGATCAACAGGGTGGCAACGACTTCGGGATCGTCGACGGTGTCGATGTGCCGCAAGCCCGCCGCCAGACTCCGCACGAAGGTGGCGATAGCCGCCTGGGCGTAGCCGGCGTACGGCCCGTGCGGTGCGCACGCCGCGCCGAGCACCTGCATCATCACCTTGACGCTGGTGACGCCCTCGCCGGAGCTGTTCGCGACCCAGAAATCCCACAGCCGCTCGCGCAGGGTGGCCACATCGGTGACGCCGGCGAAGAACGCCGCGATGTCGGGCCGCTGTGTCGCCAGGGCCTGGACCAGCAGATTCTCCTTGGTCTCGAAGTAGTAGATGAGCATTCGCGAGCTGGTGCCGAGCTCGGCGGCGAGCGGGCGCAGGGACAGGTCGGCCAGTCCGTGCTCGGCGATATACCGCACCACGGCGGCCAGGAGTTCGGTGCGTTTGGCGTGGTCGAGTGGGCGGGCCATGGGTTGACTGTAGCGAGTGCTACAGGTATCCATGTCCTCGTGAATGTAACAGTCGCTTCAGAAACTCCGGTGCCGACGGACGGCGTGGTCATGACGGCCTACGCGGCCACCACCTCGCTGGCCGCCGATATGGACGCGACCTGGTCGGAGCTGCTGCGCGGCCGCACCGGCATCGGTCCGCTGGACGACGACTTCGCCGCGGGACTCCCGGTCCGGATCGGCGGCAAACTGACCGAGGACCCGGCCGGCGAACTGACCAGAGTCGAGCAGCGCAGGCATTCGTATGTAGAGCAGCTGGCGCTGGTGCTCGGCCGCCGCGTGTGGCGGGCGGCGGGGGCGCCGGAGGTGGACGGCGAGCGGCTCGCGGTCGTCATCGGCACCGGGCTCGGTGGCGGTGACGCCCTGATCGACGCGGTCGACGCGATGCGCGCGGGCGGTTATCGAAAGGTCGCACCGATGACCGTGCCGATGGTCATGCCGAATGGCCCGGCCGCTGCGGTGAGTCTCGAAATCGGCGCCAGGGCAGGGGTGTACGCTCCGGTATCGGCTTGTTCGTCGGGTTCGGAGGCGATCGCCCATGCCTGGCGGTTGATCCGGGCGGGCGAGGCCGACGTGGTCGTCGCCGGCGGCGTCGAGGGCCATATCCACGCGGTGCCGATCGCGAGTTTCGCCATGATGCGGGCCATGAGCACCCGCAACGACGAGCCCGAACGGGCGTCGCGGCCGTTCGACCGGGATCGTGACGGGTTCGTCTTCGGTGAAGCGGGTGCGCTGGTCGTGCTCGAATCCGAGCGGCACGCTCGGGCCAGGGGTGCGAACCTGCACGCGCGTGTGCTCGGTGCGGGCATCACTTCCGACGCCTACCACATCGTTGCCTCCGAACCCGAGGGCAACGGTGCCGCGCGTGCGATGCGCAAGGCGATCAGCGCTGCGGGACTGGCGGTTTCGGATATCCAGCATGTCAACGCCCACGCCACGTCGACCTCGATCGGGGACGCGTCCGAGGCCAATGCGATCACCGCGGTCACGCCGACCGCCTCCATCTACGCTCCGAAATCGGCCCTCGGCCATTCCATCGGCGCGGTCGGCGCCTTGGAGACCGTCATCACCGCCCTCACGCTGCGCGAACAGGTCGTGCCGCCGACGCTCAATCTGGAGAACCCGGACGTCGACCTCGATATCGTCGCCGGCGCGCCGCGTCCGCAGCGGATCGACTACGCGCTCACCAATTCGTTCGGCTTCGGCGGGCACAATGTCGCGCTCGCGCTCGGCCGGGTCTGAGTGCCGTCAATCGCGGCGCAGACGTGGCCGACCGGCCATGATGTCCGGATGAGACGACCGCTTATGTTTGTGAGACCGCAGGCCATGGAACACCTCGCCTGACCGCGTTGTACTGGATTCACCAACGAAACAACAGCTTTCGAGAATTCAGGAGAACACCATGCGAATCGCGTTCTTCGGAGCCACCGGAACCCTCGGTCGCCACGTCCTCGAACGGGCCCTGCGGCAGGGCCACGAGGTCACCATCCTCACCCGCGACGCGAGCCGGGTGCCAACCACCAACGACAATCTGCGGGTACTCGAGGGTGACGTGCTGGACCCGGCCGCCGTCGACGGCGCCGTGGCGGGACAGGAGGCGGTGCTGATCTGCCTCGGCAACGGCCGCAAGGGCGTGGTGCGGGCCGAGGGGACGCGCACCGTCATCGAGGCGATGAGGCGCAACGGCGTCAAGCGGCTGATCTGCCAGTCCACCCTCGGCGTCGGCGACAGCAGGGACAACCTGAACTTCCTGTGGAAGTA
>NZ_BAFY01000235.1 GCF_000308555.1 Nocardia cyriacigeorgica NBRC 100375 | reverse complement strand
ATACGGCGTTCTTCCACGATCTGCCCGATGCCGCGAAAACCTACGCGATCGACGCAAAAGTTGCTCAGGCACACGGTATTCGCCGCTACGGGTTCCATGGCACCTCGCACGAGTACGTGTCGAGGCGGGCGGCCGAACTGCTCGGGCGGGAGCCGGAGGAGGTCTCGCAGATCGTCTTCCACCTCGGCAACGGCGCGTCGGCGTCGGCGATCCGCAACGGCAGGCCGATCGACACCACGATGGGCCTGACCCCGCTCGAAGGCCTGGTGATGGGTACTCGCTCCGGAGACCTGGACCCCGGCATCATCGCCCATCTGATGCGCACCGCGAACATGGACATCGACCGGGTCGATCAACTGCTCAACCGCAATTCGGGACTCAAGGGCCTGTCCGGCGTCAACGATTTCCGTGAACTGCGCAGGCTCATCGACGATGGTGATCCGGCCGCGCGGCTGGCCTATGACGTGTACATTCACCGGCTGCGCCGCTATCTCGGCGCCTACCTGGTCGAGCTCGGCGGGGTGGACGCGATCACCTTCACCGCGGGCGTGGGGGAGAACAGCCCAGACGTCCGCGCGGACGCGCTGGCCGGGCTCGAGCGGTTCGGGATCGCCGTCGATCCGGAACGGAATAGGGCGAAAGACCGCTCGGCGCGGTTCATTTCACCGGCCGGCGCCGAGGTTGCCGTGCTGGTAGTGCCGACGAACGAGGAACTCGCCATCGCCCGGGCGGCTCAGGCAGTCGTCGCCGAGCAATGGTAGGCGTGGCCGACGTGCCCGCCCGACGCAGCATGCGAACCTGCCGACGTGCTCAGAACCAGGTCTGCGCCCGGATGGCGTTGGCGAGATCGACCAGCGCGTAGCGATGGGTGCGGTTGGGGGAGATGCGGGCCAGGGTGCGCAGACCCGCTTCGGTGCCGTCGCGCAGATCGCGTTCGGTGAACGGCTCGCCCAGCAGCGTCGCGTCCGGGCGTTTCGGTGTGTGGCCGGCCTGCAACCAGGCCAGCGCGGTACCGAGCACCAGCAAGCGCAATTGCACCGCGCGGTGTTCGTTCGACGGCAAAGCCTGTACTCGGGCGGCCGCGAAATGCAGAGTGGTCTCATCGAGTTCGGCGGGCGCGGCAGCGGTCAGCAGGAGCAGGACGGCCGTCATTCGCGCGGTGGTGAAGTAGCGGGAGGTGGCAGGCACCTCGTCCAGGGCATGGACGGCGTCGTCGACCCGGCCTGCCGCGATCAGCTGCCTCGACAGGCCGAACGCCGCGCTCACCACCCCGTGGTCGGTGCGCCAGACGGTGGCGTAGAACTTCTCCGCGTACGCGCGCCACTGCTCCGGATCTGGCGAATCCCAGTGCTGTAGCACCAGTTCGGCGGTCGCCGCGAGCGCCAGCTTGGGCGCGATCTCACCGGGCAAGACATTCAGCACCGCATCGAAGCGGGCGAAGGCTTTCTCGAAATCGAGTTCGACCAGCTCGGCCAGGCCGCTGTACCAGTCGACGCGCCAATCCCGTGCGGCGGCCGGGATACCGGCGAGGACATGGGTGACGGCCGCCGGTTCGCCGCGATCCAGATGCACGCGTGCCTCCGCGAACCGCAGCTCCACCTCCAGATTCGGCGGTGCGTTGTCCGGATCGGCGGCGGCGCGCTCCCGCGCGTCGTCCAGTGCCTCGAGCGCGTGCTCCGGATCCGGGTGCACCGCGGCCGACAGCAGCGGCGCCGACGGATCGGCCGGGTCGACGACCGGCACCGGAAGCGCCAGCGCCACCTCGCGCGCGGACAGCTTCGTGCTGCGCGGAATGCCATCTGCGTAGGCGTCGGTTTGCCCCAGCAGTTCTTCGGTGCCGAACCCGGCCCGCTGTGGACTGAACACTGTGGACAGTTGTGGATGTTCGACACCCGTCTGCATCGCCAGGATCTCGCGCAGCACACCGGCCAGCTGCGCGGTCATGGCGCGGGCGGACGGGAATCGGTGAGCGGGATCCGGGTCGGTGGCACAGAGCAGCAGCCGGTAGAAGAACTCGTGCCGGGCCAGCACGGGATGGTCGGCCGGGTCGGGGATTCCGTCGAGGTAGCGGCCGTGCTCCATCGGCATGTCCACGGTGAGCACGGCCAGCGTGCGGCCGACGGTGTAGATGTCGGTGGCGACGGTCGGCCCGGTCTTGGCGATCTCCGGCGCCTGGAAACCTCTGGTGCCGTAGAGGTTTCCGTACGCTTCGATGGTGGCGACGGCGCCGAGATCGATGATCTTGACCTGATCTTCGGTCACCATGACGTTGTCGGGTTTGAGGTCGTTGTAGGTGAGGCCGATCGAATGCAGATGGTCCAACGCGGGCAGCACCTCGAGCACATAGGCGATGGCCTCGGCGATCGGCATCCGCTCGGGTCGTGGATAACTGTCGAGGATGTCGCGCAGTGACCGCCCGCCCACGTACTCCATGACGATGTAGCCGACGGTGGTGCCGTCCGAGCCGGTGTGCTCGACGAAATTGTGGATCTTGACGATGCTCGGATGCGCCACTTCGGCCAGGAACTGCCGCTCCGCCATCGCGACCGCCTGCGCCTCGGCGTCCTTGGCGTGCAACAGCCCCTTGAGCACCACCCATCGATCGCTCACATTGCGGTCGATCGCCAGATAGATCCACCCCAGCCCACCGTGCGCCAGGCAGCCCTGGATCTCGTACTGACCCGACACCATGTCACCGGGGTGCAGGGACGGGCGGAAGTCGAACGGCGCGCCACAGTTGTCGCAGGTTCCGACGGTGGTGCCCGGGTGCGTCGGCGTCGTGCGGCCCACCGGGGAACTGCATCGCCAGCAGAACCGCTTACCCTCCGCGACAACGGGATTCGACAGCACCGCCGCGCGCGGATCGGCCGGCTCCACCGTGGGAATCTCCACCAGCCCGGCGCCCAATTTGCGCACCGCGGGACGGGAGAGCGCGGTCCGCACGCTGCGGCCGGAGGTCCGCATGGTGGCGGCGGAATCGCTCGCCGGCGCGCGGGTGCGGCCGGGGGTCGCCTGGGTGCCGGGGAAAGCCTGGGTGCCCGGACCGACTTGGGTTCCGGGGGAAAGCTGGGTGTCCGGGCCGAGCCGGGTGTCCGGCGATTCCTGCGCAGCCGAATCCGGCCGCTCGTCTTCCTGCGGCAGGTCGGCCGCCGGACCGGCTACCGAAGTGTGTGCGGGCGTGACCATGGTGGTCGGCGCGGGTATCCCGCCCGGGACCGCCGACGGAGGTTGGTCACGCCTGCCGGTCTTGCGTGGTTCGTCGTCGCCGGGTTGGCCCGGTTCCTGGGCCGAGGGCGCTTGCGGGTCGAGTGGCGATGGGACGGGCCCGTCGAGTGGTGCCGACGTCAACGGCATCTGAGCCGTTGTGTCGAAAGGCCGAGGTGTCGCTCCGGTGTCGGCCTTCGCGTGACGCCCGCGGGTGGCGGACCGGCGCTGCGCGGGCCGGGTCGGTTCGGCATCCGCGGCAGCACGGCTGTCCGCGGCACTACCGGCGTCGATGGCATCGCCAGGTCCCGCGGCATCGTCGGATGTCGCGGGTTCGTCTGGGTCGACGCCGGTGTCGTGCATGGTCAGTCCTGGTAGACCGGTTCGGGTGGGCGCGGGGTTTCGCCGAGGACCGACAGCCAGCGGTCGTAGATACGGGTCCAGGTGCCATCGGTGCGGATGCGGGCCAGGGTGCGGTTGACGAAGCGGACCAGGTCGTCGTTGCCCTTGGAGATGCCGATGCCGTACGGCTCGTCGCTGATACTCGGGCCGACTATGTGGGTGTAGGGGTCCTGGGCGGCCAGGCCGGCCAGGATCGCGTCGTCGGTGCTGACGGCGTCGACCTGGCGCTGTTGCAGCACCACGAGGCAGTCGGCCCAGGTGGGAACGGTCAGGATGGTGGCCTTGGGCTCATAGCGGCGGATGTGGTCGACCGAGGTGGTGCCTGCCACCACGCAGACCCGCTTACCGGCCAGGTCCGCGAGGCTTTCGATACCGGAGCCCTTGACGGCGAGTACCCGCTGATGGGCGAGCAGGTACACCGTGGAGAACGAAACTCGTTGCCGCCGATCGCAAGTCACGGTCATGGTCTTGACCACGAGATCGACCGAATGCTCTTGCAGCGCCTTCTCCCGGTCGGCCGAGGACAGGCTGCGGTATTCGATCAGATCCGGGCTGCCGAGCAGATCACGGGCGACCTCCCTGGCGATATCGGCGTCGAAGCCGACGATGGCGCCGCTGATCGGATCCCGGAAGCTGAACAGATTGGAACCCGCGTCCAGACCGACCACCAGCCGACCACGGGCCCGGATGGCGTCGAGAGTCGGCCCGCTGGTGGCATTGTCGGGCCGCAGGCTCGCGGTCGGATCGCCGCAATCGGGTTCAGGTTTCGGCGACACCCTCGCGTCGGTCGCGATGGTGGCCGCTTGCGCGGGCAGCGGCGGCTCGGTGAAATCGATTCCATCGATGCCGGTGCGCGTGACCGGTTCGGCCGTACAGCCGCCGATCAGCGCGACCGCGGCGAAGACGAGCGCGGTACGAACGGTTTTCATCGATACTCCCGCAGTCGGGGCCAGATACCTAGGGCCACGCATGCCGCACCAAGTATGCCGAGAATCAGCGCGCCCGGGGCGAGGAAGTCCAGCACCCGCGCGCTCTGCGAGATGTCGTCGCGCAGATTGTCCCTGGTGTCGGCGATTCCGGAGGCCAGTGCCTGATCGAGCGCGTCCACCTGGGCGGCGGAGTCGTCGGCGCCCGGTCCGGTCGCCACCGCCGCGGCGGCGACGAAATCGCCGCGATCGAGTGCCTCGTTCATCCGTTGATGGGCGGCATGCCAACGGTCGAGGGCCGCACGGGCATCCGACGCGCCTGGGGCGTCGTCGGCGAGTAGTTCGGTGAGCCTGGTGCGGTTGGCGTCGTAGGTGAGGTCGTAATCGCCGGTGGCGTCGCGGCGCACCAACTTCAGGGTTTCCGCGGACCTGGCCTGCTGGGCCAGAATGCGGCTTTCGGTCAGGCGGTCGGCCGCTCGGGCGGCGTCATCGCGACCGCGGATCATCGCGGTGGCCGAGATGGATCCCGCCACCACCGTCCAGATCAGCAACAGCAGCACCGCGCCCGCGGCGAGCAGCAGACCGGGATTGAACGTGCGATGCCAGCGGCGAGCGAAATCGACTTGGGCCCAGATCAATCCGGCCAGTGCGAGCACGAGCAACGCGATCGCGATCCACGGCGGCCGGACATGATGACGTTGCGCGTCGTCGACCGCGTCGGAACGATGCTGCTGGAGTTCACCCGCCATCGGCAACAGCGTGGTCTGCATCTGGTTCGACGCTTCACTCAAATAGGCCGCGCCCACCGGATATCCACTGCGGTTGTTGGCTCGTGCCGTCTCGATCAACCCGGTGTACACCGGGAGTCCGGTCGCGATGCCGGTGCGCAACCGCTGGTCGGGGCCCTCACCGGACAGCGCGGCGAGTTCGGCCGCCGATTCGCCGACCGCCTGGCTGTAGCGGTCGCGCACATGCTGTGGTTCCAGCCCGCCGGAGATGAACGCGGTCGCCGCGGCGGCGTCGGCCACCGAGAGCGAGGTGTAGATGCGGTGGGCGGAGTGCGCGTCTGGTTCGGTTTCGACCAGCAGCACGTCGAGCCCGTTCTGGCGTTCATTGACCGTCGCCGCCGTCGTCGCGCCGGCGGCAAGGCACACCACGGGCCAGTAGTAGGCCGACCCCGATCAGCCGGCCCGGCGTGGACCGGGCGAAGGACCGTAGATTGGCCGGGTCGAGCTGCTCACGCATCGCCCGCACATGCGGACGCACCGGGAGCCGTCGCCCACTCCCGTTCGGCGGCTCGGAATCGGTCGCCGGCTCCAGTACCGCCGCCGCCCGATCCGCTGCCAACCGCGTCATGTCCACCTCCCCGCTCAGGGGCGCCTATTTGCGCTGTTTCGGAGCCTATTCTGTCTGGCCCCGTCCCGTGCGCCGACAACTCATCAGGTCTCGGTGACCGGCCGTCGACGTTGTTAACCGGCCAAGGTTAGTGCCCTCGAGCCGATGTGTGGGGCGTGTGGCCGATGTTGGGGGGCTTACGGCCGATCCCGGCCGGGTTCGCCGGGTGTCGCGCGGAGGCCGCCCACGCGAGGCGGCGCGTGCGGCACTATAGGGAGTGCCAGGTGACGAGGATGGTGCGAAATGCGTGGTGACGGCGACGGCTGGTCGCGCGGACCGGATGGGGTCCGCCACTGGGGAAAGTTCGGGGCTGCCGGTCTACTGCTGCGGGCGCCGCTGGCCGGCGGCGGCTCGGCGGTCTTGTTGCAGCATCGTGCCCCGTGGAGTCATCAAGGCGGCACCTGGGCGCTGCCCGGCGGCGCCCGCGACAGCCACGAGACACCCATGCACGCCGCGGTCCGTGAAGCCTGGGAGGAAGCCGGGATCGCCTCGACCGACCTGCGCGTGCGCGCCGAACGGGTGACGGCCTGCGCGCCTAGCGGGTGGACTTACACGACCGTCGTCGCCGACGCGGCGCACACATTGGCGACCAGCGCCAACCGGGAGAGCGTCGAGCTGGCCTGGGTGCCCGAAGACGAGGTGGACGCCCGCCCACTGCATCCCGGCTTCGCGCTGGCGTGGCCCGAACTGCGCGCCGTACCCGCCCGGGTCGACCTGGCCGGCATCGCCCAGGCGCCGGCCTTGGCCGCGGCCCTGCCCCGCACCGTCGACCTGGCCGAGCAGGGCTTCATCTGGTTGCACGCGGTCGCCGATGGGCCGGGCGACTTCGCGACGATCGTCGAGGGCCTGGCGGACCCGACCGACGCCGATCAGCCCGAACCCGCCCGGGCGCTGGCGTTGACCACGGGCCAGATCCTGTCCTGAGCGTCAAACGTTGGCGAGCAACGCCGCTTTCAACTCGCGGGCCGCGGCCTCGGGATCGCGCGCCTCGGTAATCGCCCGCACCACCACGACCCGATCGGCCCCGGCCGCCAGCACCTCGGTCAGGTTCTGCGTATCGATCCCGCCGATGGCGAACCACGGACGCGTCGGGTGCGCTTCGGCCGTGGAGCGGACCAGGTCCAGCCCGGCGGCTTGGCGGTTCGGCTTGGTCGGTGTGGCCCAGACCGGCCCGGTGCAGAAGTAATCGATGTGCTCGTCGATGGCGGCCAGCCCGGCCTGAGCGCGATTGTGAGTGGAGCGGCCGATCACCACGTCGGGGCCGAGGATGCGGCGGGCGTACCACGGCGGCAGATCGCCCTGGCCGAGATGTAGCACGTCCGCCCCCGCGGCGAGCGCCAGATCGGCCCGGTCGTTGACCGCGACGAGTGCGCCGTGCCTGCGGGCGGCGGCCTTCAATTCGGCGAGGGCACCGAGCTCTGCCTTGGCCTCGAGCGGGCCGAACTTCTGCTCGCCCGGTGACCCCTTGTCGCGTAGCTGGATGATGTCGACTCCGCCCGCGAGCGCGGCCTCGGCGAACTTGGCCAGATCGCCCTTTTCCCGCCGGGCGTCAGTGCACAGATACAACCGCGCGGAAGCCAGGCGCTCCCGTGGCGGCAGCGGTCGGTTCGGGTGGGAGGGTTGCACGCCTTCGACCGTAGCCGCGCTACCGTGGGTATGCGAACACGAGGAGGAACCGATGCCCACTCTGGCCGTCGTCGGTGGCGGCGCCATCGGGCTCGCCGCGGCATGGCGGGCCGCGGAGGCCGGGTGGACGGTCACCCTGTTCGATCCGGCTGTCGCTTCCGGCGCCTCCTGGGTTGCCGGCGGAATGCTGGCGCCGTTATCGGAGGGCTGGCCCGGCGAGGACGCCGTTCTCGCATTCGGCGCCGCCGCACTCGCGCACTGGCCCGCGTTCGCCGCGCGGCTCGAAGCCACCACCGGAACCGATGTGTACGTGGCCGAGCAGACCCTGACGGTCGCGCTGGACGCCGCCGACGCCGCTGACCTGCACACCATCGCCGATTGGGTCGGCGGACACGGCCACGACCTGCACATCCTGGACCGCGCGGGGGTACGTGCGCTCGAACCAGGACTGGCCCGCACCGTCCGGGCCGGCATGCTCGCCACCGCCGAACCCGCCATCGACAACCGGCTATTGCTCGGCGCGCTGCGGGTGGCCGTCGACGCCGTCGGGGTCGAAGTGCGGGCCGAAACCGTCGACGACCTCGACGCCCTGCCGCACGACCAGATCGTGCTGGCCGCCGGCGCTGCCTCGGCCGGGCTGTACCCGCGGTTGCCGGTGCGTCCGGTCAAGGGCGAGATCCTGCGGCTGCGGCATCGGCCGGGCGCCCAGCCGGTTCCGGGCCGGGTGATCCGGGCCCGGGTGCACGGCAGGCCGGTCTACCTGGTGCCGCGCGAGGACGGAATCGTGGTCGGCGCAACGCAATACGAGGCGGGCTTCGATGTGGCCGTCACCGTCGGCGGCGTCCGTGACCTGATCGCCGACGCCGAAGCCATCCTGCCCGGGATCGGCGAATACGAACTGGCCGAAGCGAATGCGGGTTCGCGCCCGGGCACCCCGGACAATCTGCCCCTGATCGGCAGGCTCACCGACCGGATCATCGCCGCCACCGGACACGGCCGCAACGGCATGCTCACCACCGCCATCACCGCCGACGCGGTGCTGGCCGAGTTGGCCGGCGCCCCACTGCCCGAGGTGGCTTCCGCTGATCCGCAACGCTTTTCGGCGCCGTCCGCGCCGGCTGTCTCATCCGCAGGAGGAGTTCGATGACCGCGATATCTGTGCCCATCGGTGTCACCGTGAACGGCCAGGACCACGAGTTCGCCGAACCGCTCACCGTGCGCGAGTTGCTCGCCCGGCTGGAGCTGCCCTGTCAGGGTGTGGCGCTGGCCGTCGACGGTGCGGTGTTCCCCAAGTCGCGCTGGGACGAGCCGGTCGGCCGCGGCTGGCAGATCGACGTGCTGACGGCGGTCCAAGGTGGCTGACCCGGTGGCCCCCGACGCTCCGCTCGAGATCGCGGGCAGGCAGTTCGGCTCCCGGCTCATCATGGGCACCGGCGGCGCCGAGAGCCTGGCCGTGCTGGAGGAGGCCCTGGTGGCCTCCGGCACCGAGCTGACCACCGTCGCCATGCGCCGGGTCGACGCGGCCGGCGGCACCGGCGTGCTCGACCTGCTGAAGCGCCTCGATATCGCCCCGCTGCCGAACACCGCCGGCTGTCGCACCGCCGCCGAGGCGGTGCTCACCGCGCAACTGGCCCGCGAAGCGCTCGACACCAACTGGGTCAAGCTCGAGGTCGTCGCCGACGAGCGCACCCTGCTGCCCGACCCGATCGAACTGCTCGACGCCGCGGAAAAGCTGGTCGACGCCGGTTTCGTGGTGCTGCCCTACACCAACGACGACCCGATCCTGGCCCGCAGGCTCGAGGAAGCGGGCTGTGCGGCGGTGATGCCGCTCGGCGCCCCCATCGGCACCGGTCTCGGCATCGGCAATCCGCACAATATCGAGATGATCGTGGCCGAAGCGGGCGTCCCGGTGATCCTGGACGCCGGGATCGGCACTGCGAGCGATGCCGCTCTTGCCATGGAACTGGGCTGCTCGGCAGTGCTGCTGGCGACGGCGGTCACCCGAGCCAGGCAGCCGGCGCTCATGGCCGCCGCCATGGCCGATGCCGTTCGCGCCGGTCGGCTGGCGCGCGAGGCGGGCCGGATTCCCAAGCGCTTCTGGGCTCAGGCGTCCTCGCCCGCCCTCGGCTGAGGATTCGACGGACGCCCAGCGCAAGCGGCCTCGTCGGCCGGCCCAGCGGGTGGCTTGTCGGCCGGTCGAGCAGGCTCGCACTGTCGATGTGCCCGTGCGTGGACCCACCCGAGCGGGACGAGCGCATCCTCGAGGCATGTCCGTCGACCACCCAGCAGACCCCGAGGCGCCCCCTGGGGCGTACCCGGGCACCAGATCATCCTCGAGGATGACCGATCGCAAGCCTTTATACCGACGCGCGCAGGCGCAATCTGCGCAATGCTGTAGGCATGATCGAACTGAAGGGCCTGACCAAGCACTACGGGCAGACCGTCGCGGTTCAGGATCTGACCTTCACCGTTCGTCCCGGACAGGTGACGGGCTTCCTCGGACCCAACGGCGCGGGCAAGTCGACCACCATGCGCATGATCCTCGGGCTGGACCGGCCGACCGCCGGAACCGCCCTGATCAACGGCAGGCCGTACCACGACCTGGAGCAGCCGCTGCGCGAAGTGGGCGCCCTGCTCGATGCCAAATGGGTGCATCCGAACCGCTCCGCGCGCGCTCACCTGCAGTGGATGGCCGCGTCCAACGGCATCCCGAAATCGCGGGTCGAAGAGGTGCTGCGGCTGGTCGGCCTCTCCGAGGTCGCCGGTAAGAACGCGGGCGGATTCTCCCTCGGCATGTCCCAGCGGCTCGGCCTGGCCGGCGCCCTGCTCGGCGATCCGCCGGTGCTGCTGTTCGACGAGCCGGTCAACGGCCTCGACCCGGAGGGCATCCTGTGGATCCGCCGGTTCATGCAGCGCCTGGCCGCCGAAGGCCGCACCGTGCTGGTGTCGAGCCATCTGCTCTCGGAGATGGCGCAGACCGCCGAACATCTGGTGGTGATCGGGCGCGGCAAGCTCATCTCGGATTCGACCACCCAGGAATTCATCGACCGCGCCTCCGAGTCGTCGGTGCGGGTGCGCAGCCCGCAGCTCGATCAGCTGCGCAGCATTCTCACCTCCAACGGCATGACCGTGCGCGAGGACGGCACCGGCCAGGACGGCCCCGCCCTCATGATCGCGGGCGTCACCAGTGACGCGGTCGGCAAGCTCGCGGGCGCGAACGACATCACGCTGTTCGAACTCGCGCCGCAGCGGGCCTCGCTGGAGGAGGCGTTCATGCGGATGACCGGCGGCGCCGTGCAGTACCACGGTGGCGGTGTCGGGACCGACGATCAGGTGATGGGAGGTGCGCTGTGATCGGCGTGCTGGAAGCGGAACGGATCAAACTGACCTCGACCAGGTCGCCGTGGTGGTGCTCGGTGATCGTCGTCGTGCTCGGCCTCGGCCTCGCGGCGTTGTTCGCGCTGGTCGTGCGCACGGCGGGGATCGACTCCGGCGAGGTGCCCTCGCTCGACATCGGCACCGTCACCGCGGGCGTGTCCGGGTTCGGCGTCATGGTCCTGATGATCATGGCCGCGCTCACGGTGACCAGCGAATACCGCTTCGGCGTCATCCGCACCACGTTCCAGGCGGTGCCCAACCGCAATCTGGTGATCCTCACCAAGACCGCGCTCGTCGGGTTCTACGGCGCAGTGCTCACCACGGTGCTCGCGTTCGGCGCGTTCCTGGTCGGCAAGCTGGTCGGCGGGTCCGAAGCCGCCGCCACCCTGGTGCTGGAAGGCAACTGGCGCACGATCTACGGCTTGCCCATCTACACCTTCCTGTGCGTGGCGCTGGCCATCGCGGTCGGTGTGCTGGTGCGGCAGTCGGCGGCGGCGATCTCGCTGATCGTGCTGT
>NZ_BAFY01000236.1 GCF_000308555.1 Nocardia cyriacigeorgica NBRC 100375 | reverse complement strand
AGCGCGGCGTGCGGACCTGGGCCGATGCCGGCCAGTTCGATAACCCGGATGCCCGCGAGCGGGCCCTGCGTGGTGGATGGAGTGCTCACGCCCTACCTCGGTTCGTCGTCGAATCCTGCGCACCGGTGGCCGGTGCTCGTCACCGGGAGCCGCCCCGGAGACTGTATTGACAGTACGACAATAGCCCGGACCACTGTGACCCGTACCTCCATGCTGCACGACCTGGCCCGATAGGACAGAATTCGGGCATAAGGGTCGCCCGGTGGGCGGGAGTGTCCGCCGGCTGGGCATCCCCTTCACGCGGCGCGAGCATCAGGGTCTGCGGAGGCCGGTCGGAGGCCGCCGCGCCGACAACGGAGGGATTATTCAGTGAGCGCGTGGGGTGAGGTCGTCGTCGGCCTGGTGATCGTGGTCGGCCTACTCGGCATCGTCATCCCGATCCTGCCCGGCGTCATCCTGATCTTCGCCGCCATCGCCGTCTGGGCCTTCCTCACCGGCGGCGCCACCGCCTGGACCGTCTTCGCCATAAGCGCTGTCCTGCTGGTGATCTCGGGCGTCATCAAATACACCTGGCCCGGCCGGAAACTGAAAGAAGCGGGCGTCCCCAACCGCTCCCTCTACCTCGGCGCAATCCTCGGCATCATCGGTTTCTTCGTCATCCCTGTCGTCGGCCTGTTCGTGGGATTCATTGCCGGCGTGTATGTTTCCGAACTCCAGCGCGTCCGCGGTCAACGCCTGGCCTGGCAGTCCACCTGGCACGCGGTGAAGGGCGTCGGCCTGTCGATCCTGGTGGAACTGCTCGGGGCGCTGCTGGCAGCCGGCGTCTGGCTCGCTGCCGCGATCGTCGTCTGAGCCGAATCTGCCGATCACTCCTGTGCAGCTTCGCTGCCGAATTCATTGGCCTGTAGTCACTGCGGCTGGGTGCAAGGGATCGGAAAGAGTTCGGCAAGCAGGGCGGAGTTTGCTCCTGGACATCCGGTGCTGCCACAAGGCGGTGCGATGTCTCGGGAGGAACCGCCGTGTTCGATTGGTATGTCTGGATGCTCGTCTTCAGCGGCACGCTCATGCTGGTGATGGCTGCTGTGAAGGGTGGGCAGAGTGAGACCTCGCGGTGGCTCAATGGGGCGTTCGGGGCCGGGTTTCTCGCCTATGCGGGGTATTTGGCGTTCGTGTTCGAGGGCGGCAGCTATCTGATCTTCTTCCAGGCGTTCATCCTGCCGGTGCTGATGGTGGTGAACTTCGTTCGCTCCACGGACTGGAAGGCACTGACCACCCGGCCGACACCGACGCAGCAGGCGTGGCGGGCCTACCAGAAGGAGCAGGAGCGGCTGGCGAAGCTGTGAGCGGTCCGTGTGGTCTCGCCGACCGACGGCCGGAGCCCGGTCCGGTGCTTTGCACTTCTCAAAATAACTCGATGTAATTAGCTTGTGATAAACGTTCGTTATTGCTTCGTTATACACAGAACGCGTGTTCCGCTGTACTGCTCATGCCGATGACTGAAAGATCGACGCTCGGATCGACTGGACCGAACAGATCACCGTGACGTTTTTCGAATCAATTCGAAGGCCGTGGTGAACAACGCTCGTCCGCCATCGGCCTCGATGTGAGCATCGGAGGACCGCATCATGGCATCATCTGACGACGACGTTCGATATTCTCGCCGGTTGCGCCGGGTAGTGCTGTTGGCACTCGGCTCGGCGGCAGCGCTGGCGCTGCTACCGGCCACCGGCTCGGCGACGGCGCAGCCGCTGGCAGTTCCAGGAATCGGCACACTCGACACTCCGCTGGGCACCGTGCCGGACAGCTTCATGGCTCCGAAAATCGAGAACATTCCGGCAAACGAAATTCCCCAGGCGAAAATAGGTGAGATCCCGGCTATCGTCCCCGCGCGGACCGAGCCCGCGCCGGTGAATGTCGAGACGATCGACCTCACGATCCCGCCGCTACCGTTCGCCCTTCCGCAGCTCCCGGGCTTCCAACCACCGGCACCGGCCTCGATACCCGAGCCGACCCGCGGCGAGGCCGCGATCTCCGCCGCCCGCAGTAAGCTCGGCGCGAGCTACGTACCCGGCGCGACCGGCCCCAACGCCTTCGACTGCTCCGGCCTGGTGCAGTGGTCCTACCGCCACGCGGGCGTGGACCTACCGCGCACCAGCCATCAGCAGCTCGCCGCCGGAACTCCGGTCTCGCGCAACGATCTTCGTCCCGGCGACCTGGTGTCGTTCTACGGCGGCGGCCACTCCGCGCTGTACTCCGGCGGCGGCAAGGTCATTCACGCCGCTACGTCTGGCGAGGGTGTTGTCGAATCCGATATGGCGACAATGCCATTCGCGGGCGCACGCCGGTACTGACCCGACTCACTCCACAATCGGCAGCGGAACCGTATCCGTCGCTTCGGTTCTCGGCAGCTGCGCGCGCGGGATCGGCATGGTCGGCGCGGGCGGGGCGTGCAGCGGTAGCGTCGGATCCGGGTCGGCGAGTTCCCGCTGGACCGGTGGCAGCCGGTAGAAGGCGCGGGCGTTGTCTTCGAGGACCTTGTGCATGTCGGTGCCGACCACGTCGCAGATCAGGTCGACATCGGAATCCTCGAAGGGCCGCCCGGCGCGGGTGCCGGGGAGATCGGTGCCGAACATCAGGGCTTCCGGGTTCATCGCGTGAATGCGGCGCAGGGCGGTGGCGACATCCATGTCGACGCGGCCGAACCCGGTGGCCTTCACCCTGGCGCCACGATCGACCAGGTCCAGCAGGAACGGCAGCCCCTCCTCGGACATGCCCATATGGTCGACCGACAGCGCGGGCAGCTTCAGCACCACCGGTTGCAGCGAGGCCAGCATCTGGCCGTCGATGTAGACCTCGACGTGCCAGCCGGCCAGCTCGTAGGCGCGCACGGCCTGCAACGTCATCGCGGCGATGTCGGCGGCGGCGCGCTTGAGGTTGAACCGCAGCGCCCGCACCCCGACCTTGTCCAGCTCGACGATCTCCTCGTCACCCGCATCCAGCGGCAGCCGGGTGACGCCGACCCAGCCCTCACCGAGCTCGGCCAGCGCCGCCCGCAGATAGCTCTGATCGCTGCCCTGGAAAGACGCGCTGACCACGGCACCACCGGTGACGTCGAAGCGCGACATGCGCTTTCGATAATCCTCGATGGTGTAGGGCTCCGGCAGGTAGCCCTCATTTTCGATCAGCGGGAACCGCGGATCGATGATGTGGACATGGGCATCGAACACGTGTACAGCATGCCTCAGCGTCGGATTTCGCGCTTCCCCGATCCCGGGGAGCGGTCAGACTTTATGCGGCTCGCTGGCGCGCAGCATGTCCTCACGCTCGACGACCTTGACCCGCTCACGGCCTTCGGGCTCGCCGAGGGCGCGCTCGTGGGCGTCGAGGCGGTACCAGCCGTCCCAGGTGGTGAACGGGATGCCCTTGCCTTCGAGGAACTCGATCACCGCTTCGGGCTCGGGGCGCTGGGCGGGGGTGAAGTCCTTGCTGTCGTCGAGCAGGCAGGCCACGGTCTCGTTGGCGTCGCCCTTGGTGTGGCCGATGAGGCCGACCGGGCCGCGCTTGATCCAGCCGGTGACGTAGGTGGCGGGCATGTAGCGGGCGGGGCCGTCGGCGTCCTCGTCGGCGAGCACGCGACCGGCCTCGTTGGGCACCACGCCGGCCTGATCGTCGAACGGCAGGTTGCTGATGTTCTGCGACAGGTAGCCGACGGCACGGTAGACCGCCTGCACATCCCAGGTCTTGTACTCGCCGGTGCCCTTGACGTTGCCGGTGCCGTCGAGCTGGGTGCGTTCGGTCTTGAGACCGATGACCTTGCCGTTCTCGTCGCCGATCACCTCGGCGGGCGATTCGAAGAAGTGCAGGTACAGCCGGTGCGGGCGGTTGCCCTGATCGCGGATGGCCCACTGTTCGAGGGTGTTGGCGACCATGTCGACCTGCTTGGAGTGGCGGCGCGCGGCCTCGGAGCCCTCGTCGTAGTCGATGTCCTCGGGATCGACGATGACCTCGATGGTCGGCGAATGATCCAGCTCGCGCAGCTCCAGCGGGGTGAACTTGGCCTGCGCCGGGCCGCGACGTCCGAAGACGTGCACCTCGACGGCCTTGTTCTCCTTGAGGCCCTTGTAGACGTTCGGCGGGATCTCCGTCGGCAGCAGCTCGTCGCCGGTCTTGGCCAGCACGCGCGCGATGTCGAGCGCGACGTTGCCGACGCCGAGGACGGCGACCTTCTCCGCGTCCAGCGGCCAGGTGCGCGGCACGTCGGGGTGGCCGTCGTACCAGGAGACGAAGTCGGCGGCGCCGTAGGAGCCGTCGAGGTCGATGCCGGGGATCGGCAGGGCGCGGTCGGCGTTGGCGCCGGTGGAGAAGATCACCGCGTCGTAGTAGACCCGCAGGTCGTCGAGGGTGATGTCGGAGCCGTAGTCGATATTGCCGAGCAGGCGCACCTGCGGCTTGTCGAGCACCTTGTGCAGGGCGGTGATGATGCCCTTGATGCGCGGATGGTCGGGCGCGACGCCGTAACGGATCAGGCCGAACGGCGCGGGCATGCGCTCATAGAGGTCGATGGACACATCCGCATCCGACTTCATCAACGCGTCGGCGGCGTAGATACCGGCCGGTCCGGCACCCACGATCGCGATGCGGAGCGGGCGTGCAGCTGCGGTCTGTTCGGTCATCGTTTACGCGCACCTTATTGGTCGAGACAGTTATGGGCGTCGGTGTTTAGCTTAGGCTAACTTGACGCACGGCTGGATTTCACCTGCACGGCACCGGCCGCGATCCCGCCGATTCTATCGGGGGCCTGTCGAGTGGCCTCGGGGGACCAAGGGATCATCAGCTCATGAGCGATCAGCAGCCAGATCCGGGCGCGGCCCGGCGCGAACCGGCCGACGAGCCCGAATCCGGCGATTCGACCCGGTCGATGGCGCCGTTCATCATCGCCGCGGTGATCGCGGCACTCGTGCTCGCCGTCATCGTCATCGCAGAGCTGGTCTCGCCGGTTGAGAAAAATGTCACAGAGGCCGACCGGGTGGCCGCCGCGGTGCGTGACTTCGGCGAGGTCAGTTCGCGCTACGGCCTGCTCCCGCCGGAGGAAGCGGTGTGCCCGGACTTCGACCCGAAGCGCTCGCCGATGGCGGGCAGGCTGGACGAAGGCGAGACCGGAAAAGCCGTAGAAATCACGAAACTCGAGGATCTGAAGGTCGAGGGCGACCGGGCGACGGCCACCGTCAGCAGCAAGGTCGACGGAGCCGAAGCGACCGGAACCTGGACCCTGAAACGGGTCGACAACACCTGGCTGGTCTGCCACTGAACCCCAGCGCAAGGCCCTGATCGGGGGTTTGACAGGGCAACCCCCGGCCAGGCAATCTCATTTCAGGTCATGAGTGCCAGCGTCAAGCCCCGGCTTGCTGGCCGGCAACCCTCCTCCGCGGTGGGGTGCTCCGGGTGACGACCTGGCGCGCATCGAAGCCAGATGCGGCAAGTGCGGATTCTCGAGGAAGGTGCCACACATGACTTATGCCGGCGACATCACCCCGAAACAGGCGTGGGAGATATTGCGCGACGATCCCCGAGCGGTCCTGGTGGACGTGCGGACCGAGGCCGAATGGAAGTTCGTCGGCATCCCCGATACCAGCGCCATCGACCGGCAGACCGTCCTGATCGAATGGGTCGACGGCACCGGCGCGCGCAACCCCGAGTTCGCGCAGCAGTTGCGCACCATCCTCGACGGCCGCGATCCGGATGCCCCCGTGGTGTTCCTGTGTCGCTCCGGCCAGCGTTCGGCGCATGCCGCCGCCCTGGCGACCAGTGCGGGCATCGAGCCGTCCTACAACGTCAGCGAGGGTTTCGAGGGCCCGCTCGACGAGTCCGGTCACCGCGGTGGCGCCGGCTGGCGTGCCGACGGCCTGCCCTGGCGGCAGTCGTGATCACCGGCGGCGCGTTCGACCGGCCGCTGCCGGAGGGAGTCGGTCCTGCCACCCTCGGCGTGCGTGGTGGCCTGCGGCGTTCTGGCTTCGAGGAGACCTCCGAAGCGCTGTATCTGACCTCGGGGTTCGTCTACGAGAGCGCTGAGGCGGCCGAGGCGGCCTTCACCGGTGACGTCGAGCATTTCGTCTACTCGCGCTACGGCAATCCGACCGTCGCCACCTTCGAGGAGCGGATGCGGCTGATCGACGGCGCCGAAGCGTGCTTCGCCACCGCCAGCGGCATGGCCGCGGTCTTCACCGCGCTCGGCGCACTGCTCGGTGCGGGTGACCGGCTGGTGGCCGCGCGCAGCCTGTTCGGTTCCTGTTTCGTGGTGTGCAACGAGATCCTGCCGCGCTGGGGCGTGGAGACGGTGTTCGTCGACGGCGAGGATCTCGACCAGTGGGAGCAGGCGCTGTCGGTGCCGACCACCGCGGTGTTCTTCGAGACGCCCGCCAACCCGATGCAGACCCTGGTGGACGTGCGCCGGGTCAGCGAGATGGCCCATGCCGCGGGCGCGAAAGTGGTGCTGGACAACGTCTTCGCGACGCCGTTGCTGCAACGTGGGTTCGAACTCGGCGCCGATGTGGTGGTGTATTCGGGCACCAAGCACATCGACGGGCAGGGCCGGGTGCTCGGCGGCGCGATCCTCGGTGCCGAGGACTACATCGGCGGTCCGGTCAAGAATCTGATGCGCCACACCGGCCCCGCATTGAGCCCGTTCAATGCGTGGACGCTGCTCAAGGGCCTGGAGACGATGCCGCTGCGGGTGAAGCATTCGACCGAATCCGCCCTGCGGATCGCGCGCTTCCTGGAGGGCAACGACGCCGTCGGCTGGGTGAAATACCCGTTCCTGGAATCGCATCCGCAATACGACCTGGCCGCGAGCCAGATGAGCGGCGGCGGCACCGTGGTCACCTTCGAGTTGAAGGCGCCCGAGCACGAGGCGAAGAAGCGTGCCTTCGAGGTGCTCAACCGGCTGCGCATCATCGACCTGTCCAACAACCTGGGCGATGCGAAGACCCTGATCACCCACCCGGCCACCACCACCCATCGGGCGATGGGCCCGGAGGGGCGCGCCACCATCGGGCTCACCGACGGCGTCGTGCGCATCTCGGTGGGGCTCGAGGACGTGGAGGATCTGCTCGGCGATCTGGAGTATGCGCTGAGCTGACGCGAGCTTCGCGAAACCTCGCTCTGCGAAAGAGGCCGGTGCCATGCGCCGGCCTTTTTCGTGCCCCAGGCATTGACAGCATCCTGTCAAACATGACAGCATACTGTCATGACCACGAAGACAGTGCACGTAGCCGTTTACGATCTGCTCGCCGACTGGGAAGTCGGTGCGGCGATCGCGCAGATCAACCACAACGTGGGTTTGCAGCGCGAACCCGGCAGCTTTCAGGTCCGCACTGTCGCGCCGCTGGGCGAGACCGTGACCACCATGGGCGGGATGCGCATCGTGCCCGACCTTGCCCTGGCCGAACTCGACGCCGAGGACAGTGCACTGCTGATCCTGCCGGGCTCAGAGCTGTGGGATCGTGGCGGACTCAGCGGATTCGCCTACGCGGCAAGGAAATTCCTGGACGCGGGCGTGCCCGTCGCCGCCATCTGTGGCGCCACCTTCGGCCTGGCCAAAGAAGGCCTGCTCGACGAGCGCAAACACACCAGCGGCGCCGCCGAATACCTCGCCGCAAGCGGGTATGCCGGGGCGGACAACTACATCGACGCGCCCGCGGTCACCGATGGTGGCCTGATCACCGCCGGTCCCGCCGCGCCGTGGGAATTCGCCCGCGAGATCTTCGCCGAGCTCGAGCTGTTCGAGCCGCAGGTCCTCGACGCCTGGTACCGGCTTTTCGCCAAGCGTGATGCGTCGGCGTACCCCGTGTTGGCCGAGTGGGAGGCGAAGGCGGCGGCGGCCTCGTGACCGTCGAGTCCGGCCGGCCGGTCGCCACGGATGCCGAACAGGACCTGTTCAGTACCGCCGCGATCACCACGTTCCGGTTGAACGGCCAATTCCTCGCCATCGCCGAGGAATTGGCCGCGCCGGCGGGGATGACGGCGGCGTGGTGGCAGGTGCTCGGCGCCGTGTTGCGCGGGCCGCTGTCGGTCGCCGGCATCGCCCGCGCCATGGGCATCACCCGCCAGAGCGTGCAACGCATCGCCGATCTGCTGGTCGACAAGGGGCTGGCTGAATACCGTCCGAACCCGGCGCATCGGCGGGCCAAGCTGGTGGCCGTCACCGAATCCGGGCGCGCGGCCATCGCCCTGATCCATCCGCAACATGCGGAGATGGCACAGCGGCTGGCCGACGAACTCGGCCCGGACTTCGCGCCGACCGTCGCGGCTCTGGTCCGCCTCAGTGCGGCGCTCGACGCCATCGGCTCGCCGCGCGGATGAGCGCTGCCGACGGGGCGACGTGAGGGACCGACGCGAAACCCATCCGACCTACCGCAGGCCCGGATAGGGGCGGTTGGGCCGGGGGTGCCCGGACTTCCGCTGCGTCCATGGCGGAGCCGCGGAGTTCGGTCGACGCGGTCGCAGGTAGGAGGGAGAAATGGCTCCCTCCGAAAGTGAAACATGTTCTAATTTTGCTATGGCGGTCGACGGACAGTGCGATCCAGCGTTTCGCGCGGTGCGCGAGGTGTTCGAGGCGAACCTTGCCGACGGCCGCGATTCGGGCGCCGCGGTGGCTGTCTTCGTCGGCGGTGAGCTGGTCGTCGACCTCTGGGGCGGGGTGGCCGATGCGAAGACCGGGCGGGCATGGGTCCGTGACACGCCGTGCGTGTCGTTCTCGTGCACGAAGGCCGTCACCGCCACGGCCGCGTTGATGATCGCCGAGCGGGAGGACATCGATCTCACCGAGCCGGTGGCGCGCTGGTGGCCGGAATACGCGCGCTGCGGTAAGGAGCACACCACCACCGAAGATCTGCTGACCCACCGTGCCGGGCTACCCGCCTTCACGCAACCGCTCACCCCTGCCGACGCCGCGGATGCCGAGGCGATGGCCGCTCGACTGGCCGCGCAGGAGCCGGTGTGGGTGCCGGGGACACGGCACGGCTATCACGCGTTGACCTTCGGCTGGCTGGTCGGTGAACTGGTGCGACGGCACACGGGCGACACTGTCGGCGCATTCGCCAGGGCGCATATCGGCAGCGAATTGTGGATAGGTGCGCCTGCGGAGGTAGCTGCTCGCGCCGCCCGCGTGGGCTTCCCGCCGGAATCACAGATGCGCTGGGCACCCGAGGAACTCGCGATCGACAACGAGGCGCTGCGGAACCTGGCCGCCGCCTACCGCGACCCCGATTCCCTGCTCATGCGGGCCTCGACGAATCCGTCCGGCTCCTACAACGATCCCGCCGTACTGGGCGGCGGCTGGCCAGGAGCCGGTATGGTCACCACCCCGCGCGCCCTCGCCACCTTCTACCGCGACCTCCTGCGTGGCGATCTGCTCGCACCGGCCACGCTGCGCGAGGCGATCCGCGAACGGGTGCGCGGAGCCGATGAGGTGTTGTTGCTCGACAGCGCTTTCGGTCTCGGCTTCATGCGGCCCTCGCCCAGCTTCCGGCTCCCAGCGGCTGCCCGTGCGAGCGCCTTCGGCCACCCGGGTGCGGGCGGTTCGATCGGCCTCGGCGACCCGGACCACGATGTCGCGTTCGCCTTCATCCCGAATCTGCGCCGGGACGGGCTCGCCGGCGACCGCCGCGCTTATGACCTCGTCGAGGCGGTGTACGCGGCGCTGTAGAGGAACAACCGGGTGCACCGGTGCTGCCCGGTACGCCGGGCAGCCCTGCAAGGCGTCGACGGCCAGGTGGTACGGCAGCGGCCGACGCGGCCGGGCCGGCAGCGCCGAATCGGTGGCGACGAGGTCGTGCCGTCCGCCGTGGAGCAACGCGGAGGCCTCGCGGCAGTGGCGATCCAGCAGCCGACCTCAGCGTGGCGCGGTGAAATCGATCTGGCGGTGGGCGTTGGCGAGGGCGGTGACGACGCAGGTGCCGATCGGTCCGGTGCGGTCGTAGAGGGTGGCCGAGCCCACCGAAATGCCCGCCGAGGCAATGGTGTTGTCGGCGCGCAGGCCGAGTTCGTGACCGATCGGCAGGCGCGCGAGGGTGAGGGTCATATCGGCGTTGATGTAGCCCTGGCCGTCCGAACCCCAATGGCAGACGTGGTTGGTGGAGTCGCCGAGGATGGCCGCACGCTGGAACGGCGTGAGCTCCTCGCCCGCCACGAGCGGCGGCAGGCTGTGCCAGGAAACCTTGCGGTCGGCGTTCTGGTTGGCGGCGATGTCCTGCGACCACTCCCGGTCGCCGCTCTTGAACATGCCGCGCTCACCTTCGGGCGAGAGCCGCCGCTGTGGCACCGGCAGGTCGAGATCCTGGCTCCACACCTGGCCCGGCGGTTCGGAACCGGTGGCCAGGAACACCGCGGTACCACGGGCGCGGACCTCGTCGTTCTGGACGATGTGAGCGTCGGCCACGAGGATCCGCTTACCCTCGCGCACCACCTCGCTGTGCACCGCGAGCGGCTCGTTCAGCACCGGCCGGAACAGGTCGGCCGTCATCCGGGCCGGGACGAACCCCGCCGGGCAATGCGTCTCGAGCTGACGGCCCAGCGCCCCGCACACCCCGGTGCCACCGATCTGGTTCGGCGACCACCGGCTGACCGCGAGCTTCTCCGGGACGAGCAGGTCCCCGTCGCTGCTGAAGAAACTGATCATCCCGTCGGCACCCTTCGCACGATCCTTCGCTCTGCGAAACGTAACACGTGCCAGTTTTACCCGGGCCTGCCCGCTCAGTCCGCGAACGGCGTCTCGGTGCGGCCGATGAGGTCGGCGACCGAATCCACCACGAGGGTGGGGCGGTAGGGGTACTGCTCGACGGAGGCACGTGTCGAGATGCCCGAGGTCACCAGCACGGTGCGCATGCCCGCCTCCATTCCGGAGATGACGTCGGTGTCCATGCGGTCACCGATCATGACGCTGGTCCGCGAATGCGCGCCGATGCGCCGCAGGGCCGAGCGCATCATCAGCGGGTTGGGTTTGCCGACGTAGTACGGTTCGCGGCCGGTGGCGCGGGTGATCAGGGCGGCGACCGAACCGGTCGCGGGCAGCACGCCGTCCCGGGAGGGGCCGGTGGCGTCGGGGTTGGTGGCGATGAACCGGGCGCCGCGCTCGACCAGCCGGATCGCGGTGGTGATCGCCTCGAACGAATAGGTGCGGGTCTCGCCGAGCACCACATAGTCCGGGTCGCTGTCGGTGAGCACGTAGCCGATCTCGTGCAGCGCCGTGGTGAGCCCGGATTCGCCGACGACATAGGCGGTGCCCTCGGGGCGTTGATCGTTGAGGAAGGTGGCGGTGGCCAGCGCGGAGGTCCAGATCGCCGACTCCGGGATATCGAGACCGCTGTGGCGCAGCCTGGCTTGGAGATCGCGGGGTGTGCGGATGGAGTTGTTGGTGAGGACCAGGAACGGGATCTCCTTGTCCCGCAGCTCGGCGAGGAATTCGTCGGCGCCGGGGATCAGATGATCCTCGTGCACGAGCACACCGTCCATATCGGTCAGGTAGGAAAGGATCCGATCGTCTGCGGAGGTCACCCGGCCAATTGTCCGCTATCGGGTGCGCCGCGGCGTGCATTGCGTGACACATCACGCCGGTGGGCGGCCGAGGCGTGGCGACCGGAGCCACGTGGCCGGTGTGGACCGGCGATGTGCGCGGCGGGGTTCAACGGTTGAGCCCCACTGGTTATGGTCGAGGGCGGGCCGTGCCGAGTGCGGCGCGCTCAGCGATATCGGGCGCGGCGCCGGGAACAATCCCCGGCGGCCCTCGGCTGTATCGGGCGATCGCGGAAGCGGTGCAATGGTGTGCGGTCATCCCGCACGAGCGACAGGAGTGGCGCAGGTGGCGGATCTCAAACTCGGGTACAAGGCATCGGCGGAACAGTTCGGACCTCGAGAGCTGGTGGAACTGGCGGTGCTGGCCGAGGAGCACGGCCTCGACAGCGCGACGGTCAGCGACCATTTCCAGCCGTGGCGGCACAAGGGCGGGCACGCGCCGTTCTCGCTGGCCTGGATGGCCGCGGCCGGTGAGCGCACCGAGCGCATCCTGCTCGGCACCTCCGTGCTCACCCCGACCTACCGCTACAACCCGGCGGTGATCGCGCAGGCGTTCGCCACCATGGGCTGCCTGTACCCGAACCGGGTGATGCTCGGCGTCGGCACCGGTGAGGCGCTCAATGAGATCGCCACCGGCTACACCGGCGAATGGCCGGAGTTCAAGGAGCGTTTCGCGCGGCTGCGCGAGTCGGTGGAGCTCATGCGCGCGCTGTGGACCGGTGAGCGCACCGATTTCGACGGCCAGTACTACCGCACGGTCGGCGCGTCGATCTATGACGTGCCCAAGGACGGTATCCCTGTCTACATCGCCGCCGGCGGGCCGCTGGTCGCCAGGTACGCCGGCCGCGCCGGTGACGGCTTCATCTGCACCTCCGGCAAGGGCATGGACCTCTACACCGAGAAGCTGATGCCGGCGGTCGCCGAGGGCGCGGCCAGGGCAGGCCGCGAGGTCGCCGATATCGACCGGATGATCGAGATCAAGATCTCCTACGACACCGATCCGGAACTGGCGCTGGAGAACACCCGGTTCTGGGCGCCGCTGTCGCTGACCGCCGAGCAGAAGCACTCCATCACCGACCCGATCGAGATGGAGGCCGCCGCCGACGCGCTGCCGATCGAGCAGATCGCCAAGCGCTGGATCGTCGCCAGCGACCCCGACGACGCCGTCGCCCAGATCAAGCCGTACCTGGACGCGGGCCTCAACCACCTGGTCTTCCACGCGCCGGGGCACGACCAGCGACGGTTCCTGGACCTGTTCCAGCGCGATCTGGCGCCGCGGTTGCGCGCGCTGGGCTGAGTTCGAGCTCTCGGTCAGCTGGGTCGTGCCAGTGCGCGCCCCACGGCCGGGCGGGCGCGTCGAATTACTCGGTCGGTTACCCGAACTCTTGAAGTACCCAGTTCAGCGGCTGTATGCGGCTGACCGGGCCGGCCATGCCCAGGAACTTGAAGTCGACGCTGGCGATGTCGGTTACCTTCAGTCGTTCCGCGGTGGCCAGGATGATCGCGTCAACGTATCCGAGTGGACCGGTGACCAACTGCCGCGCCAACTCCGTCGCCCGCTTTCGATCCTCGGGCGTCGGGTTGACGATCTCGGTATCGGCACCGGTCGCGGTGAACGCTTCCAGCAGCTGGATCTCCAGCGCAGGGCCGCTGCGCAGGTGATTGCGAAGAAAGTTGCAGGCTTCACCAAGAACGGGCTCGGGAACCAGCAGGGTTCCGGAACGGCGTTGCATGAAGCGCACGCACCGTGCGTGATGCGAATCGCTGCGGTCGTACAGCGCGATCAACACGCCGGTGTCGCACAGCAGTTCACTCACGCGGTCCGCCGAATGGCGTCGATCGCCTCCACGATTTCGCGATCGCGGCGGGACTCGGCCATGATCTCGCGGTATCGCGAGGAGAGGTCACGCTCGCCGGTGCTCACCAGCCCCACCCACGGAAAGCGCTCTCGGATCGCCTCGTAGTCGATCGGATGCGTCTCGTCCATGCCGAAAGAATACCCCGGTATGCGGGCATGGACGTCTCCGCGACGATCTGGCGGCGAACGCGTCCGGTCACCCGGTCCGATTGCCACCGGTTCACTAAGCTCTGCGATATGGCCGACCTAGCTCCGTCCACCGTGTACATCGCGTCACCGGAAGGCGACACCGGCAAGAGCACGGTGGCGCTCGGCGTCTTGCAGATGCTGTGCGCGACCACCGCGCGGGTCGGGGTGTTCCGGCCGATCACCCGCTCCACCGACGAGCCCGATTACATCCTGGAGCTGCTGCTCGAGCACAGCACCGCCGATATCGAATACGCGCAGGCCATCGGCGTCACCTACGAGCAGGTGCACACCGATCCGGACGCCGCGATCAGCGAGATCGTGATGCGGTTTCATGAGGTCGCCAAGGCCTGTGACGCGGTGGTCGTGGTCGGCAGCGATTACACCGATGTGGCCAGCCCGAGCGAGCTGCGCTACAACGCCAGGATCGCGGTGAACCTCGGGGCCCCGGTGCTGCTGGTGGTGCGCGGTTCCGAGCGCAGTCCCGACGAGGTGAAGCAGCTGGCCGAGCTGTGTTCGTCGGAGCTGTCGGCCGAGCACGCGCAGTTGGTCGCGATCATCGCCAATCGCTGCGCGCCCGATCAGCTCGACCAGGTGTGCGCGGCGCTGTCCGGTTTCGCGGTGCCGTCGTGGACGCTGCCGGAGGTGCCGCTGCTGATCGCGCCGACCATGGCAGAACTGTGCGCCGCCATCGACGGCGAAATGTACAGCGGCGACCCGGAGCTGCTACATCGCGAGGCCATGAAGATCATGGTCGGCGGGATGACGGCCGAGCACATTCTGGAGCGGCTGGAAGACGGCGAGGTCGTCATCGCGCCGGGTGACCGGTCCGACGTGCTGCTCAGCGTGGTGAACGCGCATGAGGCCGAAGGCTTTCCGTCGCTGTCGGGCATCATCATGAACGGCGGGCTGCTGCCGCATCCGGCCATCGCCCGGCTGATGACGGGCCTGAAGCCGAGGCTGCCGATCCTCACCACCAGCCTCGGCACCTACGACACCGCGGGCGCCGCGCACCGCACCCGCGGCCGCATGTCGGCCGACAATCCGCGCAAGGTCGATACCGCGCTGGCGCTGATGGAACAGCACGTCGACGCCGGTGAATTCCTGCGCAGGCTGGAGGTGCCGCGTTCGACGGTGGTGACCCCGCAGATGTTCGAATACCAGCTCATCGAGCGGGCCAGGGCCGACCGCAAACGCATCGTGCTGCCCGAAGGCGACGACGACCGGATCCTGCGTGCGGCGGGCCGGGTGCTCCAGCGCAAGATCGCCGATCTGATCATCCTCGGCGACGAGAACGCCATCAGGGCGCGCGCCGCGGAGTTGGGTGTCGACATCGCCGACGCGGAGGTGCTCGACCCACGCACTTCCGAACACCTCGAAGACTTCGCCCGCGAATACACCGAACTGCGCAAACACAAGGGCATGACGCTGGAGCGGGCGCGGGAAACGGTCACCGACATCTCCTATTTCGGCACCATGATGGTGCACAAGGGCATTGCCGACGGCATGGTGTCGGGTGCCGCGCACACGACCGCGCACACCATCCGGCCCTCGTTCGAGATCATCAAGACGGTGCCGGGTGTGTCCACGGTGTCGAGTGTGTTCCTGATGTGCCTGGCCGACCGGGTGCTCGCCTACGGCGACTGTGCCGTGGTACCTGATCCGAGCTCGGAGCAGCTGGCCGACATCGCGATCTCCTCGGCCGCGACCGCCGAGCGTTTCGGGATCGATCCGCGGGTGGCGATGCTGTCCTACTCCACCGGTGAATCCGGCAGCGGCGCCGATGTGGACAAGGTGCGGGTGGCCACCAAACTGGTCCGCGAGCGCGCGCCCCAGCTGTTGGTGGAGGGCCCGATCCAGTACGACGCCGCGATCGAGCCGACGGTGGCCGACGCCAAACTGCCCGATTCCGAAGTGGCCGGGCGGGCAACGGTGTTCATCTTCCCCGACCTCAATACCGGTAACAACACCTACAAGGCGGTGCAGCGCAGCGCGGGGGCGATCGCGATCGGTCCGGTGCTGCAAGGTCTGCGCAAGCCCGTCAACGATCTGTCTCGTGGCGCGCTGGTCGCCGATATCGTCAACACCGTCGCCATCACCGCGATCCAGGCGCAGGGCGAATGAGGCCGGTTGTCTCTCCGATCACAGGGATGGAACAGGTGGAGCGGGGGCCGGGTTACCGGTGGTGTGCCGGTGCGGTGCTCGCGTCGGCGGCGGAGGAGGCGTGATGGGTAACGAACGGGTGCTGGTCATCAACTCCGGCTCGTCATCGATCAAATATCAGCTGCTGGAACCGGATTCCGGGGTGGTCGCCGCGTCCGGGCTGGTGGAGCGCATCGGTGAGGACGACGGCCGGGTCGAACACACCGTGGACGGGCGGACGGTCGAGCGGCGCGGACCGATCGCCGACCACACCGCCGGGCTCAGGCTGGCGTTCCGGATGTTCGCCGAGTCCGGGCACGACCTGTCCGGCGAAGGGGTGGCCGCGGTCGGGCACCGGGTGGTGCACGGTGGCGAGGTGTTCTACCGGCCGACCCTGCTCGACGATCGCGCCATCGCCACCATCTCCGAACTGTCCGCGCTCGCACCGCTGCACAACCCGGCCAACGTCATGGGAATCGAAGCCGTGCGCGAACTGCTGCCCGACACCCCGCAGGTGGCGGTGTTCG
>NZ_BAFY01000237.1 GCF_000308555.1 Nocardia cyriacigeorgica NBRC 100375 | reverse complement strand
GTGCACTCGCGGGTTGATGCCGCGCTGTCCCATCTCGATGAGCTGGGCGCGCAGCGGCGCGATCCCGGTGCCCGAGCCGATCATCAAGACATCCCGGCCACTTTCCTGATCCACGTGCAGCCCGCCCAGTGGGCCGCCGATCAGCCAGCGGTCGCCGACGGTGGTCTCGTTGACGATGGCCGGGCTCACCCAGCCGCCGCGGACCTTGCGGACGTGGAATTCGATCTCGCCGTAGGGGTTGGCCGGGATCGCCGGCGACAGGTACCGCCACATCTTCGGCCGCTGCGGCACCGCGACCGGCACGTACTGTCCGGCCTGATAGGGGATCGGGCTGTCGGATTGCAGCCGCACAATGGCCAGGTCGTCGAGCACGTGCCGGTGTCCGACGACGGTGGCCTCCCAGTAAGGCGGGGAATCATCGGAGTTGGCGCCGATGGCCATGGCGGCCGAGATCAGCAGGGCGACATCGCGCCAGCCGTCGGCCAGCTCGTCGCTCCAGGCGGCACCGTTGTAGGTGCGCGCGGCCGCGAACAGGGCGCGTCCGGCGAGGTCGTAATGGGAGGCTTCGACCCCGTATTTTCGGTGGTCGCGGGCCAGCTGTTCGAGGAACTTCTGCGCCCGGTCCCAGTCCTCGAGGTGATCGAGCATGTACTGGATGGCGGTGACCAGGCGTTTCGGCTGCATATCCATGGCGGGCGGGAACAGGTCCCGCAGTGCCGGATTCTCGGCGAACAGGTGACCATAAAACGCACTGATCAACCGCTCGGGTCCGTGCGGTGAATCGACCACCGAACGGAAGTTGGCGCGGACCAGCGCAGCCGAACGCGCATCCACGGCGTGGGCTTCCTTTCCCTCGAAGAGCTGCCCGGGGACCTACCCGTAACCGGCGGTCCTCCGTCGAGGCAAGTATCCCTGAAAACGCCGTGGTCATGTGGGTATGGGCAGGTTACCGGCATTTGTCACATGTTGGATGCGCAACACCGATTCACCGGTCACGGTCGCGGCGTAGCGTTCGGGTCGAGTCCGGCCCGCCGAGGTCGCTAGAATCGGCAAAGTTGAGCGGAACAGACTCAACCTTTCGAGCGTTGAACCGAAGGACACCGTGCCGACGGCGATGGCAGCCGCCGTACGCACTCGGCATCGGCGAGATTATCGACCAGTAGGAAGGTGCTTTGTGGACTCGTTCAATCCCACCACCAAGACTCAGGCGGCGCTGACCGCTGCCTTGCAAGCGGCCTCGGCCGCTGGCAACCCGGAGATTCGTCCGGCGCACTTGCTGGTGGCGTTGCTGGATCAGACCGACGGCATCGCCGCCCCCTTACTGAAGGCCGTCGGGACGGATCCGGCGGTCGTGCGACGCGAGGCGCAAGAGATCATCGACCGGTTGCCGAGCGCGACCGGTGCGACCACCACCCCCCAGCTCGGCCGCGAAGCGCTGGCCGCGATCACCGCGGCGCAGCGGCTGGCCACCGAGATGGGCGATGAGTACGTGTCGACCGAGCACGTCATGGTCGGCCTGGCCGAGGGTGATTCCGACATCACCATGCTGCTCACCAAATACGGCGCCACCGCCGACGCCCTGCGCGAGGCGTTCACCGCCGTGCGCGGCAGCGCCCGGGTCACCAACCCCGACCCCGAGGGCAGCTACCAGGCGCTGGAGAAGTACTCCACCGACCTCACCGAGGCCGCCCGCTCCGGCAAGCTGGACCCGGTGATCGGCCGCGACACCGAGATCCGTCGCGTGGTGCAGGTGCTGTCGCGGCGCACCAAGAACAACCCGGTGCTCATCGGTGAGCCCGGCGTCGGCAAGACCGCCATCGTCGAGGGGCTGGCCCAGCGCATCGTCGCCGGCGACGTCCCCGAATCGCTGCGCGGCAAGTCGGTGATCTCGCTCGACCTCGGCGCCATGGTGGCCGGTGCGAAGTACCGCGGTGAGTTCGAGGAGCGGCTCAAGGCCGTGCTCGAAGACATCAAGAACAGCGCGGGGCAGATCATCACCTTCATCGATGAGCTGCACACCATCGTCGGCGCCGGCGCCACCGGCGAGTCCGCGATGGACGCGGGCAACATGATCAAGCCGATGCTGGCCCGCGGCGAGCTGCGCCTGGTCGGCGCCACCACGCTGGAGGAGTACCGCCAGCACATCGAGAAGGACGCCGCCCTCGAGCGTCGTTTCCAGCAGGTGCTGGTCGGCGAGCCCTCGGTGGAGGACACCGTCGGCATCCTGCGCGGCATCAAGGAGCGCTACGAGGTGCACCACGGTGTGCGCATCACCGACTCCGCGCTGGTCGCCGCGGCCACCCTGTCCGACCGCTACATCACCTCCCGGTTCCTGCCGGACAAGGCGATCGACCTGGTCGACGAATCGGCCTCGCGGCTGCGCATGGAGATCGACTCGCGTCCGGTGGAGATCGACGAGGTCGAACGCGCGGTGCGGCGGCTCGAGATCGAAGAGGTCGCCCTCGCCAAGGAAACCGACGAGGCGTCCAAGCAGCGGCTGGAGAAGTTGCGCTCCGAGCTGGCCGACGGCAGGGAAAAGCTCAACCAGCTCACCACCCGCTGGCAGAACGAGAAGAACGCCATCGACCAGGTCCGGGTGCTCAAGGAGGAATTGGAATCGCTGCGCGGCGCCTCCGAACGGGCCGAACGTGACGGCGATCTCGGCAAGGCCGCCGAGCTGCGCTACGGCAAGATCCCGGCGCTGGAGAAGCAGCTCGCCGAGGCCGAGAAGGCCTCCGCCTCGGCCAGTGACGGCGAGGTGATGCTGAAGGAAGAGGTCGGGCCGGACGATATCGCCGAGGTGGTGTCGTCGTGGACCGGCATTCCGGTGGGCCGCATGCTCGAGGGCGAGACCCAGAAGCTGCTGCGCATGGAGACCGAACTCGGGCGTCGCGTGGTCGGCCAGGACGAGGCCGTGCGGGCGGTATCGGACGCGGTGCGCCGGGCCCGCGCCGGTGTCGCGGATCCGAACCGGCCGACCGGCTCGTTCATGTTCGTCGGCCCCACCGGCGTCGGTAAGACCGAGCTGGCCAAGGCGCTGGCCGACTTCCTCTTCGACGACGAACGCGCCATGGTCCGCATCGACATGAGCGAGTACAGCGAAAAGCATTCGGTCGCCAGGCTGGTCGGCGCGCCGCCCGGATACGTCGGCTACGACCAGGGCGGTCAGCTCACCGAGGCGGTGCGGCGCAGGCCCTACACCGTGGTGTTGTTCGACGAGATCGAGAAGGCGCATCCGGATGTGTTCGACATCCTGCTCGCCGTTCTCGACGAAGGCCGGTTGACCGACGGCCAGGGCCGCACGGTCGACTTCCGCAACACCATCCTCATCCTCACCTCGAACCTCGGTGCGGGTGGCGACAAGGATTTCGTGATGAATGCCGTGCGCTCGGCCTTCAAACCGGAGTTCCTCAACCGGCTCGACGACGTCGTGATGTTCCATTCGCTCAACGAGGAACAGCTCGAGTCCATCGTCGATATCCAGCTCGAGCAGCTGCAAAAGCGTTTGTCGCAGCGCAGGTTGACGCTGGACGTCAGCGGTTCGGCCCGGTTCTGGCTGGCGGTGCGCGGCTACGACCCGGTCTACGGTGCGCGGCCGCTACGCAGGCTGATCCAGCAGGCCATCGGCGACACCCTCGCCAAGGAGCTGCTCGCCGGCGAGATCACCGACGGCGACACCGTCAAGGTGGGTGTCAGCCCCGACGGAGACGGACTGGTCGTCGGCAAGTGAGCGACCGGGACGGGCGTTGCGGCATTCGAGTGCAATGCCCGCGGCGCCCGTCCCTCGTACGCTGGGTGCATGACCAACCCGAACGATCCGTGGGGGCAGCGGCCGGACGATTCGCCGACCGAACACCTGGGTTCGCCGGGTGGTTCCGGCACCGAGCCGCTGCACACCACCGAATACACCGAGGCCTACGGGCCGACGGCGTATCCGGGCGGCGACCAGTACGAGCCGTGGAAGCCGCCGTCCAACCCGACCCGCGAACTGCCCACCTACGACAGCCAGTGGGGTGGATACGAAGGTCAGCAGTGGCAGCCGCCGACCCAGCCCACCCCCGACCCTGCGGCGATGGGCGATCTCGGTGCGATGCCGCCCTCGGGCGAACCGCCGCGTCCGCCCAAGCGCAACACCGGACTGTGGATCGGCCTCGGGCTGGCCGTAGTGCTGTTGATCGCGGTGGCCGGTGCGGTCGCCGGACTGCTGTTCGGCGGTAGCGATTCCACCTCGTCGGCCAGTGACACCGCGACGTCCTCGCTGCCCACCGCGGGACGCACCCCGAACCCGTCACCGGGGCCGAGCACACCGCCGCTGGTCATTCCCAGCCTGCCCGGAATCGAAGGCATCGACGGCATCGGCGCCACCATGGGCACCATCACCGCCAACAACGCGGGCACGCTCACCGTCAGCTCGATCGGCGGCTCGACCGTCACGGTGACCACCGACTCGAACACCCAGGTGATCTCGCTGTCGGGCGGATCGCCCGCGGATCTGCCGACCGGCGAACTCGTCGTCGTCCAAGGCGACAAGGCGCCCGACGGCTCGATTCACGCCAAGATCATCATCAGCACAGCACTTCCCGGCGGCGGGCGATGAGAAGTTTCGTGATCGGCCACAAACGCCGCGGCGCGCGCGGGTGGTGCCGGGCAAACCCCCGGTCGGCTCGATAGGCTAGACGGCGATGACGGCTATGTGGTTCGGGTTGGCGGCGATCGCACTCGTGGGTGCGGTCGTACTGCTGTATTTCGATCGGCTCCAGCGGCAGCGGACCGGTCACGCGCGCCAGGTCTGGGCCAAGGCCCAGGGCTATACGTATGTGTCGGTGGAACCGGCGCTGCCCTCGACGTGGCGGCGCGGTGCGCTGGCCAAGCTGGGCTATCTGTCCGCGGTCGACGTGGTCTCCGGTATCCGCAAGGGCGAGAAGTTCGTGCTGTTCGACCTCGAGGATTCGGCGACGCTGGTGGCCGTGCGCAGGCAGATCGGCTCCGATATCGACGTCGATATGCGTCTGAAGACGGCGTCCCCGCCCAAGGACCACGATCTGGAGCTGCTCGGCGCCATCGGCGACCGCGTGGTGTTCGCGACCAATCCGGAAATCGCCAGGCATGCCGTCGACCAGCGGATGGTCGCCTTCATCGAGACGCTGCCGGAAACCGTGCAGATGCTGTGGAGCGAGGGCAACTGGACCCTCGGCATGCTCTCGGTCGGCACCACCGCCAAGGAATGGGAAACCGCCATCGACGCGGTGTTGCGGCTGTCCGGTCTGCTGCATGTGCTGCCGCCGGTCGCCGAACCGCGCGGACTCGACCCCGAAGGCGGGCGTTCGCACGGCCGTGCCCGCGCCAGGGCGGCCGAGATCGATGAGCCCGACGAGCGCCCGGCCCGCGTCGCGCCGCCACGGTTCCGCGACTCCGAACCCGAACCCGACGACGCCGACTACGACGAGTTCGACACCGGCTACGACGATTCCGACTACGACGATTCCGACTACGACGACTCCGATTACGACGAACCCGATTACGACGAACCCGAGCCCCGCGAACCCGGCGACGATGCGCCCGGCGTGATCGGCGCCCGGCCGGCGTCCAGGTCCGACGACCTCCGCCCGGGCCCGGCCGACGCCACCGGCGAGCGCGATCTCGCGAGCCGTCCCGACGGGCCCACGCCCGAACCGCCGTCCTCGCGCCGCCCCAGCCTGGCCGTCGTCCCCGACGCCCGTCCGGCCGCACGGGAGGAGCGGCTCGCCGAGCGCATCGAATCCGTCGACCGCACCAGCCGCCCCGGCGACTTCCGCGCCCCCGCCTCCGACGACGACGCCCCGCAGCTACCCGGCGGCCCGTTCCACCCCGGATTCCGCCCATATCAGGGTCCGGTGCCGAAGTAACCCGCTCTGCTCGCCGCCCGCAGCCCACGCCGTACCCTTGACGCGCAGGTGCTGGCGGGCGGACTTCGCCGAAACCGCTGTGACGCGACTCGTTGAACACACGCGGAAGGACTCAGATGATCGATCAGGCAACAACCGACCGGGACAGTTTGGCGGCGCTGGTGCGCGAACTCGCCGTCGTGCACGGCAAGGTGACGCTGTCCTCGGGTAAAGAGGCCGACTACTACGTCGACCTGCGTCGCGCGACGCTGCACCACCAGGCCGGGCCGCTGATCGGCAAACTGCTTCGCGAGCTGGTTGCCGACTGGGATTTCGACGCCGTCGGCGGGCTCACCATGGGCGCCGACCCGGTGGCACTGGCCGTGATGCACGCGCCCGGACGTCCGATCGACGCGTTCGTGGTGCGCAAGGCCGCCAAGACCCACGGCATGCAGCGCCAGATCGAAGGCCCCGACATCGTCGGCAAGCGGGTGCTGGTGGTGGAGGACACCACGACCACCGGCAATTCGCCCCTCACGGCCGTGCGCGCGCTGCGCGAGGCCGGCGCGACGGTCGTCGGCGTGGCGACCGTTGTGGACCGGGAGACCGGCGCCGACCAGGTCATCGCCGCCGAGGGCCTGGAGTACCGCTCGATTCTCGGACTGAAGGATCTGGCGCTGGGCTGAGTAGTTGCCCTCCGCTAGCCTGGTGCTGATTTATTCGGTAGTTGAAGGGTCGTGTGAGTCGCCGTGGTGAGCATTGCAGTCAAGAAGGGCCGCGACAATGTCGCGATGCTCGGTATCGGTGCTTACCGGCCGCAGCGCGTCGTCAGCAACGACGAGGTGTGTGAGGTCCTCGACTCCACCGACCAGTGGATCTACGAGCGCACCGGCATCCGCAACCGGCGCTGGATCAGCGGCGACGAGACGCTGCGTTCGATCGCCGCGGCCGCAGGCGATCGCGCGCTGAACAACACCGGCATCGACCGGTCCAAGATCGGCGCGCTGATCCTGTGCACCTCCAGCTGGCTCAAGCTCACCCCGCACGGCGCCCCCACCATCGCCGCCGACCTCGGCATCAACGGCATCCCCGCCTTCGACCTGACCTCCGGCTGTGGCGGTTTCGGCTACGGCCTCGGCGTCGCCGCCGACCTGATCCGCGCCGGTTCGGCCGAATACGTGCTGGTCATCGGCGCCGAGACGATGACCGTCGGCCTCGACCCCACCGATCGCGGCACAGCGATGATCTTCGGTGACGGCGCGGGCGCCGTCGTCGTCGGCCCGAGCGAGGAAAACGGCATCTCCCCGACGGTGTGGGGCAGCGACGGCGAGAACGCCGAGGCCATCGCCCAGGACGTCGACTTCCTCGAGTACATGAACAGGGCCGACGCGCTTCAGCAGGACGGCTACGACGGCGAGCCGCTGAAGCGGATGGCGCTGCGCATGGAGGGGCCCAAGGTCTTCCGCTGGGCTGCGGTGACGTTGCCGCGTGCGCTGTCGGAGGCGCTGAACTCCTCGGGGGTCGCCAAGGAAGACATCGAGGTGTTCGTGCCGCACCAGGCCAATGCCCGCATCAACGAGCTGATGAAGAAGAACCTCGGCCTGGCCGAGGACATCCCGATGGCCAACGACATCGAGAACACCGGCAACACCTCGGCCGCCTCGATTCCACTGGCCATGGAGGAAATGCTGGTCACCGGCAAGGCCAAGGGCGGTCAGCTGGCGCTGCTGCTCGGCTTCGGCGCCGGGCTCAGCTATGCCGGGCAGGTCGTCACCCTGCCGCCGAAGCCCGCCGAGCCGAGCTTCTGACGGCATGCGCCCGTTCCGCGCCGGGTACCTGGCCGCCACCGCCGTCACCGTGTTCGGCGCGCTCACCGGCCGTGACAAGCTCCAGTGGGTCGCCAAGCCGCTGATGATGCCGCTGCTGGCGGCCGACGTCGCGCGCGGCTGCGCCGAACTCGACCCGACCGACCGGACCGTGCTGCTGAGTTCGCTCGGCGCCGCCACCGTCGGCGATGTGCTGCTCATCGACCCGGACGACGACCGCAGGCTGATCGCCGGTGCGTCGTCGTTCGCGGTGATGCAGGCCGGGTACGCGTCGCTGTGGTGGCGCCGGGGTGCACGGCCGCAGCCCGCGATTGCGGTACCGCGGGTGCTGGCGTGGCTCGGCGCGGGCGCGTTGCTGCGCGCCAAGGCGCCTGCGATCGCGGCCCCACTGACCGCCTATGGTGCGACGCTCGGCACGGCGGCGGTACTGGCGTCCGATCCAGCGCTGGCTCCTGGCGCGGAAAATGTTGCGGGGCTGAATATTCCGAACGCCGATCCGCGCAGCCGGCTCGGGCTCGGTGCGCTGCTGTTCACGGTGTCGGATGGTTTGATCGTGCTGCGCCGGTTGTTCGCCCGCAGTGAGCGTTCGCGGCGGGTGACCGAAGGGGTCATCCTGGCGACGTACGGTGCCGCGCAGTTCCTGCTCGCCGATCCGAAGGCGCACGCGAATCGGAGCTGAACCGGGTAGTGGAGCGGTGGCACAGGGCAGCCCGGAGTCACAGGCAGAACATCACCCGATCCCGGTTCTCCGGGTCCACCCGGATCGAGATGACCTCGCCGACCTCCAACCGCTCCTTGTCGGCCGGCGTCACGTCGTAAACCACCGTCCCCCGGTAGCTTTCGGCCCCCGGCACGGTGAACTCCAGATCCAGCTCGGTCAGCTCACTGTGATGATCTGTCCACGCCAGCGGCCGCACATGCTCCACCCGCGCCCACCCCTCGATCCCATGCCGCGCCAATCGCCGATCCGCCTTCGAGGGCCGCTCCACCCACATCAATCCGATCCCGATACACGAGCCGAAGATCCCCACCAGCGCCATGATCTGAAACGGCACCGTCCCGTCCGGCGTGTGCTGCACCACCCACCCCAACCACAGCGCAAGCAGAATCAGGTACCCGGCCGTCACCCCGAGCACCACCCGCAGCACGCGCACGTGGTCCATCGCCATCACCCCTGTGGTTCCAGGATATGCCCGGTGACCAGGCGTGCGACGCTCACCGGCCGGGCGGTGGCGTGCCGGGCTGCCGCTACTCGCTGCCGGTGGACGCGACGGCCGTTTACCGCCAGCACCGCTTCGGCCCCGGCGAAATGCTGAACCCATGTCCGATCAGTCCACGCTCGACGTCCTCACCGGCATGTACGCCGCCGAAGCCCGGTACCTCGCCGCAGGCGGCCCGGGCAACGCGTCGTTCGACATCCTCGCTCCGTACTTCGCAGATGACGTCGTCCTCCACCAAGCCGACGCCCTCCCATATGGCGGCATCTGGCGCGGCCACTCCGGCCTCGAACGCTTCTTCACCGCCATGAGCGCCGTCTGGGAAGTCTTCGACTTCCTCGACCAGCAGTTCCTCGCCACCGGCAGCACCGCCGTGGTCCACACCCGCATCCACGCCCGAGCCCGCGCCACCGGCCGTGAACTCGACTTCCCGATCCTGCAAACCCTGCGCGTGGAGAACGCCCGCATCGCCGAGATCCGGCCGTTCTATTGGGATACCAAGGCGATCTCCGACGTGACGCGGCCGCAGCCTGCCGAATCCGGCGGGAGATCGCCGGCCTCGAGAAAGTGATCAGAGTTCAGGCGGGCCGTCGTGGACGTTCAGCTGACGGAGTTCGGTGGCGAGGCGAGCCGCGGTCACAAAATCGCCGTCGTCGTGGACGACCACGAGACCGTGGTACGCGGCGGTCGCACAGACTTGCAGGTCGACAGCGGACAGGCAGCTGTGGCTCCCCATCTCGGCGGCCCGGTACTGCAAACCCGATATCCACGTACCCGCGGATTTCGGCACCGCCACATCGCGGTAGAGGCTGTCGTACATCCCGCAGAACGCGGAGTACTCCTTCAGATTGCGCGCCGAGCGCATGAATTCGGCCCGCTGCGGGTAGCACGAGCGGATCTCGCCCGATGTCGTCGGCGTGCGCCAGCGATCATGGAGGGACTTGTCGCGAAGTATTCGCCACAGCGCCGACGAATCGAGCAGGTAGCCGATCATCGAGTGGGGGGCTCCTTTTCAGCGCGATGTGCGGCTTCGGCGCCCTCGATGTCCCAGTCGCGGGCGAGCTCGAAGTAATGATCGTAGGCCTCGGCGCGCGAGAGCCGTTCGTTGTATTCGGCCAGCGCGGCAGCCACCGCCGCTGTTTTGGTCCGGTGTCCGCCCAAGCGCTTCGCCTGCTCCAGGGCCTCATCGTCGATCTCAATGTGAGTCAGCGACATGACGCGCCTCCTGTACATAAATCCGGGTCTCCGCTGTTAAAATTGTACATTCAGTGTCTCACTGGATCGCTCTAGAGTCGGTGCCTCGCTTAACCTGACGGAGTCTGTCAGGTTTGGGTGCCAGGATCGACCACCATGACGACCCGCTACTACACCGCCACCAGCCTCGACGGCTACATCGCCGACCAGAACAACTCCTTGGACTGGCTGATGGCCGTAGCCGACGCCGATACCGCGACCAGCGATGTGGACGATTTCCTGCTCGGCGTCGGTGCCATGTGCATGGGCGCGACAACCTACGAATGGATCGCGGCCAACGACCCACCCGAGCACTGGGCCGACAACTACGGCGACCGCCCGTGCTGGGTGTTCACCCACCGCGACCTGCCCCCGATCCCCGGAGCGAACCTCCGCTTCGTGGCCGGCGACGTACGCCCGATCCACGCCCAGATGACCGAAGCCGCAGCCGGCCGCGATATCTGGGTAGTCGGCGGCGGCGAACTGGCGGGCCGATTCGCCGACGCCGGCCTGCTCGACGAAGTGATCGTCGGCATCGCCCCGGTCACCCTCGGTTCCGGCGCCCCGCTCCTGCCACGCCGAATCCTGTCGGATCGGATGCGGTTGGTCGAGGTCGAGCAGATGGGGCAGTTCGCCAAGCTCGCCTACCGGTTGAGCTGAGTTCGCCGGTTGTGGGCGGTGTCCTGCCGGCACTCGACTGGGAGTGCCGTTGCTACCCCCGCAACCGCAGCACCGCCATCACCCTGCGGTGATGCGTGTCCGAGGGCGGCAGGTCGAGCTTGGTGAAGATGTTGCCGATGTGCTTTTCGACGGCCCGTTCGGTAACGGTCAGCGAGCGGGCGATGGCGGCATTGGTGAGGCCTTGGGCCATCAGTTCGAGCACCTCGCGTTCGCGCGGGGTCAGCCGGTCGAGGGCTTGTTGCTGGCGGGAGGCGCCCATCAATTGGCTCACCACCTCGGGGTCGAGGGCCGTGCCGCCGGTGGCGACGCGGTCGAGGGCTTCCATGAACTCGCGGACGTCGGCGACCCGGTCTTTGAGCAGGTAGCCGACGCCGTTCGCGCCGCCGGCGAGCAGTTCGGTGGCGTAGCGGGTCTCCACCCACTGGGAGAAGACGAGCACGCCGGTGAGGGGGAATTTGCGGCGTAGTTCGATCGCGGCGAGCAGGCCTTCGTCGGTGTAGGTCGGCGGCATGCGGACGTCGACCACGGCGACGTCCGGCGCGTGCTCGGCCACCACTTCGGACAGGTTGGTCGCGTCGCCGACCATCGCCACCACCTGGTGGCCTCGTTCGGCGAGCAACCCGGCCAGGCCGTCGCGGAGGATGGCGCTGTCCTCTGCGATCACCACCCGCAGCGAGTCGGGTTGAGCAGCAGTGGTACTCATCGTGGGCCCGCGGTCGGCAGCGTGATGGTGACGACGGTCGGCCCGCCAACCGGACTGTCGACGGTGAGGCCGCCGTCGACGCTCGCGGCCCGCGCTGCCAGCCCGGCCAGCCCGCTGCCGGTCACCGGCTCACCCGGGATCGGTTGCAGCACACCGCCGCTGCCGTTGTCGCGGACCGAAACCACCAGCGAATCATCACCCGAGGACAGCACCGACACCCAGGCGTGGGTCGCATCGGCGTGCTTCACCACATTGGTCAACAATTCGGCAACCGAGAAGTAGGCGATGGCCTCGATCGCCGGGTGCGGCCGCACCGGCAGATGCACGCGCAGCTGCACCGGTACCGAGCAGCGCGCGGCCAGCGTCTCCAGCGCCGGTTCGAGACCTAATTCCAAAGCGGGCGGGTGGATTCCGCGCACCAGCTCGCGCAGCTCGGCCAACGCCTCCTTGGTGCTCGCGTGCGCGTCGGCGATCAAGTCGCCGGCATCGTCGCCGTGGCTGAGCCGTTCCTCGGCCCGGCCGAGCGCCATCGCTATGGTGACCAGGCGTGCTTGGGTGCCGTCGTGCAGATCGCGTTCGAGCCGGCGGAGCGTGGCAGCGGAATCCTCGACCGCGACGCGCCTGCTTTCCTGCAGGTCGGCCATCCGCCGGTCGCGCGCGGTCGGCGCAAGCAGCCAGATCGCCAGCTGCCGATGCACCAGGCACACCACCCGGAACAGCCACGGCAGCAGGAAACAGCCGATCACGCCGAGCGCCGCGAACCCGAGCACCCGCGGCCAGGTGTCGATATAGAACTCGCCGAAGTTGGCCAGCGAATGCCGTTCGACGCCGTTCTCATCGATGTTCGTCGGGGTGAACAGGTACCACGGCAGCGGCGAGATCGCGGTGAAGCCGATCATCGCTGTCGCGATCAGCACGAAGTACCCGCCGACCATGCCGACGATCGACTGCACGACAACGAACGCGAGCGCCCGCCAACTCGGCATATCGGTGAACGCCGAGGTGAGAAACCCGATCAGGCCCGGCTTCGGCCGGAACGGCGGCGGTGGATCCAGTGGCGTTCCGAGCAGATCACGCACCAGCGCGCGATAGATGTGGCCCCAGAGTCGCCCGCCGAGAATCACCACGGCCAGCACCGGAATGCCGATGATCGTCATCGCCACCAGCACGCCCCCGCCGCCGGCCAGGTATACGTAGGCGGTCCCGAGCCCGCCGAGCACGCACGCCGCGATCAGGTAGGCGAGCTCTTTCCAGGTCCGCGCGGTGAACGGCGCGCGGAGTACGGCGCGCAGCACGCGCGTCCCCGCCGGCTCGGCAGCGGCGGCCGGTTTGTCCAGTACCAACGTCTGGGTGACGGAATCGGTCATGAGCTCCATGTTCGTCGAGGCGTACCGCCCGATCGAGGGCGCTGACCACCGGGTCGATGGTGTAGCTCGCCCCACCATCGTGCCTGTCCACGGTTAACATCACCCGCATGACATACCCACCGCAGCAGCCGCCGGGCTCCGATCCCTACGGTGCGAACCCCTACGGCTCGGACCCCTACGCTGCGCAGCCCTACCCAGCGCAACCGTATGGTGCGCCCGGTTATCCACAGCCCTACGGCTACGGCCCGCAGCAGGATCATCCGCAGGCCACCACCATTCTCGTGCTCGGCATCCTCAGCCTGGTCATGTGCGGTCTGCTCGGGCCGTTCGCCTGGTCGATGGGCAAGAAGGCACTGGCCGAGATCGACGCTTCCGGGGGGATGCTCGGGGGTCGGGGGAACGTGAAGGCGGGCTACATCTGCGGGATGATCTCTTCGATCCTGCTGATCGTCTCGATCGTCTTCGTCATCCTTTACATCATCATCGTCGTCATCGCGATCGGCGCCTCGTCCTAGTTCGCCCTGCCGGGCTCGGGGGCTCCCACCTCGGGAATTAGCATCGTCGGCGTGAAAGACCTCGCGCCGGACGTGCCGGAACAGCTACCCGGCCCCACCGAATGGGGCGAGCATCCGCATGGCGTCGGCCCGTGGGCGGAGGAGTTCGGCGGGCAGCCACCGGATGATCCACGGTTGGATCCGGTGCTGCTCGCCGAAGGCGATCGCCGCAATGTGGTGGACGCCTACCGTTATTGGACGCGCGAGGCGATCGTCGCCGACATCGATGCGCGCAGGCATCCCTTCCACGTCGCGATCGAGAACTTCGGGCACGACGCGAATATCGGCACCGTCGTCCGTACCGCCAACGCGTTCGCCGCGGCGGCCGTGCACATCGTCGGCAGGCGGCGCTGGAATCGGCGCGGCGCCATGGTCACCGACCGTTATCAGCACATCGAGCACCACACCGATATCGCCGCGCTGATGGAGTTCGCTCGTCGCGAGGACCTCACCGTCGTCGCGGTCGACAATGTGCCCGGATCGGTTCCGCTGGAAACGGTTCGGTTGCCACGCCGCTGCCTGTTGCTGTTCGGGCAGGAGGGGCCCGGCGTCACCGAGCACGCCCGCGACGCCGCGACGCTGACGGTGTCGATCGCGCAGTTCGGATCCACCCGCAGCATCAATGCCGGCGTGGCCGCGGGCATCGCCATGCACGCCTGGATCCGTCAACATGCCGATCTGACCACAGCCTGGTAACAATTGGGCGGCGAAACCCGGTGCCGACCTGGCACCATTGAGCTATGACCACGCGGAGGGACGCCCGGCGTCAGGGGGATTTCAGCGAGCCGACGCCCGCGTTGTGGTCCGAACGTGCGGATATGGCCGAATCCGCGATCCTTTCCCGCCATCTGCGCCCACTGTGGGGGATACCCGGCACCGCGCTCGGCGTGGTCGGCTGGCCGGCCACCAAACGTGAGCGGCTGTTCCTGTCCTGGCACTACTGGTGGCAAGCGCATCTGATCGACTGTGCCGTCGACGCCGCCACCCGCGTGCCCACCCCGGCCCGCCGCAAACGGATCAGCGCGCTCGCCCGCTCGCACCGGCTGCGCAACATCACCGGGTGGACCAACCGCTACTACGACGATATGGCCTGGCTGGCCATCGCTTTGGAGCGCGCGCAGCGGACCCAGGACAACGAGGAGGCGCCGGGCGCGCTGCTCGCGCTGGAGAAGCAGCTGTACGAATCCTGGGACCCCGATACCGGCGGTGGCATCCCGTGGCGGGTCGGCGCCGACTACTTCAACGCGCCCGCCAACGGTCCGGCGGCCATCGCGTTGCTGCGCCTCGGCCGTCACGAACGCGCCGCCGAGATGGCCGACTGGCTCGATGCCACCCTGCGCGACCCCGAAACCGGCCTGATCCTCGACGGCATCCACCTACCCTCCGGCGAGATCGAGCGCCCGGTGTTCACCTACTGCCAGGGCGTGGTGCTCGGCTTGGAGACCGAGCTCGCGGTGCACACCGGCGAGGCAAAACATCTCGAGCGAGTCCATCGCCTGCTCACCGCCGTCGAGGATCGGATGACCACGCGCGGGGTGGTCCAGGGTGGAGGCGGCGGCGACGGTGGCCTGTTCAACGGCATCCTGATCCGCTATCTCGCACTCGTGGCCTTGATGCTGCCCGGCGACGACGCACAGCAGGAAGCCGACCGCCGCTGCGCCGCGTCGATCGTGCTGTCCTCGGCCAAGGCCGCGTGGGCGAACCGGCTCGAAGTCGAAGGCGAACCGCTGTTCGGCCACGACTGGAGCAAACAGGCTCAGCTGCCCGGCGGCAGCTCCGGCGCCGGCTACTTCACCTCCGGCGGCTCGGTGACCTCATCCAAGGTGCCCGAACGTGACCTATCGGTGCAGCTTTCGGGGTGGATGCTGATGGAGGCCGCGCACATGGTGAGCGCAGCGGGGTTGTAAACCCCAGTCGAAGTCAGGAGTTGCTGTCGGTCGTCTGCGACGTGCTGCTTGCGGTGGAGATCTTGTCCGACCGGTGGCAGAAAGCACGAACCACGTCACACTCGATCTGTCCGGCACCCCGGTTACGGTCGATCTGACGAGCCTGACCAGTGCTCGCGCTCGGTCGGGTCACACCGACAGAGCTCAGTGCTCCGGCACCCCCGCGGCATCCAGATCGAAGTCCTCCGCAGGCTGCGCCATCTCCTGCCGGTACTGCCGGATCCCGAGGATCGTGCCGATGATCAGCCCGACGACGAGGACGATCACGACCGCGGGCATCAGCCAGGGCACTCGCTGGATGAAGCCGCCGGCGTAGTAGCCGATGAGCAGCAGCACCGGGGCCCAGAGGATGGCGCCGATGGTGCTGGCGATGGTGTATTTGCGGTGGTCCATGCCCGCCGCGCCGGCGACCATGGGGCACAGGGTGCGCACCCAGGGGATCCAGCGGGCGACGAGTACCGCGACGAAGCCGTGCCGGTGCAGCATTTCGCTGACGCGGGCGAGGTTGCGGGTGTTGATGTAGCGGCCGTTCTTGCGGGCCACCAGATGGTGGCCGGTGCGGCTGCCGACGACGTAGCCGACCTGATTGCCCGCGATGGCCGCGACCATGGTGCCCAGTGACAGGCCCCAGACCTGAGCTTCGCCGGAGGCGTGCGAGGCCATCACCACGCCGGCGGTGATCAGCATGGAATCACCGGGCAGGAACAGGCCGATGATGAAGGCGCACTCCAGGAAGACGAACGTCAGCACGATCGTCCAGACGAGCGCGGGTCCCGCCGAGATCAGCGGTTCGAAGCTGCCCAGTGCGAGGGTGGAGGACGCCGGCGTCACTGCGATCAGCGCGTGGTCTCGTTCGTCGACGCCGTCAGTTCGACATCACGGACGGGATCGACCTGCTCGGCAGCCGAATCACGGCCGAGCAGCTTCTTCGCGACGGCCATGATGCCGGGCAGGATCGACACGAACACGATGAGCAGGAAGATCGCCTCGATGTGGTCGCGGATGAACGCGACGTTGCCGAGGAAGTAGCCGAGGACGGTCACACCGCCGCCCCACAGGATCGCGCCGACGATGTCGAAGGCGACGAACTTGCGGTAGTTCATCGTGGACACGCCCGCCAGCACCGGCATGAAGGTGCGCACGATCGGCACGAACCGGGCCAGGATGATGGTCTTCGGGCCGTGTTTCTCGAAGAACGCGTGCGTCTCGGTGACGTAATGCTTCTTGAAGAACCGGCTGTCTTCCTTCTGGAACAGCGCGGGCCCGATGGCCCGGCCAATCCAATAGCCGGACTGATCGCCGGCGAAGGCGATGAAGGTGACGGCGGGCACCAGCACCCAGATCGATACCGGCGGATCCGGTTGCGCGGCCAGCAGGCCACCGGTGAACAGCAGCGAGTCGCCCGGCAGCAGCGGGAACAGCAGACCGGTCTCGATGAAGACGATGACCAGGATGGCCGGGAGGACGGCGTGCTGCAGCCAGGTCTCGGTGAGCAGGTACATCGGATCGAGCAACTGAGTCAAGGCAAGGTTGCTTGTCACCGCGTCGGAGGCTGCGAGCGCAATCACCCGGCCCACAGTACCGGGTCGGACCCCCAACTCCATCCTGCCCGCGCATCGATCCCCTGATATCGGCCGAAAGCCTGCTGTCTTAGGGTGGGCCTGACAAAATTGTCTTTTGCCGCACAAAACACGGAGGTCTTCACAGTGCCCATCGCGACTCCGGAGGTCTACGCCGAGATGCTCGGTCGGGCCAAAGCGAACTCCTTTGCCTTCCCCGCGATCAACTGCACGTCGTCGGAGACGATCAACGCGGCGATCAAGGGCTTCGCCGACGCCGGCAGCGACGGCATCATCCAGTTCTCCACCGGTGGCTCGGAGTTCGGTTCCGGCCAGGGCGTGAAGGACATGGTGACCGGTGCTGTCGCGCTGGCCGAGTTCGCGCACGTGGTGGCGGCCAAGTACGACGTCACCATCGCGCTGCACACCGACCACTGCCCCAAGGACAAGCTGGACGGTTTCGTCCGGCCGCTGATCGCGATCTCGCAGGAGCGGGTGAACGCCGGGCGCAACCCGCTGTTCCAGTCGCACATGTGGGACGGTTCGGCCATCCCGATCGACGAGAACCTCGAGATCGCCAAGGACCTGTTGAAGGCCACCAAGGCCGCCAACATCATCCTCGAGGTGGAGATCGGCGTCGTCGGCGGTGAAGAAGACGGTGTCGAGGCCGCGATCGACGAGAAGCTCTACACCTCGCCTGCCGACTTCGAGAAGACCATCGAGGCGCTGGGTGCGGGCGAGAACGGCAAGTACCTGCTCGCCGCCACCTTCGGCAATGTGCACGGTGTGTACAAGCCGGGCAACGTGGTGCTGCGCCCGGAGGTGCTGGCCGAGGGGCAGCGGGTGGCCGCGGCCAAGCTGGGCCTCGGCGCCGACGCGCAGCCGTTCGACTTCGTCTTCCACGGCGGTTCGGGCTCGCTGAAGTCCGAGATCGACGATTCGCTGCGCTACGGCGTGGTGAAGATGAACGTCGACACCGACACCCAGTACGCCTTCACCCGGCCGGTCGCGGGCCACATGTTCACCAACTACGACGGTGTGCTCAAGATCGACGGCGAGGTCGGCAACAAGAAGACCTACGACCCGCGCAGCTACCTGAAGAAGGCCGAAGCGTCCATGGCGGCGCGTGTGGTCGAGGCGTGCAATGATCTGAAGTCCGCGGGACGGTCGATCAGCGCCTGACCCACAACCCTGGCGGGGGCAACAGCACATGAGTCTCGAGGTGCGCCTGCTCGGGCCCGTGCGGCTGCTCGTCGGCGGTGAGCCGGTGGCGGTCGGCGGGCCCAAGCCGCGGGCGTTGCTTGCGGCGCTGGCGGTGAATCGGCGGCGCGCGGTGTCGTCGATGGCGCTGGCCGACATGGTGTGGAACGAGGATCCGCCCGACTCCTACGCCGCGAGCCTGCAGGTATTCGTCTCGAATATCCGTAAGGCGCTGCGTAATTCGGGCATCGACCCGGCCGCGGTATTGCGCACCGAGTCCTCCGGCTATCGGCTCGAGATCGCCGAAGAGGCCTGCGATCTCGGACGTTTCGAGGCCGCCCGCGATGCCGCCGCCAGGGCTGCCGACGTGGGCGACCACGCCACCGCCGCCCGCCTGTTCGGTACCGCGCTGCGCGAATGGGACGGCCGGGCCTTGGCCGATCTGGCCGGCCTGCAATTCGCCGACGGTTTCGCCACCGCGATGGACGAGGAGCGGCTGCTTGCCGCTTCGGCTCGCATCGACGCCGAAATCGCCTGCGGCCGGGCGTCTTCGGTGGTCGGGGAGTTGGTGGCGATGACCACCGAGCATCCACTGCGGGAACCGCTGTGGGGCCAGTTGATCACCGCGCTCTATCTGTCCGGCCGCCAGGCCGACGCCCTCGACGCCTGTCGCCGGGTGCGCACCGTGCTCGCCGATGAACTCGGCATCGATCCTGGCCCGGCATTGATCGAGCTCGAGCAGCGGGTGTTGCGCCAGGAACCGTTGAACACCGTGGAGTTCAAGCGGGCCGAGCGGATGGCCGCGGCGATGACCGACACCGTCACCGAGGTGCCGAGCGCGGTGCGCAGCGGCCAGATCCTGATGCCGGACGGGCGTGCGGTCGTCGTGGCTCAGGCGGGCCTGCGCATCGGCCGGATGACCGATAACGACCTGGTGATCGACGATCCCAAGGCCAGTCGCTATCACGCGCAGATCATGCCCAGCCGGGCCGGGCTGCTTATCAAGGATCTGCATTCGGCCAACGGCGTTTTCGTCAACGAACTGCCGATCGAGACCGGCGCGCTGCTGGCCGACGGTGACGCCATCCGGATCGGCGCGACGGTGCTGGTGTTCCAGGCTGCGCGGTAGTCACCCGCCGCTGGGCGCCATCTACGCCGTCCGCGCGACCGGCGACATCATCGGGCCGTCACGGTTCGCCGGGTTCGCAGGCGACACCGTTGCGGTCGGGGTCCAACCGCAGTGAGTAGCCACGCTGCCCCTGCCGGATCGGCGCCTCACCGTCACGCCGGGCTTCGCCGCAGGTCAGATAGAACGGCGATGCCTTCGGCGTGGTCGATCCGGTGGGCCGCTGGTGCGGTTCGTCGAGTTGGTTCGGTGAGGTCTGCCAGTCGGTGGTGCTGTGGCCGTCGGAGCGGTCCGGTGCGGCGATGGCCAAGGGCGCGAGCGCGATGGCGATTCCGGACAGGCAGGCGGCCGCCGCACCGGGCAGAGCCCGGCGGGGGAGGGGCACGATCTTCATGGTGAATCCTGACAACGCTGCGGACGTGCTCTGACTCCTCGCCGATTATCCGCCCGATCGGGCCCGGCCACCACCGCTGTTCGCGCGAGTTCGGCCGGTCCGGCGGCCGGTGGGCCGGTAGGGTCACACGCTGGTGCGCAACGTCCACGGATAGCCATGGAACGAGGGGTCGACGATGGCGAGGCGGGTGATGGCCGCGCTCGGCGCGGTGGTGTTCGGCGCGGGCGCGCTGGTGTGCGCGGAGCCGATGGCGGCGGTCGCGGAACCGGAGGTCGGCGTGCCGGGTGCCGGCCCGTGCCGCAGCGATCCGCCGCCGACCCACGAACCGCTGATCCCGGAAACTCTCGAGGTACCGGTCCCGTACCCGGTGATCACCGTGCTGCCGCCGCAACCGCCGGAGCCGGAGCCGACCCGGGTGCAGATGGAACTACCCGCCGATCCGTGTATGGATCCATGCCCGGACCTCACCGATGAGCCAGCGCAGCCGCCGAGCCTGGCCGAGCAACTCGGTATCCCGGAAATCCTGTTGAGCCCCAAGCCGTTCCACTTCGCGATTCCCGGTCCAGGACCGGATCCGGGACCGGTTCCGCCGCCACCGCCTGCGGTCGAGCCGCCGGTCGAACCGGCTCCGCAGGCGCCGGTGCGGGCGCCCGAAGGTCGGTGCCGTGCGCGAGGTGGCCAAGCAGACCGGGGAGAATTCGGTCAACCGGACCGATAAGCGTTGGCAGGTGCAGGGCACTGACCTCGGCATCATGTGGGAATCGGCGCCCGGTGAGATCGCCACCGTCTTCGGTGACACGGTCGGCCGCGGCTTCCATCCGCCGGGCGGGATGGGCGGTGATTGGCGCAGCAATGTGCTGGCCTTCAGCACCGATCGCACACTGGGCGACGGTATGACCTACGACCGGATGGTCACCGACAGCCGCTGCCACGCCGCCGAGGTGCTTTCCAGCCGCAAACTCGACAACGTGGAGGTCACCACCATCCCCACCTCGGGTTTCGCGCTGGGCGAGCGGCAATACATGAGCTACATGTCGATTCGCACCTGGAACAGCCTGCCCGGAACCTTCTTCACCAACTACGGCGGCATCGCCTACTCCGACGACCACGGCCAGACCTGGACCAAGGATCCGCACGCGCGCTGGGACAACATCTTCGGTCTCGCGAATTTCCAAGTGAGCGCGATGGTTCCGCACGGCGACCACGTGTACATGTTCGGCACGCCGAATACCCGGCTCGGCGCCGTCGGGTTGGCGCGGGTGCCCAAGGATCAGATCCTCAATACCACGGCATATCAGTACTGGCGGGACGGATCCTGGACGCCGGTGGGCGGGGCGGGCTCCGCCACCCCGGTCGTCAACGGCCCGGCCGGTGAGCTGTCGGTGCGATACGACGCCGAACGTGGCGTCTGGCAGATGAGTTACCTGGATACCGCCAAGGCCGCCATCGTTGTGCGCGAAGCGGATTCGCCGCAGGGTGTGTGGTCCGAAGGCACGCCGACGGTGACCGTGCGCGACTACCCGGAGCTGTACGGCGGTTTCATCCACCCGTGGTCATCGGGGCAGGACCTGTATTTCAACATCACCACGTGGAGCGATTACAACGTCTACCTGATGCACGCGAAGCTGGAATGACACCGGCTGCTCAGCCGAGCCTGACCTCGGCGATCGCACGTCCGAAGAGCTTGCGGCCCTGCGATTTCCCGGACAGCATGACGGTCGCGGTGCGCCGCTGCGGATCCAGTTTCTTGATCTTGCCGGAGAACTCGACGGCGCTGCGGGCATCGGCTTCCACCGGCACATAGCCGGCGAAGCGCACGCTCAGCGATTCGATCGCGGTCGGATCGCCCAGCCAAGAGGTGAGTTTGCCGCCGGCCAGGCCCATGGTGAGCAGGCCGTGCGCCACCGTCGTCGGCAGGCCCGCCAGCTTCGCGGCGTGCTCGCTGAAATGGATCGGGTTCGAGTCGCCGGACACGCCCGCGTAATTCGCCAGATCGCCACGGGTCAGCCAGGAGGTGCCGAGCTCGATCTCCTCGCCCTCCGACAGCCGATCGAACTCGGGGACCGGATGTACCGGAGCGGGGGCCGGGGTCGACGCGGTGTCGAGTGCGTCGGCGTCCAATTCGATGAGCGCGCCCAGCTCACCGAGCGCGGTGTGCGTGGCGTCGGCGCGGCCGTGCATCATGATGTTCGCGACCGCTTCGGTGATGTCTGGAGCCACCTCCACCCCGCGCCTTGCCACGATGGTCGACGAACCCACCTGCGCGATCTCGTCGTCCTGATTCTTCAACACGAAGTTCACATGGATGAAGTCGTTGTCGTTGAACCGGCGGATCGACTCGATCTCGACCTCGCTGGTGATCCGGTCGCCGGCCACCATCGGCCGATGCACCCGGAACACCTGGTCGGTCTGCAGGATCTGGGACAGGTCGTATTCGGTGAGCACCGAGTCGAGCAGCGCCCTGGTCGCGGTCATGCCGATCACCGAGGCGAAGGTCGGCGGGGCGATGACGCCGTCGTAGCCGAGCTTGCGTGCGTCGACTTCGTGCTGATGTGCGCGGTGATCGTTCTGCACCGCGCGCGCGAACTCGCGGACCTTCTCCCGGCCGACCTCATAGTGATCCCGGATCCGGAATCGCCGCCCCGCGAGCGTTGCCGTCCGCACTACTTCGTCCGGCCGCGCCATCGATTGTTCCCTGCCCATGATCCGGGCCATGCTACTGGCGATTCGGACCAGCGACCAGCTAGGAGGGGGTAACTGTGACCTTCGATACCGGATACGGCGGCATCGCCGCCGGATCGTTACGGAGCGCTGTCCGGCGGGTCACAGACCTTCCATCCGTCCTCGGTGTGCTGTAGGTCGAACGTCCGGGCCGAGCGCGCCGGATCGGCCTTGGTGTAGACGGTGGCCTGGGCGATGGCGGTGTTTTCGGTGATCCGGATGGCCTGGATGTGCTCGACCACCGGAATGCTGCCCTGCTCCACCGACTGCTGGTGCACACCGGCGAACTGATCGTCGGGAATGCCCCGGTAGAACTCGTGCAGCGAACCGCAGGTGGTGGATCGCAGCGTCTCCAGATCGCCGTTCTTCAACGCCTGGGTGTAGCTGCCGATGGTGTTGCGGATCTGCGCCTCGGGCGAATTGTCGTCCCCACCGACGACCGCGACCAGCACCACGGCGATGAGCCCGACGACCAGCACAACCGCCCCGGCCACCGCAAGCAACCACCGGTTGGATCGACGACCGGACTGCGCCTCGGGCTCAGGGGCGGCGGGCTCCACCCGTTGCGGCGCCGCCACCGGCCGCGGCTGCGGCGGACGCGGGCCGCCCGCCAGCGATTGCGCGGGCGTCGTCGGCTGCATATCCGCAGGTGAAGGTGCACTGCCCGGGCGCTGCTCGGCACCGGGCCGCTGTTGCGCTCCGCCTGCGGCCGCGGCGTTCGCGGACCGCGCGGGATCGCCCGGATTCGCACCGCCTTGCTGGGGTGCGCCTGGCTTTCCGCCGCCTTGCTGGGGTGCGCCTGGCTTCCCGCCGCCTTGCTGCGGCGCGCCTTGCCGCGGCCCGGCCGGATGCGGTGCGCCCGCCCCGGCCGTGCGCGGCTGGCCACCCTGCTGCTGCCCCCGCTGCTGTGGTGGCTTCTGCAAGGGGCCGCCGTGCTGTAGGTCGCCCTGGTCCGAAGCGCCTTGCTTCGGCACGCCTGATGAGCCTTGCTGTGGCCCGCGCCGTTGCGGGGACGCCGACCGCGGTCCGCCGGGGGCACCCGGCTGCGGTGAACCGGGCTGCGGCCGCTTGGCCTGTGGCGGTGTACCACCATGTTCGGGTCCCGACGGTCCGTGCGCACCCGCCTGCTTCGGCCCGGCGGCCGGACGCGGTGTGCTGGGCGGCTTGCTCAGCGGCTGGCGCGCACCGGCACCCGCCACCCGGTCGGTGCCGCCAGGGCGCTGGACCGGGATGGCGACGGTCTGCGCGTCGGCCGGGTTCGGCACGGCGCGCATCTGCACGGTCTCGGCGTCGGCGGTGCGGTCGCCACCCGCTGAGTCGCCGGGGGCGGTGCCCGCAGGTTCGCTACCGGCGTCGGCTGCGTCGACGCCGCCCGCATCCGACGACGACGGGGCGCTACCACTCCGTCCCTTGCCGGGTGCGGGGATGGCCTCGGTCTCGGCGTCGGCTCCGCTGTCCGCCTGCGAGTCGGATTGCGGCGAAGGTGAATTCGCGCCGGAGGCGGCAGGCGCTGCGTCCGTCGTCGCCGCTGCGGCTCCGGTCGCGCTTCCGGCACCCGCATCCGGGTCCTGCGGTTCCGCGTCGGCCGCACTGCTCTGCATCTGGCCGGTTTCGGTGTTGCCTCGGGCGTTATCGCCGGGCTCTGCCGCGCCAATGCTTTCGGAGGTCGGGGAGCCCGCTGCGGGAGGCCCGCCCGTGGGGGTGCTGGTTGTGGGCGAGCCGGCGGTGGGGGAGTTGGGGGTGGGCGAGCCGGCGGTGGGGGAGCCGGTCGCCGGTGTGCCTGCTGTGGGGGATCCGGCCGTGGGTGAGCCTGCTGTGGGAGATCCGGCCGTGGGTGAGCCTGCCGTGGGTGAGCTAGCGGTGGGAGATCCGGTCGTGGGGGCGCCTGCGACGGCGGAGCCGGTCGTGGGGGCCGCTGCTGTGGGGGAGCCGGTCACGGAGGAGCCCGTGGCGGATGCGGCGGCGGGCTCTCGTGCGCCGCGTTCGGCAACCCGGTCGCGGGAGATCTCGGCTGTCTCCGCGTCCGAATCGCCGGAGTCGTCTGCCGGACCTGTCTTTTCGGCGGCCGACGGCGCTGATTTGCCGGAGGCTGTGCCGGAGCCCGAGTCGGGCTCGGCGCTGGTGTCGGTGTCGGCGGCGCTGGTCGCCGCACCCTCGGTGGGCACCCGTGCGAACGCTTTGGTGGGCGCGTCCGGACCGCCGTCGGTGGCGTCGGTGGGCTCCGCGGTGTTCGCGGCGTCGGTGGCGGTCGGCGAGGTGGGCTGGGTCCCGTCGGCGGCAGAGGTGGGCGGTGCGGCCGGTTCGTCCGTCGTACGGGCGTCGGCGGGATTGCGCACCGGGTTCTTGTCGTCGTTCGGGTCGGACACCACTACCCCTCGCTCAACGGAAACATGTGAACTTCGACGGCCAGCCTAATGTGCCGCGCCGCACCCCGGCTGCCATTGCCCCGCCGCGATCCAGGCACCCGGCGCGGCAGGTTCACACCGGCCATCCCGCGCGCGGGTTCGACCCGCCCCGCGTCGGTGCCGTCCGGTCCTGCGTCGGTGCCGACCGCCCCCGCGTCGGCGGCGTCCGTCCCGCGGTCGCGGCCCGCGCCCTCACCGAACCACCGGTTGTCGACTGGTCCTGCGTCGGTGCCGGCCGGTCCTGCGTCCTCGGCCGGGTGCCGGCCGGTCCCGAGTTCGCCTCAGCCAGGTGCCGTCCGGCCCGTGTCCGTCCGCCACCGCGTCGCAGACCCACCAGAGGTGATCGCCCCGCGCATCCCCTCGAGTGCACCGGCGGTGCACAATGAAGCCCATGACCTCGTTCGGTGATCTGCTCGGACCGCAACCGGTACTGCTGCCGGAAATCTCCGATGCCGAGGACGCGCTCCTCGCCAAGGCCGATCCGGTGCAGGTCGCGGCCGATCATCCGGCCGCATCGATCGCATGGGCGCATCTGGCCGAGGCCGCACTCGCGCGCGCGGAGACCTCCGGGGAGGGCGTCAACCATGACGTCGTCGCGGCCTACGCCTTCGCCCGCACCGGCTACCACCGCGGCCTCGATCTGCTGCGCCGCAACGGCTGGAAGGGTTTCGGCCCGGTGCCGTGGAGCCACGAGCCGAACCAGGGCTTCCTGCGCAGTGTCGGCGCGCTGGCCAGGGCCGCGCGAGCCATCGGCGAATCCGATGAATACGCCCGCTGCCTCGACCTGCTCGAGGATTGCGATCCGCGCGCCGCCGCGGAACTCGGCCTGGATTGACACCCGGACAGATCCCGAGTTGATCGACCCGAATTCGCGCGTCGCCCTCGCCCGGGCCGGTGGTGTGGACCGGCTGCGCAGCTCGTGGACACGCCTTCGCCTGTCCGCGCTGCCGATCCTGCAGTGCTCGCTCGGCGCCGCGCTGGCCTGGTTCGTGGCGCATTACCTCATCGGGCATACCCAGCCGTTCTTCGCGCCGACCGCGGCCGTGGTGTCGATCGGGATCTCCTTCGGCGCCCGGTTGAAGCGTTCGGTGGAACTCGTCGTCGGCGTCGCGGTCGGCATCGGCATCGGCGATGTGTTCATCTCCCAGGTGGGTACCGGGGTCTGGCAGATCGCGCTGGTCGTCGGCGTCGCCATGAGCCTGGCGGTGTTCCTCGACGGCGGCACCATCATCGCCATGCAGGCCGCCGGTTCGGCCGTTCTGGTCGCTACGCTGCTGCCGCCCGCCGCCGGTGGTGGGTTCTCCCGGATGATCGACGCGCTGGTCGGCGGCCTGGTCGGTGTGGTCGTGGTGGCCGCGATCCCGTTGCATCCGGTGCGCCGGGCCAGGGAGCAGGCCGCGGAAATCCTGGGCGTGATGGGCAAATCGCTGATCGACGGCGCGGCGGGTCTGCTCGAACAGGACGCCGACAAGGTGCACAACGCGCTGACCGCGGTCCGGGCGACCCAAGCGCAACTGGACTCACTGCGCAAGACCCTGGAGGGCGGCCGGGAGATCAGCCGCATCTCCCCGCTGTACTGGAATTCGCGTAAGCGGCTCGAACGCATCCGCGCCACCGCCGACCCACTCGACAACGCCGTCCGCAACACTCGCGTGCTGCTGCGCCGCGGCCTCACCCTGGTCCGCGACGACGAGATCCTCGATCCACGCCTGATCGACGAGGTGGAAAGCCTCGGCCACGCGGTCGACGTGGTGCGCCGGATGATGCTGGCCGACCCCGGTGAACAACCCGATCAGGCCGAAGCCGCGAGGGTGCTGCGCTCGGTCGCCAAGGGCGCGCGCCCGGAGCTCGTTGCCGGGGCGGGCCTTTCGGCCCATGTGGTGTTCGCGCAGGTGCGGTCGACGGTGGTCGATCTCATGCAGGTCTGCGGTATGCAGCGCATCTCGGCGATCGCGTTGCTCCCGCCGACGGTGCCGAATCCGTATGTGCGGCCCGAGGACTGAGCCCGACCGGACCTTGCCCCGGCGGCCCGCATCGACCCGGGTCCGCCGCTGACCAGCATCGAAACCTCGCTGCCTGGACGACTACTCGTCCCGGCGCGCGTTCGTCCGTCTGGACTGCGTGCGGCGCGCGACGGTGCGGCTGCCGGACGCGTGATCTTCGCGTAGTCCGCTACTCAGGCGAGCCCGCCCGCCACTGCCTACGGTGAGAACCGACCGAGCCGACGAGGGGTGGCGCGGTCACCTGCTTCGCCGCACGTCGCGACGCGCGACCGGCCATTGTTGGTGTGGTGGCCGGCGCGCTGGGGCCGCGGCGCCGGCGAAGACCAGGGTCGTCCGGTCCATCGACCGGGCGGCCCTGTGTCGGGTCAGGTCCAGAACCGGGTGAGATAACCACCCCAGCGCGACCACAGCGACGGCACCCCGGACAGCTCGTAGAGTGCGTACACCGCGTCGAAGAACACCTGGTTGATTGCCGGAGTGAACAACAGCGCGAACAGGATCAGCATCCCGAACGGCTTGAACTGGTCGAGCGCGCGGCGGGTCTGATAACTCAGCGACGGCTCGAGGATGCCGTACCCGTCCAGCCCGGGAATCGGTATCAGATTCAGCAGCGCCGCCGTCACCTGGAGAAACGCCAGGAAGCTCAGCCCGAACCAGAACGCGGCATGTTCCTCCGCGCTGCCGAACAGCCGTACCACGAGCAGCAGAAGCACCGCGCATGCCACATTCACAGCCGGTCCGGCGCCGCTGATGATGCGCTGGATCCGGGTCGAGAAGTTGTGCGCGTGCACGTACACCGCGCCGCCGGGCAGACCGATCCCGCCGAGCGCGATGAACACGATCGGCAACACGATCGACAGCAGCGGATGGCTGTACTTCAACGGATTCAAGGTGAGATAGCCGCGCAGCTCCACCTCACGGTCGCCGGCCCGCCACGCCACATACGCGTGCGCGAACTCGTGCAGGCACAGGCTGACGATCCAGCCGAACACCACCAGCAGGAACACCCCTGCCTTGGCCCGCACCGATTCCAGATCGGCGTCCCAGGCCAGCGCCCCGCCCAGCGCGGTGATCGCGACGACCAGCAGGAAGACCGGGCTCGGCCGCACCGCGCCGGACCGGCGGGCCTGGGCGGGAAAACTCATCGGACCAGCAGCCAGGGTTCGTGATGGCGGTAGAAGGTCGATCGCGGCACGGTGCGATCGTTGGCGACGCCGTCCCGGGTGACCCGCGCGCCCGGGGTGCCCAGCTGTGCGGCGCGCCCGCTGACCCATCGTCGTTTCCGCACACCGCGCTGGACGGTGGCGCGCACGCCCGGCAGTTCCAGCGTCGGCGAGACGAGCATGGCGGCGACCTTGCCGGAGAACAGCAGCGTGTCGTCGACATACGCCTCGCCCTCGAGCTTTTCACCTCCGACGCCCATCAGCGTCGCGCGTCCGACCAGCACGGTTCCGGTGTCGTCGCGGATCAGCGGCACCTCGGTGGCGCGGCCCTCCAGCGCGCGTTTGGCCGCGGCGTTGCCGGTGCCGGTCTCGTAGGCGCGGGAACCGTAGGTCTTGTCGACCGGCACATAACCGATCTCCACATTCAGCCGCTCGGTGCGCATCAGGTGGGTGAGCACCGTGGCCAGCGCGGCGTCGTCACCGAGCACGATCAATCGGGGCAGGCTGTCGGCGGCGAGCACCGGAAGCAGCTCGTCGATCTCGCCGGTATCGGGAATCGCGTCGGTCTGGGTGGTCGGCTGGGAAGCGAGGGCAATCGGTACCGGTGCGCCGTCGCAACGGAGAACGTGGGTACTCAAACTGCCGTACACCCTCCTCGAATCCGGCCGACTCCCGTCGGTCGTCCTACCCGTTCACCCGGACGACTGTCTGTCCGCTAGCAGCAACCATAGCTCTGTTTGATTTGCGCCGCCTGCGGCGTCGCGATCGGCCGGCGGCCGAGGGTTCGGCCGGATGCAGGAGTGGGTCGACTAGACTGTGCTTCCGGCCACCGCCTCGATACGGGCAGGTAGCTGCAACACACACAGTGTTGCGCGTCGAACCGTAGGAGACACGACCATGCCGGCAATCGTCCTCATCGGCGCCCAGTGGGGCGACGAGGGCAAGGGCAAAGCTACCGATCTACTCGGTGGGCGCGTGCAATGGGTGGTTCGGTACCAGGGCGGCAACAATGCCGGCCACACCGTGGTGCTGCCCAACGGTGACAACTTCGCACTGCACCTGATCCCGTCCGGCATCCTCACCCCCGGCGTCACCAACGTCATCGGCAACGGTGTCGTGATCGATCCCGGTGTCCTGCTCGACGAGCTCGCCGGGCTGGAGCAGCGCGACGTCGACACCAGCGGCCTGCTGGTCTCGGCCGACGCACACCTGATCATGCCGTACCACGTGGCCATCGATAAGGTCACCGAACGCTTCCTCGGCAACAACAAGATCGGCACCACCGGCCGCGGTATCGGGCCCTGCTATCAGGACAAGGTCGCCCGGGTGGGTGTCCGGGTCGCCGACGTGCTCGACGAGAAGATCCTCACCCAGAAGGTGGAGGCCGCGCTCGAGTTCAAGAACCAGGTGCTGGTCAAGATCTACAACCGTCGCGCGCTCGAGCCGCAGCAGGTGGTCGACGAGGTGCTCGAACAGGCCGAGCGCTTCAAACACCGCATCAGCGACACCCGGTTGAAGCTGAACCAGGCGCTCGAGCGTGGCGAGACGGTGCTGCTGGAAGGCTCGCAGGGCACCCTGCTCGACGTCGACCACGGCACCTACCCGTACGTCACCTCGTCCAACCCGACCTCCGGTGGCGCGGCCGTCGGCGCTGGCATCGGGCCCAACAAGATCAGCACCGTGCTCGGCATCCTCAAGTGCTACACCACCCGGGTCGGCTCCGGTCCCTTCCCGACCGAGCTGTTCGACGAATCGGGTGCCTACCTGGCCAAGACCGGCGGCGAGGTCGGCGTGACCACCGGCCGGGCCCGCCGCTGCGGCTGGTTCGACGCCGTCATCGCCCGCTACGCCACCCGCGTCAACGGCATCACCGACTACTTCCTGACCAAGCTCGACGTGCTGTCCAGCCTGGAGACGGTGCCGATCTGCGTGGCCTACGACGTCGACGGCGAACGAGTCGAGCAGATGCCGACCACCCAGACCGAGTTCCACCACGCCAAGCCCATTTACGAGGAAATGCCCGGTTGGTGGGAAGACATCTCCCACGCCAGGACCTTCGAAGACCTGCCCGCCAACGCCCAGGCGTACGTGCGGCGGCTCGAGGAGCTGTCGGGGGCCCGCATGTCCTGCATCGGCGTCGGTCCCGGACGCGACCAGACGATCGTCCGCCACGACGTGCTGGAGTCCTAGCCCGCACCCGATCAGCCACAGCCGAAACGAAGTCAGCGGCCGCCGACAGTCCGCAACCAATGCAACGGTCGGTCACCTCCGTTTTCGAGCGAAGCGAGACCGAGCCCCAAAGTTCGAGACACCCAGGGGCCGCGAACCCGCGACGCCGGAGGCGACGCAATCAAACACTGTTGGCTCTACAGTAGGTAAATGGCTCGGAACTGGCCGATGATCGAACGCGCGACCGAATTCGAGGCGATTCGCTCCGCGCTCACCGGCGACGGCCCGGTCGGGGCGGTGCTCACCGGGGACGCGGGTGTCGGCAAGACCACCCTGGCCAGACAGGCCACGGCGGCGGTGGGCGGCAATGTGCGCTGGGTGGCGGGCACCGAGTCGGCGCGCAGCATTCCGCTCGGCGTGTTCGCCCATATGGTCGGGGTGTACACCGCGCACGACCCGGTGACGTTCATGTCGGCCGCGCGGGAGGCGCTGCTCGCCGACGGGCCGATCATCATCGGCGTCGACGACGCCCATCTGCTCGACCAGCTGTCGGCGACTCTGTTGTTGCAGTTGGCGATCGACCGTGCCGCCCGCATCGTCGCGACCGTGCGCAGCGGGGTCCAGGTGCCCGACGCGGTCACCTCGCTGTGGAAGGACGGGCACCTGCTTCGCATCGATCTGAACCCGTTCAGCCAGCGCCAGAGCGTGGATCTGGTGGAGTCGATGCTCGGCGGCCAGCTCGAGGGCTTCACCGCGAACCTGATGTGGGAATCCTCCGGAGGCAACGCGCTGTTCCTTCGGCATCTGGTCGAAGGCGCGCTGGAAGCCGGCTCATTGCGTCAGGTCAATGGGGTCTGGCAGTTGCGCGGGCGCGCCGCGGTCACCTCGGAACTGGCGGCGCTGCTGGAGGATCGGGTCGAACAACTGCCCGAGCCGGTGCTGCGGGTGCTGGAGCTGCTCACCTTCTGCGAACCCATCGACCTCGAGGTGATGGCCGAACTGGCCGGCGAGGAGGCGGTGGAGGCGGCCGAGAACCGCGGCGTCATCCGGGTGGTGGAGAACTCCCACGAACTGGTCGTGCGCTACAACCATCCACTCTTCGGTGAGGTCATCCGGCGCCGGTTGGGTATCGCTTCGGCGCGGCGGCTGCGTGGAAGGCTGTATTCGGCCTTGAGCGAGCGGCCGATCAACTCCGCCGCCGACCGGATCCGGCTGGCCGAACTGGCCCTGGACAGCGATAAATCCGCCGATCTGGAGCTGTTCGAAGCCGCGGCCGCCGACGCGATCGGTTTGGCGAATCTGCCGCTGGGCGAACGGTTCGCGCGGGCGGCGGTAGAACGTCGCGGTGGCGTGGAGTCGGCGGATCTGCTGGCGCGGGCGCTGCTGTGGCAGGGTCATCGCATCGAGGCTGAACGCACCCTGGCCAGCTTCGATCCGGACCAGCTCAACGAGGTGCAGCTGGCGCGCTGGGGTAGCACCAGGGTGTCGAATCTGCTGTGGGCCATGGGCGATGCCGATCGCGCCGACGAGGTGCTCGCATTGGTGCGTTCGAAGGTGAGTCATCCGAAGATCGCGGCGATCCTCACCGGCCTGGCCTCGGCGTGCGCGGTGAACGAGAACCGCATCGACGACGCGTTCGATGACGCCGAATCGGTGATGAACACCGAGGATGCCCCGCCGTGGGCGGTGTGGTGGGCCTCCTTCGGCGGCGGTCTGGCGCTGGCGCTGATGGGGCGCGGTGAGGCCGCCCGGCAGTACGCCCAGCGCGGACACGACGTCGAATCGCATATCGACGGGCTCAATCGCTTCATGTCCACGCACGCCGAGGTGCTGGCACTCACCTTCACCGGTGACATGGAAGGCGCGCGCCGCTGCGCCACCGCCTATTTCGGCTATTCGGCGCCTGGTCAGTACCTGGCCTGGGGGATGTCGAAGATCTTGCAGGGCACCGTCGACGTGGCGCAGGGCCGGTTCCCGGACGGCATCGAGCATCTGGAGCAGGCGCTGGCAGCTCTGAGCACCGAAGGCGCTGCGGCCTGGATGTTTCCGGCGCGGTTACGGCTGGCCGAGGCGTATTCGGCGCTCGGCCGGGCAGGCGACGCCGCCGAGGCCATCGCGGGTGCCACCGAGCGCGGCGGCAGGCACAGCGCCGTCTACGAACCGCAGCTCGAGATCGCCAAGGCGTGGCTGGCCGGCGCCGAGGGCACGATCACGCCCGCGATCCGTATCGCCATGAACGCCGCCGACGCCGCCGCCCGGGCCCATCAGCACGCCATCGAGGCCATGGCGTTGCATACCGCGGCCCGCTTCGGTGAGCATTCGGTGGCGGGCAGGCTCGCCGATCTCGCCGCCAAGGTCGACGGTGAGCTGGTGCAGGTGCAGGCCAGGCACGCCGTCGCACTCGCCGCTCACGACGGACCAGGACTAGACGCCGCCGCAACGGAATTCGAGCGTATCGGCGCGCTGCTGTCGGCCGCCGATGCCGCCGCCCAGGCCGCCTCGGCCCATGAACGTGCCGGCGACCGCCGCCGTCTGCTGGAATCGGCGGCCACCGCGAACCGGCTCGCCGCTGCCTGCGGCGGTGCCAGCACGCCCGCGCTTCGCCAAGCGGCGCAACCACTTCCGCTCACCGCTCGCGAACGCGAGATCGCGAATCTGGTGGCCGCGGGCCTGACGAATCGCCAAATCGCGGACCGGCTCACGGTTTCGGTGCGAACGGTGGAAGGCCACCTGTACCGGGCGTGCATCAAGATGGATGTGACGGACCGGGAGTCGCTGGCGGCCCTGCTACGCGGCGAAACACCACCCTGATCCGGGCGTGCCCGTCGCAGTCGTCCATGGATCGCATCGACGGCGGCTCAGAACAAGGTCGGTTCCCCGATCCCCGGTGTCCGTTCGATCTGGAGCAGCCGCTGTTTGGTGCCGATGCCGCCCGGTGCGGAGAAGCCGTGCAGGCCGTGATCGGCGGCCAGCACCCGGTGGCACGGGATGATCAGCGGAATCGGGTTGCGGCCGAGGGCCTGCCCGACGGCCTGGGCCGCGCCCGCCGCGCCGACGCGTTCGGCCACCTCGCCGTAGCTGAGGGTGTGGCCGGGGTCGATCTCGCGGGTCGTCTCGTACACCGACCGGTGGAACTGTGGGATGGTGCTGGTGTCGAGGGTGATCCAGCGCAGATCGTCCAGCTCGCCGTCCAGGTGGGCCCGGATGCCCGCGATGGCGTCGGCGACCACGCCGTCCGGTTCGGATTCGGTCACCGCACCGAACTCCGGGCTCTCGCGCAGGATCCGCGTACGGGTGGCCTCCGGGCTCGCCTCGGGTAGCTGGAATCGCACGACCGCGCCTGCGCGCCACGCGATCGCGCAGGTACCGATCGCCGTATCGAACAGTGCCGCCGTCACCGGCGAGCCGACTGCTGCGTTCATGACCGACAGTCTGCCCGGTGCCACCGACAAGTGCGATCGGAGCAGTCCAGTAGCTGAAACTGGACTGCTCTGTTCATCGGGCCGATCACCTGGCCGACTCGGTCGGGCCCTGATCCCGCGCCGCGGAACCATCGCCGCGCCGGTCGTCCTCCTCGTCGCGACGGGCGTACACCGCGGCGATATCCCGGAACAAGCGCTGTTCGTCGTAGTGCGAGACCGGCAGGTTGCCGAGCGGATCCCGCGGCCGCAACCGGTCCACCTCCCAGCCTTCCCCGGAGTGGCGTGGCGCGTAGTAGTAACCGAGCAGACTGAAGGTCACGATGACGGCGAGAGTGACGAGCAGGGTCATTTCCCCAGCGTGCGGCAACTGGCCTTGCTGATAAAGAGCCACTACCGCAATACTGGTCTGTATGGCGACACGTGTGATCGGTGCGGCGGGTCTGGCTCGCGACCTCGGCAGCTGGCGCGACCCGGAACCCGACGGGTCCGCGCGCAAACCCGCGCGCCCCGCCTACCTGGCGCTGGCGGAGGGCATCCGGTTGCTCATCCACGACGGCCGCGCGCCGCTCGGCATCGCCCTGCCCAGCGAACGCGACCTCGCCGCCACGCTCGGCGTCAGCCGCACCACCATCACCTCGACCTATTCGCTGTTGCGCGAGCACGGCTACCTGATCACCAGGCAGGGTTCACGCAGTACGGTCGCCCTGCCGCCGAGCATCCAGCACGACGGCAGCCGTCCGGCGAAGGGCATCCTCGCCATGATGGCCGCTTCCGATCAGCCGACCGTCGACCTCACCTATGCCGCCATGACCGCGCCGCCGGAAATGGAGCAGGCGTATGCGACCGCGCTGCAAGGTATTCCGTCCTATCTCGGCACGCACGGGATGGATCCGGTCGGTGTGCTCGCGCTGCGGGAGGCCGTGGCGCGCCGCTACACCGAGCGTGGCCTGCCCACCGATCCGGACCAGATCCTGGTCACCCTCGGTGCCCAGCACGGCCTGCGGCTGCTGCTCAATGTGCTCGCCCCGCCGGCCGCGCGCGTGCTGATCGATCACCCGACCTACCCCAATGCCATCGAAGCCATCCGCGATGTCGGTGCCCGCCCAGTGCCGGTGCCGCTGCGCCCGGATTCGGGCTGGGATCTCGACGGAATCCGCAGTGCCGCACGGCAGACCGCGGCCTCGCTGGCGTATCTCGTGCCGGACTTCAACAATCCGACCGGCTTGCTCATGCCTGCCGAGGACCGCGCCGAGCTCGCCGCCATCGCCAGGGAGACCAGGATGTCGATCATCGTCGACGAATCCATGGCCGATCTCGCGCTCACCGATGAGGTGCCGCCCTCGCCGACCGCCGCGTTCGCTCGTGGCACCGAGATCATCACCATCGGTTCGGCCTCGAAATCGTTCTGGGGCGGTCTGCGTGTCGGCTGGATTCGCGCCGGCCAGTCCCTGATCACCCGCCTGCTCGGCATCCGCGCCACCGTCGACCTCGGCACCCCGGTGATGGATCAGTTGGCCACCACCTATCTGCTCGAACATGCCGACACCATCCTGGCCCGGCGCCGCACCCAACTGCGTGACCAGCGCGCGGCACTGCTGGACGCCCTCGCCGAACACCTGCCGGATTGGCAGGTCGCTCCCGGCGCCGGCGGCATGTCGCTATGGGCGCAGCTGCCCGCCCCGGTCTCCACAGCCTTGGCGGCCACCGCACCGAACCACGGCGTCCTGCTCGCGGCGGGCCCGCGGTTCGGCGTCCAGGGCGCCTTCGAGCGGTTTATCCGCCTGCCCTTCACCCACCCCGAAGCCGACCTGCGCCGTGCCGCCGAATCGATCGCCCGCGCCTACGAAACCCTGAGTCCGCGTGCGGCAGAACCACTCCAGCCGCTGACCTGCTACTGACGACGCGCATCGCAGGGGTCGATGCCGGCTCGCCCGTCCGGGAGCAGGCACACGTCGCGGGATCTGGCCCTGACGCCGGACGCAGGCATGGATACGACCCTGGAACATCGAACGGCCGGGACCCCTGAGGGAATCCCGGCCGCCGGTGCTGCTCGATTCAGTCAGCCCACACCGATTCGATCGGCGTCGCCGCGGTCGGCGGCGGGGTCGGGGTGGGGTTGGGGGTGCGGGAGAAGCGCGGGGCGGGCGCGTGCTGGGTGATGTTCTCCAGATCGACCAGGGCTTCGCGGGCCTTGATGTGCTCGTTCTCGGTGGCTTCGGAGAAGGTCAGCACCGGGGTGACGCAGGCATCGGTGCCGATGAAGATCTCGGTCCACTCGTCGCGGGTCTTGGTGCGGAAGCGTTCGGCGAACAGCTTCTTCAGGGTGTCCTGGCCCGCGGGGTCGATCTGATAGGGCAGGCCCTCGGGGTCGATACCGAGGCCGGCCAGCAGCTGCGCGTAGAACTGCGGCTCGATGGCGCCGACGGCCATGTACTTGCCGTCGGAGGTTTCGTAGGTGTCGTAGAACGACATGCCGGTGTCGAGCAGGTTGGTCCCACGCTCCTCCGACCAGGCGCCGGAACCGCGCATACCCCAGATCATGTGCGAAAGGGCAAGGGCCCCATCGACCATCGCGGCATCGATGACCTGCCCCTTACCGGAGGTCTGCCGTTCCACCAGCGCGGCCAGGATGCCGAACACCAGGAACATCGAACCGCCGCCGAAATCGCCGACCATGTTCAGCGGTGGCACCGGGCGCTCGCCCTTGCGGCCGATGGCGTGCAGGACCCCGGTGAGGCTGATGTAGTTGATGTCGTGGCCCGCGCGGTCGGCCATCGGTCCGAACTGACCCCAGCCGGTCATCCGGCCGTACACCAGCCGCGGATTGCGGGCCAGCACCTCGTCGGGGCCGAGGCCCATGCGTTCGGTGACGCCCGGGCGGAAGCCTTCGATCAGCACGTCGGCCTTGTCGAGCAGCCCGAGCACCTTCTCGACATCGGCCGGGTCCTTGAGATTGGCCTCCACGATGGTGCGGCCGCGCAGCTGCGGGCGGTCGAATCCGCCGGGCAGTTGACCTGCCCGCTGCACGCGCACCACGTCGGCGCCGAGATCGGCAAGCAGC
>NZ_BAFY01000238.1 GCF_000308555.1 Nocardia cyriacigeorgica NBRC 100375 | reverse complement strand
CGCCGAGCGCGAGCTCTCCGGTCTCGTCCGGGCCGAGCGTCACCGATAACTCCTGATCGTCGAAAGGCCGTGCACTACACCGGATCCGAGCTTATCGCCGACATCGGCGTGCCCACCGCCTGCAGGGCCCGCCGGGTGTCGGCGATCATCCGGGCCGATCCGGCGATCTGGATCTGGCGGTCGGCCCAGGCGCCGAAGCTGGCGACCACCGCGCCCAGATTGCCGATCAGCCGCCGGTGCATGCCGAACGGCGTCTCCGCCGGCGGATACGGATGCCACCACGGATTGGTCTCGTTCTCGCACACCGGGATGACCGTGAGCCACGGATTGGATTGTGAGAGCTGCCACATGTTCTCCACGTCGTAGAGATCACACGGGTAGCGTCCGCCCAGGAACA
>NZ_BAFY01000239.1 GCF_000308555.1 Nocardia cyriacigeorgica NBRC 100375 | reverse complement strand
GCGACGGTGCCCGCTGCGCCGCCGGTGGCCGCCGATCCGCCACCCGGGGTGGTCGATCCGCCGGCCGTCGCGGGCGTACCCGCCGTCGACGATGTGGTGTGCTCCGGGGCGGCCGGATGCTGGGTGCCCGTTCCCGCGCCCGTGCTGACGGCGACGGTGCCGGTGGCGAGCAGGCCGATGGCGGCCGCGGCGGCCGCGACGATGGCGATCCGGCGGCGGCGAGTTCTGGCCGCTCCTGGCTTGGGGGTGTCGGCCGGGAGGGGCAGCGGGGTCGGCTCCGAGAGGGAGCGGGCCGACTCGGTGGCCGGCTCGTCGGCGACGCTGCCGACCGCGGCGAACGCGACGGTCTCGACGGCCGTGTCGGCGAGGTCGGCGGCGAGGGCCGAGGCGCCGAGGGCGCTGGTGTGTGCCGGCTCGGCAGCCGAGACCACCGGAAGGCCGAATTCGGAGGAGATGAGTTCGGCGAGCAGCCCGATCGCACCGCCACCGCCGGTCAGCAGTACCTGCTGGACGTCACCGATATCGATGCCAGCGCGGTGCACGGCGTCGCGGATCAGGTGCATGGAATCGCGCAGCGGCGGGCGAAGGAGATCTTCGAGCTCGTCGCGCACCAGCCGCACGGTGGTGCCGTCCGGGCCGGAGCCGGTGGTCACCACGGTCGCGGTATGTGTGGAAAGCGCTTCTTTCGCAATTCGGCAGCGCTCCCGGAGGGCCGACAATTCACGTTCGACAGCGGGATCGAATGGGTCGGCGGCAATTTCGGTGGGAGCGTTTGCCAGCACATAACGCATGGTCAGCAGATCGAATTCGGCGCCGGCGATATCGGTCGAATACGCCGGAGGGCCGAGCAGCTCCATTCGATCACCGGTGCGCACTACCGAGACCGTCAGGCCGGTAGCGCCGAGATCGTAGACGAGCACGGCGCCGTCACCGGTGGCGGTCCGGCCCGCGGCACACGACCAGCGCACTGCCGCAACGGGTTCCGGGATCAGTGCGATATCGGCCAGGCCGGCGTCGTCGAGTGCGGTGCGCAGCACGGACACGGTATGCGCGGTCCAGTGCGCGGGATGGCAGGCGACCACGGTCGCGCCGGCGTCGGCCGCCTCGTCGACAAGTCGGGCAATAGCCGTCGCTACCAGGTCGGATGCCGTATGAGAGGTGCCGTCGTCGGCGAGCATGGGCACCGGGTCGCCGACTCGCGAGACGAACCCGTCGATCCGCACGCCGGGCGCGTGCCTGCCGCTATCGATGGCTTCGGTGCCGAAGAGCGCGGGTGCGCCGGGAACCAGACGGAGCACGGTCGGATGGGTAAGGACCGCGGCGCTGTCGATGCCGGGTTCGCCGTCCCGGCTTGCCAGTACGGCAACCGAATTCGCCGACCCGACGGTAATGCCGAGCGCCAGACGTTGTGTCATGCCGAAGATCCCCATTCGAACCGAGTGCCGCTGCCGATGCCGAGATTGTTTGATAAGGAAACGAATCGGGCGCTGCCCGACTCAACCCGCATGTCGGTTGCTGGGTGTCCGCTGTTACCGGCTCGGGGCGATACGGGGAAATTCCCCTAACGGATCGAATGCCCCTAATGGGTGCCGGGGCGCGAATGTGGGGCTTTGCCCCGTTCCGGAGTAACGACTCGCCTCCCTAGCGTGAAATGCATTCCAACGACCGCGGATCTTGGTCCGCTGAGCCCAGGAGACGATTCTCGATGACACCCAACGCGATTCTCGAGTTCATCCTCGACCTACTGCGCGATCCGGAAGCCGCGGCCGGCTACTGCCTCAACCCCTGCCAGGCCCTCGCCTCCGCCGGGCTACCGGACGTGACGCCCGAGGACATCACCGCCGTAGCCCCGATGGTTGCCGAATCAGCCCTGGTCAGCGGCGGCTCCCAGCTGACGGCCATCATCGCCGCCGGCGCCCAGACCGCCGCGGGTGCCGCCCTCGGTGCCGTGGGCGCGGTAGGCGCCGGAGCGGCCGCCAACGCAGGCCTGAACCTCGGCGCCGACCTCGGCCTGAACCTCGGCGGTGGTGCGAACACCGGCATCGACCTCGATCTGGGCGGTGGTGCGAACACTGATATCGACCTCGATTTGGGCGGCGGCACCGGCATCGACCTCGACCTCGGCGGCGGCGCGAACACCGGCATCGACCTCGGCGCGATAGTAGACGGCGCGATCGAGACCGGCATCGACCTCGGCGGCGACCTCTCGGCCGGTATCGGTGGTGCGATCGATACGGGCTTGGAGCTGGGTGGTGGTCTGGCGGGCGGTATCGGCGGCGCGATCGAGACGGGTCTGGAGCTGGGTGGTGACCTGGCGGCCGGAATCGGCGGCGCGATCGACAGCGGGATAGACCTCGGGGCTGGTGTCGGCGGTGCTGTCGACGCTGGGCTCGAGCTCGGCGGTGAGCTCGGCGCGGACCTGGGCGGCGCAATTGATGGTGCGCTCGACACCGGTCTGGAGCTGGGTGGTGATCTGGCGGGCGGAATCGGCGGCGCGATCGACACCGACCTCGGCGCCGTGGTGGACGGTGCGCTCGGCACCGGACTCGACCTCGGAGCCGGCGTGGGCGGTGTCGCCGACGGTGCGATCGACGCAGGCCTGGAGTTGGGCGGCGACCTGGCCGCCGGCATCGGCGGTGCTGTGGATGCCGATCTCGATGGTGCCATCGGCGGCGCCGTCGACACCGGCCTGGACCTCGGCGGGTCACTCGGCAGTGGCCTCGAACTGGACCTGGGTGGGGCTATCGACAGCGGGCTCGGCCTTGGTGGTGAGGTCGGAGCAGGTGCTGGTGGTGCTGTTGACGCTGGGCTCGAGCTCGGCGCGGATCTGGGCGGCGCAATTGATGGCGCGCTCGAGACCGGGCTGGACCTCGGCGGCGAAATCGGTGCGGGCGTCGGTGGTGCTGTGGATGCCGGGGCGGATCTGGGTGCGGAGTTGTCCACAGGGCTTGGGGGCGCGGTCGAGGCCGGTACGGATCTGGCTGCCGGTGTCGGCGGCGCCGTGGAAGGTGGTTTGTCCACAGGGGTGGGCGGTGCCGTTGGCGCGGCGGGAGATTTGTCCACAGGCGTGTCGGGGGATCTGGCCGGTGCCGTTGGCGCTGGTCTGGACGGAGTTGTGGATGCCGGAGCGGGGCTGGGTGCGGGGCTCGGGGCCGGAATCGGGTCGGAGCTCGAGGGGGCGGTGACCGGTGGCGTCGAAGGTGGGGCGCAGGCCGGGGGCGATCTGGGGGCGACCATGGCCGCTGGCCTGGGGACGGTGGTGGGCGCCGGGGCCGAAATCGGTGGGGGTGTGAGCACCGGGCTCGAGGGCGTCATCGAGGGTGGCGGCGAAGCCGGTACCGGGCTCGAGCTGGGTCTCGGCGGATTGTTCGGCGGGGAAACCGACCTGTCCGCGGGTGTGGATGGGGCTGTGGAAGCTGTGGGTGAATTCGAGAGCGACCTCAGCTCGGGAATCGGAGCCGCGGCGGAGGCCGGCGCCGGCCTCGAGACCGGGTTGTCCACAGGTGTTGATGCGGCTGCCGGCCTCGGTGCGGGTGTGAGCGGTGCGGCCGACGCGGTCGTCGGCGCCGGCGGTGAACTCGGCGGACAGTTGGGGACAGGCCTGGAGACGGGGTTGTCCACAGGTGTTGGTGCCGCCGGTGACCTCGCTGCCGGTGTGAGCGGTGCGGCCGATGGGGTCGCGGGCGTCGGCGCCGAGCTCGGCGGTGGGCTGTCCGCAGGCGCGGATGCCGCCGGCGAGGTGGGGACCGGCCTGGAAACGGGTCTCGGCGGTGCCGTAGACGCCGGGATGGAGCTGGGTGGCGGACTCGGCGGCAGCGTCGATGCGGCAGCCGGTGCTGCCGGGACGGCCGGCGCGGACGCCGCGGCCGGCGTCGGAGGCTCCGCCGCGGGCTCGGTCGACGCGGCCGCCGACACCACCGCGGACCTCGGGATGTCGGCGAGCTCCGGCATCGATTCCACGGCGAGCACCTGGTCCACCGTCGACGTCTCCAGTGCCTTCGGTTCCGGCCTCGACGGCGGCCTCAGCGGTTCGGGTGAGTCCGGCCTCTTCGCCGATACCGGCGCCGCGGTCACCTCGCCCACTGTCGACACCGACGACACCCTGCTCTGACACGAACGGTCGCACCGAGAAGGAGAACAACCGAGATGGTTGTACCGGCCACCACAACACCGCCTGCGGCATCGCTGCTCTCGGTGCTCGGTGAGACCATTGCCGCCGCCCGTGCCGCGGATCGCGGTGATCTGGTCGCCCGCCTGGAAACGGCGGCCGACCGGGTCCGCGATCCGCGGCGGCGGATCGTGATCGCGGGGCAGCGCGATCAGGGCAAGAGCCGGTTCGTCAACGCACTGTTGAACAGCGATCTGTGCCCGGTCGGCGACGACGCGACCACCACGATCCCGACAGTGCTGTCGCATGGGCCCGCGCCCGATGCCCACCTGGTGTTCACCGGCGCCGACCGGACCCATGAGGAGCGCGTGCACGTCGACGACATCGCCGCCGCCACCCGCACTCCGGTGGTGGCCGATCGCCGAGCCACCCGCTTGGAGATCACCGCGCCCAATCAGCTGCTGGCCGACGGCATCGTCCTCGTCGACACCCCCGGCATCGGGCAGGGAAACAACTGCACCGCCACCATTCTCGGCATGGCACCCGCCTCCGACGCCGTGCTGGTGCTCTCGGATGCCTCCACCGAACTCACCGAACCCGAGCTGGCGTTCCTGCGGCAGGTCCGCCAGCTCTGCCCGGCGGTTGCCCTGGTACTCACCAAGATCGACCTTTATCCGCATTGGCGTCAGGTGGCCGCGGCCGACAGGGCTCATCTGGACCGCGCGGAGCTGCCGGTACCGATCATCGCGGTGTCGTCGCTGTTGCGCTCGCATGCGCTGCGGTTGCAGGACAAGCAGCTCGGCGCCGAATCCGGTTTCGGCGTGCTGTTCCAGTTCCTGCGCGAACAGGTGGTGGCGCGCGATCAGCGGGCCACCCGGATCGCGGTGTCCCGCGATATCCACTCGGTGGCCGAGCATCTTGCGCTCGCTCTTGGCAGCGAGCTCGTGGCACTACGCGATCCACGGCAGGGTGCGGCGGCGGTCGCGGAGTTGCAAGAGGCGAAGGCGGCCGCCGAGGAACTGCATCGCCGCACCGCGGCCTGGCAGCAGACCCTCGCCGACGGGATCACCGACCTGGCCGGCGACGTCGATCACGACCTGCGCGACCGCCTGCGCACCATCGCCCGCGAGGCCGAGGAGTGGATCGACGACCACGACCCCGGCCGCCACTGGTCGCGGATCGAGGAATGGCTCACCGGCACAGTAGATTCGGCCCTCGGCGACAACCTGCTGTGGACGGGTGCGCGCGCGGAGCGGCTCAGTGAGCGGGTGGCCGAGCATTTCAGCGAACTCGGCGCGGTCGATCTGCCGGATGTGCGTCCAGGCGAGCAGGACGATCAATCCCGTTCGGCGGCAGTAACTCTCGCGGATCTGGAACCCGATATCGGGATGGGCAGCAAGCTGCTGGTCGGTATGCGCGGTTCGTACGGTGGTGTGCTGATGGTCGGTCTCGCCAGCACGTTCGCCGGTCTGGCGCTGCTCAATCCGATCTCGCTCGGCGCGGGTGTGCTGGTGGGCGGCAAAGCGTTCCGCGACGACGCGCAGGCCCGCCTGGCCAAGCGACGTAACGAGGCGAAGGTCGCGGTTCGCCGCTATGTCGACGATGTGGCGTTCCAGGCGGGCAAGGAATCCAAGGACCGTCTGCACCGCATCCACCGAGCGCTGCGTGACCATTACACCGGCGTCGCGCAGCGCAGTCTGCGCTCTATCGATGATTCGCTGCGCGCCGCGCAGGAGGCCGCGACCATGGAGTCGGCTCGCCGCGCCGAACGTTGCGCGGAGCTGGAACGTCAGCTGCGCGCGGTGGCCGCGCTGCGCAACCATGCCGACGCCATGCGTCCACCGGCGGTGCGGTCTACCGAGACGGGATCGGCGGCGGCGCCGGATATCAGCCCGGTACGGTGACCGCGTGAGAGCGGAGCTCGAGACCGAGCCGGGAATCGTGACGCAGGCCCGCGGCCTGATAGCGGCAGCGCGCAGGGAACTGGCGGAGGTGCCGCGGGCGCGTGGGCTGCTCGCCGATTGTGCGCGCAGGCTCGACCAGCCGTTGCGGGTCGCGCTGGCCGGCTCGCTCAAAGCGGGCAAGTCCACGCTGCTGAATTCGCTGGTCGGTCAGCAGATCGCGCCCACCGACGCCACCGAGTGCACGCGGGTGGTGACGTGGTATCGCAACGGGCCGACGCCCGCGGTCACCGCCTACTCCGCCGACGGCCGGGCGGCGAACGTGGTGGTGCGCCGCGGTGCCGGCGCGCACGGGCTGACCTTCGATCTCGACGGCCTGAACTGGGGCGCGCCCGGCCCGCGCGAGGTGGACCATCTGGAGGTGGAGTGGCCTGCCGCGACCCTGGCCGCCACCACGATCATCGACACGCCCGGAACGTCGTCGCTGTCGCGTGAAGTGTCGGCCCGCACGGCCCGGTTGCTGACGCCGGAGGATGCGAGTATCCCCGGCGCCGACGCGGTCGTCTACCTGTTGCGCAGGCTCGACGACGCCGACGTCCGGTTCCTGGAGCGGGTCGGCACGGCCGGAGGCGGCTCGGGCCCGCTCGGCGTGATCGGGGTGGTCTCGCGTGCCGACGAGATCGGTGCCGGCCGCATCGACGCCCTGCATTCGGCGCGCGAGGTGGCCACCGGTTTCGCTGCCGAGCTGGAACGGACCGGACTGTGCCAGGCGGTGATCCCGGTGGCGGGACTACTGGCATTCGCGGCCGCCACGTTGCGCCAGCAGGAGTTCGCCGCGTTCGAGACGTTGGCGAGTGTCCCCATGGAGGAGCTGTCGGCCGCGCTGCTGTCCGCCGACCGCTTCGCCCGCCCCGATCTACCGCTGCCGGTCGCCCCGCAGTTGCGCGCCCAGCTCGCTGATCGTTTCGGGCTGTTCGGCATCAGGCTGGCCATCACGCTGGTGCGTCTGGGCGCGCGCGATTCGACGACGCTGGCCGCCGAACTAACCGAACGCAGTGGTGTGAACGAACTGCGCTCGGTGCTCGATGTGCAGTTCGGCCAGCGCGCCGATCAACTCAAAGCTCATTCCGCCCTCAGCGCCCTCGACCGGGTGCTCACCGCCTATCCCGGTACCGCCGCCGATTCGCTGCTGCCGCAGGTGCGTACGCTGCTCGCCGACAATCACGGATTCACCGAACTGCGTCTGCTCGGCCGCTTGCGCACCGAGGAGCCCGGCCTGCCCGAAACCGAGCTGGCCGAACTGATCAGGCTCATCGGCGGCTCCGGTGTTGCCACCCATCTGCGGCTCGGCGTACCGGCGGAAACCGATGCCGCGACCCAGCGCGCCGAAGCCGTCGCCGCCGCGCGTAAGTGGCGTGCGCGCGCCCAGCACCCCCTGGCCGATCAGTTCACCGCCACCGCCTGCCGGACCGCGGCGCGCAGTGCCGAAGGCGTTCTCGCCCAGCTCACGCCACGGATTTGAGCCGATCCGTGCGTCCGGCCTGGCCCGGCTGCACACTGGAAAGGGATGGGACAGCGAGATGTGGTGCACGCGTTGCTGGACCGGGCGGGTACCGGGTACGCCGCCGCGGCGGGCATCCAGTTGGCCGACAAACCGGCCCCGCTGTTCCAGCTACTGATGCTGTCGGAGCTGCTCAGTACGCGCATCTCGGCGGACCTCGCGGTGGACGCGGCCAACGAGCTCATCGATAGCGGATATCGCACGCCGCAGCGCGTCGCCGATGCCGATTGGCAGGAACTGGTGGACGCGCTCGGCCGGGCCCACTACCGCCGATACGACGAATCCACTGCCTCCCGCTTGGGTGCGATGGCCGCGACCATCCTGGACCGCTACGACGGCGACCTGCGCAAACTCGCCGACGAGGCCGACCGTGATCCCACCCGCGCCGCCGAACTGCTCCAGCAGTTCAAGGGCATCGGCCCGGTCGGCGCCGACATCTTCCTGCGTGAAGTGCAGGACGTGTGGACCTGGGTGCGCCCGCATTTCGACGAGCGCGCATTGCACGGCGCCGAACGCGTCGACCTGCCCACCGACCCCGACCGGCTGGCCGAGCTGGCGCCGCCCGGTCAGGTCGCGGACTTGGCCGCCGCGCTGGTGCGGGTCACGCTCGACGATGACATCGCCGAGGAGGTGCGGGCCGGCGATCGGTGAGCGTTCCGCATGTGGAGGTGACTGTCAGTCCGGCGGCATGAGCTGGGCTCTTGCGCACCCCGCTATGGCGTGGCGGGTCAGCCGTATTGAGAGCGAGTGCGCGGGACGCGCGGCCGGACTGAACCACGCGCGGGTCGCCCCGGCTCGGCGACCAGGGCGGCAATGCCGAACGGCTGTCGGTGTGCGGAGGAAGATGACGGGGCGCGGTGGTGGGTCCGGAAAAATTCTTCGCTCGCCGGGAATAGAGCCCGACCACCGCTGGTTGAGCTGATCGAGCAACGTTGAGTGTGTGTGACTCAAGTTTGACTTGACGCCCGGTGTGGCGGCGGGCAGGATTGAGCCGACCACGCTCAGTATTGCTGGGACCGTGCTCCGTGCAGTGTCAGGGGCTGGTCCATGGCGCGGTACAGCGCCTGCATGGGCTGATAGCCCCGACACCACACAGGCATCGAAAAATAGGAGGAAACAATGGCTCGTGCGGTCGGAATCGACCTCGGGACCACGAACTCGGTCGTCGCCGTTCTCGAAGGTGGTGAGCCGGTCGTCGTCGCCAACTCGGAGGGTTCGCGCACCACGCCGTCGGTCGTCGCGTTCGCCAAGAACGGCGAAGTGCTGGTGGGCCAGCCGGCGAAGAACCAGGCAGTGACCAACGTCGACCGCACCATCCGTTCTGTCAAGCGCCACATCGGCACCGACTGGACCGTTGGCATCGACGACAAGAAGTACACCCCGCAGGAAATCAGCGCGCGCGTGCTGATGAAGCTGAAGCGTGACGCCGAGGCCTACCTCGGTGAGGAGATCACCGACGCGGTCATCACCGTCCCCGCCTACTTCGAGGACGCCCAGCGTCAGGCCACCAAGGAAGCCGGCCAGATCGCGGGCATGAACGTGCTCCGCATCGTCAACGAGCCCACCGCGGCCGCGCTGGCCTACGGCCTGGACAAGGGCGACAAGGAACAGACCATCCTGGTCTTCGACCTCGGTGGCGGCACCTTCGACGTCTCGCTGCTGGAAATCGGCGAGGGCGTCGTCGAGGTCCGCGCCACCTCCGGTGACAACCACCTCGGTGGTGACGACTGGGACGAGCGCATCGTCAAGTGGCTGGTCGACAAGTTCAAGGGCACCTCGGGCATCGATCTGACCAAGGACAAGATGGCCATGCAGCGGCTGCGTGAGGCCGCCGAGAAGGCCAAGATCGAGCTGTCGTCCTCGCAGTCGACCTCGATCAACCTGCCCTACATCACCGTCGACGCGGACAAGAACCCGCTGTTCCTCGACGAGCAGCTGACCCGTGCCGAATTCCAGAAGATCACCTCGGACCTGCTCGACCGCACTCGCGCGCCGTTCCAGTCCGTGATCAAGGACGCCGGCATCAAGGTCTCCGATATCGACCACGTCGTGCTGGTCGGTGGCTCCACCCGTATGCCCGCGGTCTCCGAGCTGGTCAAGGAACTGACCGGTGGCAAGGAGCCCAACAAGGGCGTCAACCCGGACGAGGTCGTCGCCGTCGGCGCCGCCCTGCAGGCCGGTGTGCTCAAGGGTGAGGTCAAGGACGTCCTGCTGCTCGATGTCACCCCGCTGTCGCTGGGTATCGAGACCAAGGGTGGCGTGATGACCAAGCTCATCGAGCGCAACACCACCATCCCGACCAAGCGTTCGGAAACCTTCACCACCGCCGACGACAACCAGCCGTCGGTGCAGATCCAGGTGTTCCAGGGTGAGCGCGAGATCGCCTCGCACAACAAGCTGCTCGGCTCCTTCGAGCTGACCGGTATCCCGCCGGCCCCGCGCGGCGTGCCGCAGATCGAGGTCACCTTCGACATCGACGCCAACGGCATCGTCCACGTCACCGCCAAGGACAAGGGCACCGGCAAGGAGAACACGATCAAGATCCAGGACGGCTCCGGCCTGTCCAAGGAAGAGATCGACCGGATGATCAAGGACGCCGAGGCGCACGCCGCCGAGGACAAGGCCCGCCGCGAGGAGGCCGAGACCCGCAACCAGGCCGAGTCGCTGGTGCACCAGACCGGGAAGTTCATCAAGGACAACGAGGACAAGGTGCCCGCCGACGTCAAGGAGAAGGTCGAGGCGGCCATCGCCGAGGCGAACGAGGCGCTCAAGGGCACCGACATCGCCGCGGTCAAGTCGGCCGTGGAGAAGCTGGCCACCGAGTCGCAGGCGCTGGGCCAGGCGATCTACGAATCGTCTGCCGCCGACGCCGCTGCGTCCGGCAACGGCGCCTCCGCGTCGGCCGACGACGATCAGGTCGTCGATGCCGAGGTCGTTGACGAGCCCGTCGACACGGAGAAGAAGTGACGAACGCGAACGCTGGGAACTCCGAGGAGCCGATCAGCTTCGTCGACAAGCGCAAGATCGATCCCGACACCGGTGAGGTGCGGGAGGCGGCCGGGGCGGGCAATGGTTCCGCCCCGGCGGAGCCGGACGCCGCGGACGTCGATGTCGCCGAGGCGCCCGTGTCCGACGCCGCGGTCGAGCTCGCCGAGCGCACCGCCGACCTGCAGCGTCTGACCGCGGAGTACGCCAACTACCGGCGCCGGGTCGAACGCGACCGCAAGGCCGCGGTCGATGCGGCCAAGGCGGGCGTGGTCACCGAATTGCTGGGCGTGCTCGATGATCTCGATCGCGCAAGGGCGCACGGCGACCTGGAATCGGGTCCGCTGAAGTCGGTGGCCGACAAGCTGAGCGACGCACTACGCAAACAGGGTCTCGAGGAATTCGGTTCGGAGGGTGAGCCTTTCGACCCGACTCTGCACGAGGCGGTGCAGCACGAGGGTTCCGGACACGATCCGGTGATCGGCCTCGTGATGCGCAAGGGTTATCGGTTCGGTGACCGGGTGCTTCGGCACGCGCTGGTGGGGGTAACCGACGGCGTGGGCGATGTGCCCACCACCGCTCCCGCCGACCAGGGCGAAGCGCCCGCACCGGACGAGGCCGAGGCATCGGATGCTGATGCCGGCACGAACGAAGGATAAGAGCGCGGCCGAGCCGCACCGTACAAGAGGAACGAAAGGAGGAGATGCCCGGTGAGCCAACGGGAGTGGATCGAAAAGGACTTCTACAAGGAGCTGGGCGTCTCCTCCGGCGCCTCGCAGGACGAGATCAAAAAGGCCTACCGCAAGCTCGCGCGTGACCTGCACCCGGATGCCAATCCCGGCGACACCAAGGCCGAGGAGAAGTTCAAGGCCGTCAGCGAGGCGCATGCCGTGCTGTCGGATCCGGTCAAGCGCAAGGAGTACGACGACACGCGCAAGCTGTTCGCCGGCGGTGGTTATCCGCGCGGTGGATTCACCCCCGGCGGCGCCGGTGGCGGATTCTCGCAGGAGTTCAACCTCGGCGACATCTTCGGCGCCGGTGCCACCGGCGCCGACGGAGGCCTCGGCGATCTGTTCGGCGGTTTGTTCAACCGGGGTGGCACGCGATCGGCGAGCCGGCCCCGGCGCGGTTCCGATGTGGAGACGGAGACGACCCTCGGTTTCCGCGAGGCCGCGCAGGGCGCCACCGTCCCGCTGCGGATGACGAGTCCGTCGCCGTGCACCACCTGTCACGGCAGCGGCGCCAAGCCCGGCACCAGTCCTCGGGTCTGCCCGCACTGCAACGGCACCGGCGTGATCAGCCGTAACCAGGGCGCGTTCGGGTTCAGTGAACCGTGCGACGACTGCCGCGGTACCGGCTCGATCATCGACGATCCGTGCGTGGACTGCCATGGCAGCGGTATCCAGAACCGGACCCGCACCATCACCGTCCGCATCCCTCCTGGGGTCGCGGACGGGCAGCGGATCCGGCTGGCCGGACAGGGCGAGGCGGGGCTGCGCGGTGCGCCCTCGGGCGATCTGTATGTGACCGTGCACGTCAGCCAGGACCGGGTCTTCGGCCGCAGCGGCGACGACCTGACCCTGGTGCTGCCGGTCAGCTACAGCGAGCTGGTTCTTGGCACCACGGTGTCGGTGCCGACGCTGGAGGGCCGGGTCGGGGTGAAGGTGCCACCGGGCACCGCCGACGGCCGCATCCTGCGGGTGCGCGGTCGCGGTGTGCCCAAGCGCGGCGGCGGAGCCGGTGACCTGCTGGTCACCGTCAAGGTCGCGGTGCCGCAGAAACTGGATGACAACGCCACCGAGGCGCTGCGGGCGCTGCAGGAGGCGGAGAAGGCCAGCGGTTTCGATCCGCGAGCAGGATGGGCAGGTGCGTGATGTCCGGAGATCCGAAGCAGGCGTCAGGCGGGCCGTCGGGCCGGTCCTCCAATGGGCCGTCGCGAGCCGAGTACTTCATGATCTCGGTGGCGGCCCAATTGGCCGGTATGCACGCGCAGACGCTGCGCACGTATGACCGGCTGGGGCTGGTGACGCCACAACGCACTTCGGGCGGCGGGCGGCGCTATTCGGCCAGGGACGTGGAGCTGTTGCGCGAGGTGCAGCGGCTGTCCCAGGACGAGGGCGTCAACCTGGCGGGCATCAAACGCATCATCGAACTCACCAATCAGGTCGAACAGTTGCAGCAGCGCGTCGCCGAGCTGAGTGCGGAACTGGAACGCGCGCGGGCGAGTTACCGCGCGGATCTGACCCCGCCGCAGCGCAGCACCGCGCTGGTGGTGTGGCAGCCGCGCCATCGCCGGTAGCCGTTCGCCGGATGAGTTCTCGGGCCCGGACCCGGTTCAGGTAGCGAACCGAGTCCGGGCCCGAGCCGCGTCCATGATCGTTTCGGATTTGCCGAGGGGTCGCTGCCGGATGCGAACTTCATTGTGAAGCTTGCATATTGAGTGGTCGAGTGACGGATTTCACCTGGTATATCCGGTCTTACAGTTGGTTTCGCGTCGAATTCGTACGCCATATCCTTGTTTTTCCGGAATTGCACGTGGGATGTTTCGTCCGTCCATTCCGCTGTCGGCAAACCTCGCATACACTCCAATCCACGGCTGCTGACGAGTGTCCCGCAGCACCTCACTCGCCGGCACGGATAGTGCTCGAATGCGAAATGGGGTTGTGGCACACATGGATTCGCGGTCCGTCGCATTGATCAGAACGACGTTCAAAGCGGTTGCCGCGGAAGAGGGTGGGGCGGAGCGGTTGTCCAAGTCGTTCTACGCGATCTTGTTCACCGAATATCCGGCTGTTCGTGACTATTTTCCCGCGGCGATGGACGCACAGCGTGATCGGCTCGTCAAGGCCATCGGATACGCGCTGGACCGGCTGGAGGAGCCGGAAAAGTTGCTGCCCTTTCTCGCTCAGCTCGGCCGCGATCACCGCAAGTACGGGGTCCAGCGTGCCCACTACACGGCGGTAGCGGAATCGCTCAAGACGGCCATGCGCCGCTTCGCCGGTTCGGAGATGTGGACCGACGAGGTGGAACGCGCCTGGACCGACGGCTTGGCCCTGATCTCGGAGACCATGATCGGCGCCGCCGAACAGGAGAGCACGCCGCCGGTCTGGACCGGCACGGTCGTCGAACGTCGCGAGGTACTGCGCAATCTGGCGGTGATCCGCCTGCAATTGGATCAGCCGATGCAATACGCGGCCGGCCAATACCTGAGCGTGCAGATTCCGTCGCGGCCACGGATGTGGCGCTATATGTCACCCGCGGTCCCGGCGAACGCCGACGGCGAAATCGAATTCCATATTCGCTCGGTCCTCGGCGGGTGGGTCAGCCCGGCGATGGTCGGCAACACCGTGGTCGGCGATCAGTGGCTGCTCGGCTCCCCGCTGGGCGGGCTGGGAATTCCGCGCAATGTGAAACGGAAATTGCTGATGATCGGCTGCGGCACCGGCATCGCGCCGCTACGGGCCCAGCTGATGGCAATGGCGCAGCGACGCATCAATCCCAAGGTGCACCTGTTCGTCGGCGGCCATCATCCGTGCGATCTCTACGACTTGGAGACGCTGAGCGGGCTCGCGGTCGCCAACAAATGGCTCACCGTCACGCCGGTGACCGAACGCGACGAGAACCCGTGGTGGTACTACGATTCCGGCGAATCGCAAAGAACCTGGCCCGGCCTCGAACCACGGGTGACCGGGCAGATCGGAAAGATCGTCGCCGGCTACGGCGCATGGGCCGACCGCGATGTGCAGATCGTCGGCTCCCCCTCGATGGTGCAGACCACGAAGTTCCGGTTGATGGCCACCGGAACCCGTGCCATGAACATTCGGCACGATCCCCTCTTCTGAACCGCGCTGAATAGATTCCGGGATCAGCCGCCCTCATACTGGATTCGCTCCGCGGGCGTCCCCGTCTCCAGCAGCCGCTGCACGGTCGCGCGGGTCATCGCGGGCGAGCCGCACACCAGCACCTGGTGACGGTCGAACGCACCGTGCGAGCCGACCACCTCCGCCAGCGTCCCGTACAACATCTCATCGGGCGCGAAGCCGATATCCACCCGGGAACGCTCGTGCCATTCGTCCGGTAGAGCGGGGTCGTCCGGGCTCTCCACCACCGGAACCACTGTCAGCCACGGCAATTCCTCGGCCAGCAGCGTCAGCATGTCGGCCGCGTACAGATCCCGCGGCGACGCACCGCCGACGAACAGGTAGGTCGGCGGCTGCACCTCGCGCCGGGCCAGTTCCAGGATCTGCGACCGCATCGGCGCCAAACCCGTACCGCCCGCGATCATCACGACCTCATCGCCCTCGGGGTCGACGAAGAAGGTGCCCGCGGGAGCGCCGATCGTCCACTCGTCACCGGCCGCGGTGTCGGCCACGATCCCGCCGCTGCACCAGCCGCCGGGCACCGTGCGCACATGGAACTCGAGCTTGCCGTCCAGTGAGGGCGGCAGGGCGGGCGACAGCCTGCGCCGCAGACCGGGGAACTGCGGTACCCGCACCTCCACCGATTGCCCGGCGGTGAACGGCACGAACTCGCCGATCAGCCGGATCACCGCGAGATCATGGCGCAGCCGATGATGGCCGACGACGGTCGACTTCCACACGGGCGCTTCCGGAATCGCGCCGTTGCGTGGCGCATGCGGATCGATGTCCATACCTACTCTCAGACGGGATCGGAACTGATGATCGACTCCGGTGTGCCCACTGCCAGCAGCGCGCGCCGGGTGTCGGCGATCATCTTCGCCGAGCCGGCGATCTGGATCTGGCGATCCGACCACGACCCGAAGCTGGCGACCACCGCACCGAGATTACCGACCAGGCGCCGGTGCATGCCGTACGGCGCGTCGGCGGCCGGATGCGGATACCACCACGGGTTGGTCTTCTGCTCGCACACCGGAACGATCGTCAGCCATGGGTTGCTCTGGGAGAGCTGCCACATGTTCTCCACGTCGTAGAGATCGCACGGGTACACCCCGCCGATGAAGAA
>NZ_BAFY01000240.1 GCF_000308555.1 Nocardia cyriacigeorgica NBRC 100375 | reverse complement strand
CGCCGTCACGGTCGACGCCGTTGAAGCCGAAGGAGCAGCGCAGCGAGGTGCGCCCGGCGACCGAGGCGTAGCCGTCGCCGCCGGCCAGCGAAGCGCCGGTGACCTCGGCGATCGGGTCGGCCGACGGCAGCGCCTCACCGGCGACCGGCGGGGCCATCACGATGACGCGGGCCGGGTCGACGAAGCTCGGCATCGGCAGGCCGGGCTTGTCCACCCGCACCGCGATGCTGTTGTTGACGGTGTCGATGACGACGCCGCGCACCAGCGAGGCCACCGGTTCCGGCTGCTCGTCGAGCCAGCGTTCGAACGCGCTCTTCTCACCACGCAGCGCGGACTGGCTCTTGGCGACGTTGCGCACCTCGAATCCGGCGGATTCGGCGGCGGCGCGGGCCTCGTCGATGCCTGCGCCCGGCGCGAGGGCGACGACGGCCTTACCGGCGTCGTCGAGCCACGCGCCGCCGAACACCTGCGGGAACTGCCGCTGCGCGGTGGTCGCGAAGGCGGCGACCTGCTGGGCGAGGTCGGCGCGGCGCAGGTATTCGTCGGCCGAGATCTTCAGGTCGCGGGAGACCGCGGTGACGAGTTCGGCGGGCAGCCCGGGATCGGTGTCGGGCTGGGCTGACGCGACCGCCGCGGTGGGGCCGAACAGCAGGATCGCGGCCGAGGCGGCGATCGCGGCTTTTCGCATCCCAGTCCGATGCGGAGCGGTCCGGTGCGACCGGAAATGACCTATGCGTGGCAGGAGCATGACCAGACTATATGGGGTCCCGCGCGCGATGCCCACTTGTTCGGCCGACCGGTTTGCTCGAATCCGGACAGATCAGGCGGGGTGCGATGCCCACTGGGCCGCAGGGTTTGTAGGTCGCCACCGATCTTGGGCGGATGACCTTGTCGACCGCCACGAATACCGCCGTCACCGCGGCCCACAACGCGATCCGGGCCGCCCGCACGCTGGTTCGCAGCGTTCGGACGGCCCGGAGCCGTTGGCCGGAAAAGCCTCGCGGCTCAGCCCGCGTTCGGGCGGGTGCGCACGGTGATGCCGCTGCCGAGCCCACCGCCGGCGGAGGCGTTGATGTCGGCGAGGATCGGCCGGATCGGGATGCCGAGGGTGGCGGTGCCGCCGTACTGGGCCAACGCGATATTGGCTTCGTCGCAGCTCGGCGCCTCCGCGGCATTGGAGCCGCTGGTGATACCAAGGGCGAGGGTGCCCGAGACGATCGCGCCGCCGCTGTCGCCGCCGAGGGTGCACGCGGTGCTGGCGAAGCCGCGCACGGTCTTGGATTCGCCGTCGGCGGTGAACAGCTGGGTCTCGACTCGGTCGGCCACCACGAAGCCGCAGGTGAAGGTGGACGACTGGCCCGACTTGCAGACAGGGGCGCCGATCACCGGGTCGGCGATACCGGTGACGGTCAGCGTGGTGCCGTTGGCGCCGCGCACCGACGGCTGATCCATGCCGGCCCGCACCGCGCGGTCGTTCAGCTTGATGACCGAGTAGTCGAGGCCGCTCTGGCCACCGAGGTTGGCCCGGACGAAGGTGCCGAGTTCCGGGCTGGCCGGAATGTCGCGCACATCGGGCATGTAGACCCCGGCCTGCTGGTCGCCCTTGCCCAGATTCGGATTGCAGTGTCCGGCACTGATATTGAGCGCGTTACCGGCGGCGTCGACGCTGTTGAAGCCGAACGAGCACACGTCGACTCCGCGCAGCGCGGTGTCCTTCAGCGAGCCGGGCGCGCTGATGTAGGTGTCGCCGCCCATCGGGCGACGCTCGACCGGGCCGCCGCCACCCGGCGAGAGGATGACCTTGACGTTGGCGATCAGCGTCGGCAGGTTCAGCATGTGGCCGACCGGGGTGTTGGCGACGCTCAGAACGAGCTGGCTGTTGAGGAAGTCGATGGCCACCGAGTTGATCGCGCTGGACAGCTCGTTCGGCAGTGTGCTGATCCACTGATTCAGCTGGGTCAGCGAGGTTTCCAGGTTGTCCGCCGAGACCGGGGCCAGGCGGGTCTGGTAGCCGTCGGCGGCGGCGATCTTGGCGGCGTCGGGCGAGGTCACGGCGACGACCGGCTTGCCGTCGGTGCCGATCCAGGCGCCGGCGAACGCATCGGGCCGCTCGGCGCGGAATTCACGGGCGTAGCTGCTCAACTGCTGGGCGCGTGCCGAACGGTCGAGGTACTCGGTGGGGGTCATCTTCAGGTCGCGCGAGATGGCCTGGACCAGCTCGGCCGGTAGCTCACCGGGTTTCAGCTGCGGGGCCTCGGCCACGGCGGGGCTGGTGCCGAACATGGGGGCGAGGAGAACGGTCGAGGCGATGGCAGCTTTGACCGCGGCGCGACGCGCCACCGACTTGCGCATGAAGTCCCTTCGTCGGCACAGATGTGCCAGGTAATCCGTGGCCACGGGCAGAATCCGTTGGCGCACAGCCTACGTGGAGCGATGAACCGGTGGTGCGCGGGGATACCGCTGTGACCGGTCAGCGGATCACTTTATGCCACACATCACATCGGTCGCCACCCGTGTGGCGATTATCGGCGGGTGCCGGGGATTTCCAGCGCGGGCGGCAGGGGGAGCTGCGGCATCGGCTGGAACGGACGGGTGGTCGTCGTCGGCCTGGTGGGGCTGGTCGACGAGCTGCCGGTGCTGGTGGGCGGCTCCGAGGTGGGCGGGGGCGGCGGGTTGCTCGGCGGCGGCGCGGGCGCGGGCTCCGGTTCAGTCGTCGGCTCGGCCGTCACCGGCGGCTCCTCGATGACCGGCGGGGCGACGGTGGTCGGCGGCGGCGCGACCGGCAGCGGGCCGGGCGGCGGCGCGTGCGGGGTCGGGCTCACCGTCACCTGTTCGGACTTGGCGTCGCGCATCGGCGGAATGGGGGTGCTGTCGTCCTCGCGGAAGAGCACCGCGACGCCGATGCCGCCGAGGATCAGACCGAACAGCGCCGCCACCGCGATCAGCACGGGTGTGCGGCTGTTGGTAGCCGGTTTCTCGGATGTCGCGGCCGGTTCGGCGGGGGCGGCCTCGGGCGCCACCGCCGCCATTTCGGTCGCCATCTCGGTGGCCGGCGGCTCGGCGATCGGGATCGCGGCCGAATACGCCTGTGCGGTCGGCTGCGGTGCCGGTACCGCGGGAATCACATCGGTGTCGAGGGTCGAGTTCTCGGCCGTCGCCGGATCGGGCGGGGTGTTGCCCGCCGGCGTGGCCAGCACCGCGGTCAGTGCCGTGGCGGCCGCGCCGTAGGCGTAGACCCGGGCCGGGGTGTCGGCACCGGCGTCGGCGGGCAGTTCGCTCGCCGCGGGCAGCTCGGCCTCGCTGACCAGCACCACCGACCGCAAGCCGAGGTAGTCGAGGGCGTCGCGCAGGGCCGTGACCTGCTGCTGCGGCCAGTCGCCCGGATGGGTGGCGTAGAACTCAGCGGCGCCGTTCAAATGGTCGGCGGTGAGGTTGATCAGGCAGAACAGGGCGGTGGCCACCAGGTCTTCGGCCCGGTAGGCGGGTCCGTCGTCGACCGAGATCCCGGCCGGGTCGCCGACGGCTTCGGCGAATCCGGTGATGGTGTGGGTGTGCCCGGCCGGCGCGGTGCCGCCGAGTTCGGCGTCGCCCTCGTCGGACATGCGCAGTACCGGCTCACGGACGATGTACTCCGGCTCGCCGTCGTTGGTCACGATCGCCGCGGTGCACTCCTCGGCGGCGATACGCAGGCCCACCCCAGTGGCCATCCTCAAGTCCTCGCTTCGGCGTCCTGCTCGATCCGGATCGTTCCGCGCGACGGCCACACCAGTAGCGGCCCGTGTCCCATTGCGCTGAGCATCGACAATAACTCTGCTCGGGACCCGGCACCGATCCGGCGCCGGATCCGGGACACATGGTGCTCGACGGTTTTGGCGGAGATGTAGAGCCTGGACCCGATCTCGCGGTAGGTGAGGCCGAGCAGCAGCAGCTCGGCGACCTGCTGCTCACGGTCGGTCAACGGGGTCGGCGGCACGGGGCGCGGTTGCGGTGGCGGGTCGGCGGGGGCGCTCGTGTGCGCGTGGTGGCCGGCCAGCGCCCGGCGGTCGACGATCGCGCCGGCATCGGCACCACTGGTCACGGCCGCCGAATAGAGGCGTACCGCGTCGGCGCCGCCGGTGCGATCAGCGGCCGCGACGAGGTAATCGGCCAATCGAGGGTCGCGCACCCCGGACTCGGCGAACAGCAGCGCGGTATCCGGGCGCAGCAGGCCCTCGTCGAGGCGGGTGCCGAGCAATCGTCGCTGTACCGTGACGAATCGCTGGACGGCGAGCTGGGCTCGCAGCGGTTCGACGGCGGCCGCGAGCAGCAGATCGGCGTCGGTCACCAGTGCGGTCGCCCTGGCCCGGTCGACGAGATCTTGGGCCGAGCCGAAATCGGTGTCGAACACCTCGGCCAGCTCGCTCGCGTCGAGCCCGGTGCCCGCGCTCGCGACGACCAGGGTGTCGAGCAGGTCCGGTGCCAGACCCGCGAGCGTGTCCGCGGCCCAGTCGGCGACGGCGAGGTCCACCGCGGCCACCGCTGCGTCGCGGCGGGCCGCACAGGCGGCGCGCAGCGCGGCGACGATGCCCGCGCGAATACCGCCGGTGCAGGCGTGGATGTATTCGGCGAGCGGACGCGGCACGAGCAGACCGAGTTCCCGCGCGAACGACATCAGCTCCGGCAGTCCGAGCGTGCGCAGCTCGATCACCCGGCCGTGCCCGGCCAGCGTTTCGGTCAGGGCGCGCAGGCCGGGGTCGTGCGGACGGGGTTGGGCCGCGACGACGACGGTGTGGCGACGGGCGCCGACCACCGCGCTCAACATCCGCATGTCATCGGCGGTGAGCAGGTGGATGTCGTCGACGAGGACGGCCCGCCGTGCCGCGGTCTCGTGCTCGGTGCCGGCCAGCACGCGTTTCGGCAATGTCGCCAGATCGTCGAACACCTTGACGTTGTGCGAGGTCAATAGGTCGCGGGCGGCGCCGAGCAGTGCGGTTTTCCCGGTGCCGGCGCGGCCGCGAACCAGGTAGACCGGTGGTGGGCCGTCGCGGCGGTTCAGCTCCCGCAACATCGCCTTGGCGAACGGCATGGACTCGAATCGGTGGCGCTGCCCCGGCTCGGCCTCGCCACGACGCTCGGCCGATCCGGGCCCGGCCGGTGGCTGCGCGCGAATGGGGGTGGAGTCAGCGCTCGCGCCGGCGGGTGTCGCGGTGACGACGGGCACCTTCGCCGCCGGTGGATCGGTGCCCGGTGGTGAACCGTTGCGTCTCGGTCGATTCGTGTTGTTCGCGATCTCGGCTGTCATCTGGAACCCCCGTTCGAGCCTAGGCGCAGTGCGCGCGGCGTTCGAGTGTTTGCGTCCTCCCGCCGACAATTTCGATCTCGGTTCTGCCGCTGTTAACGGCTCGCCGGGTGTCAGACCAGCAACGATCCGTATCCCATCGCGCGCAGCATGGCCAGCAGCTCCGAGCGCGAACCCGCGCCGAGGCGCCGCCGGATCCTGGCGACATGGTGTTCGACGGTCTTGGCCGAGATGTAGAGCCGGGCGCCGATCTCCCGATAGGTCAGGCCGAGCAGCACCAATTCGGCGACTTCGCTCTCCCGCTCGCTGAGCAGCCCGTCGTCCCCGGTGTCGGGGGTGGTGGCGCGACGTGCGGGCGCGATCGGGGCGAGAGTCGTCGGCCGGGCGTCGGCCCGGACGGTGCGTGCGAGCTTGAGCAGGGAGGTGGCCGTGGTCGCGTCGGCGGCGGCCAGCGCGGCGTCACCGGCGAGGCGGGCCGCGTCCCAGCTCAGCCCGATCGCACCGAGTTCGGCCACCGCGGCCTCCACCCGGTCGGCGTGCACCTCACCGCGCAGCACCAGCACCCAGGTGCGGCCGGCGTCGGCGAGGGCGGCCGCGTGCCGGTCGCCCGATTCGGCGGCGGCCTTGAGCGCGTGGGCGTGCGGCAGCAGTTCGTCGGGCCGCTCGCGGGCGATCGCGGCCTGCACGCCGTACCAGTGGAACAGGTTGGCCCAGGCCGGTGGATGGCCGAGCCGGTCGAGCAGTGTCCGGGCGCCCTCGACGAGCGCGGTCATCCGGCGTTCGTCGTCGCAACGGATGCTCGCCAGCCACAGTTCGCCGATCGGGAGCAGGGTGAGCAGATCGGCCTCCACCTCGTCCAGCAGGGGCCGGGCCGCCTGCCAGGCGTGGGTGAGCGCGGCCTGATCACCGCTGCGCCGGGCCAGACCCACGGCGGCGGCATGGCCGAGCAACGCATCGCGGACGTCGAGGGCATCCGAATCGACGGTGGCGAGAGCGTTGGCCGCGCCGGTTTCGTCGCCACCGGCCAAGGCCGTCCAGGCCGCGAGCACCGGCAGCTGGGCGCCGGTCGCGCTCGCCCGGCGCAGGGTCTGGGCGGCGCGGGCCGGGTCCCCGGTGCTCAGGCACAGCAGGATCGCGGCCGCGGTGGGAGTGCAGGGCGCGAAGCGCGTGGTGGCCGTATGGGTGGCACGAGTCAGGGTGGCGATCGCGTTGGCCGTATCGCCCGCCCGTCCGTGCAGGGAATGGCCGAGGGCCTCGGCGACCAGCCGGATGGGGGTGGTCGCCTCGGTCGGGGGCCACCGGCCTGCGCTCGCCGCCATGGCAGCCGCGGCGTCGGCGTCACCGGCGAGATAGGCGATCGCGGCGGCTTCGGCCCATTCGGCGCCCACCCGCTCGGGGCCGAGCCAGGCGTAGAGGCGGGCGGCGCGGTCGGTCAGGCCGCGGCGAGTCAGGATGCAGGCGCACAGGCGCACAGCGGCGGCGAGATTCGCGACGGGGACGTCGTCGCGGGCAAGCAGCGGCTCGGCCAGGCGCAGCGCGGTGTCGTAATCGCCGTCGGCGGCCGCGGCGTGGGCCCAACGCACGGCGATGGCGTCGCGATCGGCGCCGGCCTGCGCGGCGGCGGCGTAGTAGCGGACGGCATCGTTGCCGCTGTTCTCGGCTGCGGTGCAGAGGAATCCGGCGAGACGGCCATCGCGCACACCGGATTCGGCGAGCAATACGGCGGTGTGATCGCGCAGCAGCCCGGCGTTCAGGCGGGCGGTGAGCAGATCGCGCTGAATCGCCAAGAAGCGGCGTTCGCCCAGCAGTGCGCGCAGCGGCCGCACGGCCGGTGCCAGCAGCAGATCGGCGTCGGTGATCAGGGCGGTGGCCCTGGCGCGGTCGATCAGATCGCGGGCGGTCTCGGCGTCGACACCGAGTACCTCGGTGAGTTCGCTCGCGTCCAAACCGCTTCCGGTGGTGGCGACGGCGAGTGTGTCCAGCAGGGCCGGATCGATATCGGTGAGAACCGTCCTGGCCCAGGCGTCGACCGCGGCGTCGACGGCGTCGATGCCCGCTTCGAGGCGCCCGTGACTGGCCGCGGCCAAGGCTGCCACCACCCCACCACGGATGCCGTCGGTCTGCTTGTGAATATGCGCGGCCACCGCGCGCGGCACCGATAGGCCGAGTTCTCTTGCGAACGGGGCGATCTCGGCAACCCCGAGTGGACGCAACTCGGCGACTCGGCCGCGCCGCAGTGCGGCGTCGTACAAGGCGCGCAGCTGCGGATCGTGATGGCGGGGCCGGCCCGCCGCGACGACGGTGGTCGCGCCGGCATCGATGGCGGCCCGCAGGGCGGTGAGCTCGGCGTGCTCGAGCGCGTCGATGTTGTCGACCACCAGCGCCGCGCCGGGCTGTGCACCATGGTCACGGGGGGTGTCGAGGACGGTGACGCCCCGTTCGCGCAACTTGGCTCGCGCCGCTTCGAGCAGCGTCGACTTGCCCGTGCCGGAACGTCCCCGGATCAGATACACGACGGGCGCTTCGGAATCCAGTTCCCGGAACAGCTCTCGGGCGCAGGGCAGCGTGTCGAAGGCCGCGGCCGGCACCGGTTCAGCCACCGGAGCCGCCGAGTATCTCGCCCGGTGCGCGAAGGACGGTGCCCACGGTGCCGCCGACACCCTCGACGGTTTCGCCGAGCGTGTCGGTCAGGCCGTCGGTGGGTAGCTTCGGCGTCTGCGCGGGAGGCTGCTGCGGGGCCGGAGCCGGCGGTTG
>NZ_BAFY01000241.1 GCF_000308555.1 Nocardia cyriacigeorgica NBRC 100375 | reverse complement strand
CCGAAACCGCGGCTTTCTCCGGCGCGCTGGGCCTACGACTATCTCTATCAGTCCGCTGGGTACGTCAAAGCGGCATTCGAGGACTGCTAGACCGCCGCGCTGCCCGGTGGCGGATTCCGGGCAGCGCGGACTTTCACGGTCTGGTCAGGCGGGCGTAGCGGTTCAGATGGTAGGCGCTGGAACCGAATTCGTTCTCGATCGCGGTGAGCCTCTTGAAATAGTGCCCGATGGCGAGTTCCTCGGTCATGCCCATCGCGCCGTGCAATTGCACCGATTGCTGACCGATGAAACGCGCGGCGCGGGCAATGGTGACCTTCGTCGCCGAAATCGCCCGCGCCCGCTCCGACGGCGAGGACGACAGCGCGAACGCGGCCAAATAGGCTGCGGCCGTGGCCTGTTCGAGTTCCATGTACATATCCACCATGCGGTGCTGCAATACCTGGAACTGGCCGATCGGCTGCCCGAACTGCTGACGTTGTTTGCTGTATTCGACCGTGTCGGCGACGACCTTGCGCATCAATCCGACCGATTCGGCGGCCACCGCGGCGATCGCCTCCTCCAGCGTCGCCTCGATGTTCGCGGTCGCCTCGCCCTCGGCGCCGAGCAGCGCCGTCGCGGGCAGGCGGAAGCCGGTAAAGGTGAGGTCGGCGGCCTGCCGGTCGTCGATGGTGCGGTAGCTGTGCACCTCGAGTCCCACCGACGGCGCCGACGCATCGAATTCGGTGAGGAACAGCGACACACCGTCCCGATCACGCCGTTCGCCGCTGGTGCGAGCGCTGATGATCAGGTGCGTCGCCAGCGGGGCACTGGTGACCACGATCTTCGAACCGTCGAGCACCCATTCGTCACCGTCTCTGCGGGCGGTGAGCGAGATGTCGTGCGCGGATTCCCCGGCCGATGGCTCGAGCGCCGCGAAGGCGATGCGCGCACTGCCCGCGACGATGTCTCGCAGCACCGCATCGGCCCGCTCGCCGCCCACCCGCGACAGCAAACCGCCGCCGACCACCACGGTGTCGACGAACGGCTCGACCACCAGGGCATGGCCCAATTCCTCGGCGATGACCATCAATTCGGTCGGACCGCCGCCCATGCCGTCGACCCGCTCGGCCAAGGTCGCGCCGAGAATGCCCAGCTCTTCGGCGAAACCGCGCCAGATCTCGGGCTGCCAGCCGGCCACGGATTTGGCCGCGCTGCGGCTTTTCTCCAGCTCGTACCGCGCGGTCAGGAACCCCGCGACGGAATCGCGCAGCAACTGCTGTTCATCGGTGAGTGAGAAGTCCATCAGAGCCCCAATGCTGCCTTGGCGAGAATGTTCCGCTGAATTTCGTTGCTGCCCGCGTAGATCGAACCGGCGCGGTCGTTGAAATAACGCAGCGGCGCGACGGCCTGCCACCGCGGCCCACTGTGATATCCATCGGCCGGTGGCGTGAACTCGGCAATCGGGCCACCCGGTTCGGTGGCGTGCGGCTGGTAGGCCCGTCCGCGCGGTCCGGCCGCCAGCAACGCCAGTTCGGTGAGCTGCTGGCTCAGTTCGGTGGCGAGGATTTTCAGCATAGACGAGGCCGGGCCGGGGTCTCGGCCCTGCGACAGCGCCGAGATCGTCCGGTACTCGAGAATCTCCAGCACATCCGCGCGGATACGGGCATCGGCCAGCCGCGCGGAAAATCCGGCATCGTCGATCAGCGGTTCCCCGTCCGGGCCTGGCTGCTCGGCTGCGGCCTCCGCCAGATCCTTGGCCATGACCTGCAGGGCAGGCGCGGCCGCGCCGCCGCGCTCGTGCACCAGCACATACTTGGCGACCGACCAGCCCTCGTCGACGCGGCCGAGCACATTGCTCTTGGGCACCCGCACATTGTCGAAGAACACCTGGTTCTGGACCTGCTCGCCCGAGGTCATCACCAGCGGCCTGACCTCGATGCCCGGCGAGGTCATATCGATCAGCAAGAAGGTGATGCCCTGCTGCTTCTTGCCGGTGCGCGAGGTGCGGACCAGGCAGAAGATCCAGTTCGCCTCGGTGGCGTGGGTGGTCCAGATCTTGCTGCCGTTGCAGATGAAGTCCTCGCCGTCCTCGACCGCGCTCATGGTCAGCGACGCGAGGTCGGAGCCGGCCTCGGGTTCGGAGTAGCCCTGGCAGAAGAACACCTCGCCGGTGAGGATGCCGTTGAGGAAGAACTGCTTCTGCTCCGGCGTCCCGAAGGCGATGATGCCCGGCGCCACCATCCGGATGCCCATCGGCGACAGCGGCGGCGCACCGGCCAGCGCCAGTTCCCGGTTGAAGATGTAGTGCTGAGTGAGCGTCCAGTCGCAGCCGCCGTACTCCACCGGCCAGGTGGGCGCCGCCCAGCCGCGCTCATGCAGAATCTGCTGCCACCGCATGCTGGCCGCATGGTCGGGATAAACGCTCGTTGCCAAACGCCCCGCCGCCCGCAGCTCCGGCGTCAACTTCTCCCGCAGGAACTCCCGCACCTCGTCCCGAAAGGCCGAATCGGCCTCCGACCAGTCGAAATCCATCCATACTCCCGAGGGCTGTGCCTAGTCGCCGCAGCGCCCGCGTCCCGGGCACCCATGAGAGAAGTTATCCGCAATTCTCGCACGGAGTCAAACTGAGGGCATATGCCATCAGGTGATGTGAGGCTGCGCGGGTCACCCACACGGGTCCCCGCCCCGGGCGCCGGGACAGGACACGAATCTCGTGCCCGGACGGCCGCAGCCGCTCGACGATCAGCTAGCCGAGCGCGCCAGTGCCGCCGGCGATCAGGACAGTGCTCATATCGTTCAGTTGCCCCTGACCCTGCGGATTTCGCGGGCCGCTGAGACGACTCGACCCGGGCCGCTGTGCGGGGCCCGGGTCGAATCATGGTTGTTCAGTTGTGGTCGGTCAGTTCTTCCGGCCCGGTGCCTTCGCTCCGGACTTGAAGCCGAGACCGCCCGGCTTGGCGGTGGGCAGTGGGGCGTCCGCTGCGCCGTTGCCGTTGGCGGGAGCCTCGGCGGATTCCGTCGCGGTGGCCGCGGTTTCCGCCGTCGAGGCCGTTTCCGCCTGGACAGACGCGGATTCCGCTGGAGCCGAAGCCGATTCGGGCGAAGCCGGAGCCTCGTCGGCCGGAGCCGATTGCGCGGGAGCCTTGGCGCCGGGGGCCTTCGGTCCGGGGCGCTTGAAGCCGGACTTCATGGCCAGGCCCTTGGCCGCGACGGTCGGCATGGATTCGGCAGGCGCCGAGGCCGATTCGGTCGAAGCCTGCGCCGGAGCCGATTCCGCGGACGCGGGTTCCGCCGGAGCTTCGTCGGCCGGAGCCGATTCCGCCGGAGCAGCCGCCGGAGCCTTCGCGCCGGGGGCCTTCGGTCCCGGACGCTTGAAGCCGGACTTCATGGCCAGGCCCTTGGCCGCGACGGTCGGCTTGGTCTCGGTGGGAGCCGATGCCGCTTCGGTGCTCGCCTCCGCGGATTCGGCCGCCGGAGCCTCGGCCGCCGGAGCCGCAGCCTTGGCGCCTGGTGCCTTCGCGGCGCCCTTCATCGCCAGGCCCTTGCCGCCGGGCGCTTTCGCCGCGCCCTTCATGCCGAGTCCCTTGACCGGGGGAGCCTCCGGAGCCTCGGCCGCCGCCTCGGCCGGAGCTTCCGCCTTGGCGCCTGGTGCCTTCGCGGCACCCTTCATCGCCAGGCCCTTGCCGCCGGGTGCCTTCGCCGCACCCTTCATGCCGAGACCCTTGTCCGGAGCCGGAGCGGCGGCTTCGGTCTCGGCCGGAGCCGCGGCCTTCGCACCGGGCGCCTTGGCCGCGCCCTTCATGCCCAGACCCTTACCGGGAGCCTTGGCGGGGCCCTTCATGGCCAGGCCACCGCCGGTCGGAGCGGCCTTCGCCGCGGCGGGCGCGGCCTCGGCGACCGGTTCGGGCTCGGGTTCGGGCTCCGGCTCGGGTTCGGCCTTCGGCTCCTGGATGACGGTCAGGTTCTCGGTCAGCTTCGCCGGTTCGACCCGCTCGATGGCGTCCAGCATCAGCTGAGCGACGTCGACGACCTCGACACCTTCACCCTTGCCGTCTTCCTGACGCGCGGTCACACCATCGGTGAGCATCACGCGGCAGAACGGGCAGCCGGTGGCGATCTTGGCCGGGTTGGTGGTCAGCGCCTCGTCCACGCGGTCGATATTGATGCGCTTGCCCAGCTGCTCTTCCATCCACATGCGGGCACCACCGGCACCACAGCACATGGACCGCTCGCCGTGACGCGCCATCTCGACCAGGTTCGAGCCCGAGGCCTCCATCAGCTCACGCGGAGCGTTGTAGACCTTGTTGTGGCGGCCCAGATAGCACGGGTCGTGGTAGGTGACGTTCTGCGACACCGAAGCCACCGGCACCAGCTGCTTTTGCCGCACCAGCCGGTTCAGCAGCTGCGTGTGGTGCACCACCTCGTAGGTGCCACCCACTTGCGGGTACTCGTTGTTGAGCGCGTTGAAGCAGTGCGCACAGGTGACGACGATCTTCTTCTTTTTCTGCTCGACACCGTCGAACACCGAGTCCAGCAGTTCGATGTTCTGCTGGGCCAGCTGCTGGAACAGGAATTCGTTGCCCGCGCGGCGCGCCGAGTCACCGGTGCAGGTCTCCTCCTGACCCAGCACCATGAACTTCACGCCCGCCGTCGCCAGCAGCTCGGCCACCGCCTTGGTGGTCTTCTTGGCGCGGTCCTCGTAGGCGCCGGCGCAACCGACCCAGAACAGGTATTCGTAGCCGTCGAAGCTGTCGGCGTCCTTACCGAAGACCGGGATGTCGAAGTCCAGCTCGTTGATCCAGTTGAGCCGGTCCTTGGCGTTCTGGCCCCACGGGTTGCCCTTGTTCTCCAGGTTCTTGAACAGACCGGCGAGCTCGGACGGGAACTCCGATTCGATCAGCACCTGGTAGCGGCGCATATCGATGATGTGGTCGACGTGCTCGATGTCCACCGGGCACTGCTCCACACACGCACCACAGGTGGTGCAGCTCCACAGCACCTCGGGGTCGATGATGCCGCTGACGTCCTCGCCGCCGACCAGCGGGCGCTCGGCCTCGGCGCGGGCGGCCTCCGCGATCTTGGCCAGCTTGGCTTCGTCCGCATTGCCCTCGGCGTCGACCAGGCCTACCTCGTCGCCGCCCATGTCCTTGCGGCCACCGGCCAGCAGGTACGGCGCCTTGGCGTAGCCGTGGTCGCGCAGCGACATGATCAGCAGCTTGGGCGAAAGCGGCTTACCGGTGTTCCAAGCCGGGCACTGCGACTGGCAGCGACCACATTCGGTGCAGGTGGTGAAGTCCAGCCAGCCCTTCCAGGAGAAGTCCTCGATCCGGCCGGCACCGAGGGTGTCGGTATCGGGGTCGACGTTCTCCATGTCCAGGGCCTTGCCGTTGGACATCATCGGCTTGGCGGCGCCGAGGGCGACGTCGCCGTCGTCTTCACGCTTGAAGTAGATGTTCGGGAAGGCCGAGAAGCGGTGCCAGGCCACACCCCAGGTGATGTTGCGACCGACGAAGAAGAGCCAGACCATGCCGGACATCAGCTTGATGAAGGCAAAGATCGAGATCAGCGTGACGTTGGCCGGGATGATCTTGGCAATCTGGCCGGTGACCGGGTCGGTCCAGCTGGAGTGACCATGCAGTGACAGCACGCCCGCCTTCACCAGCACCATGCCGAGGCCCTCGGTCAGCACGACCCACTCGACGAAGTAGGCAGGACCGAATTTCGAGCCGCTGAAGCGCGAGAGCCTCTCGGGCAGCCGCGGGTGGTTCAGCTGACGGATGATCATCAGCGCCACGATGCCGACGACGGTGCCGACGCCGAGGATCTCGTCGCCGAGGTGGAACCACCAGGTCTCACCGATCAGCGGCCACGACCAGGTCGGTTTGAAGGTCTGGCCGTAGGCCATGAACCAGAACTGCGCGCCCGCGAGGAAGCCGATCATGACCAGCCAGTGCGCCCAGCCGACGGTGCGGAATTTGTTCATGCGGGTGTGCGCGATGAACTCCACAAGCATCTGCTTGAAGCGCGGGAAGAACGGCCGCCACCGATCCGGCGCGGACTGGCCGATCATGATCGTCCGCACGATGTTTCCGGCGCCGCCCAGGAACGACACCCAACAAAGGAGGCTGAGCGCCGCTCCAAGGGTGCCCAGCGTCACGGTCAGGGCATTCATGTCGCGACCTTTCTATAGAGGCAACACGAGCTGTCGAGGCTGTGCGCCTCGGGTTGGCTCGTATCCTAACTGCCAGTAAGTTACCCGCCAGTAACAACTGGTGTCCAGCGTAGGATCTGCGGTTGGCTGGTGCCCCATCTTCCTGGGGGTTGACCGCCGATTCTGCTGTGATCAAGCTCACATAAGTGGATTCGATCCGTATGCGACCTGAGCTGTTCAACACCGTAAAGGGCGTGCAGAACCGGGTATGAGATAAGGACAGGCTTACCCGTTCGAATTCGTAACTACACGTAATGAATCTCGCATCTGGACTTTCGTTCGACTAGGCTCACGGCGTTCTGTTCTGTGTGCCTGTCTTCACAATGCTCGGAGGGGATTTCGGTCCGGCCGACCGGAATGAATGAGCTCGCTCGTGAGGCTTCCACGGCACACGGACAACCTGATGATGGATTGGAAACTGAATGAAACTCCGCAAGACCACCGCGGTTGCCGCGATGGTGACCGGCGCGATGGCCATGGGGTTCGGCACGGCCCACGCTGAACCCGCAGCCGAGGCGGCACAGCCCATCAGCTATTCCGTCAAGCTGGTCGACAAGACCGTCGTGGCCACCCTCAAGGGAGGAACCTTCTCGCTAACCGAGAAGGAGATGGCCACCAAGGAAGGCAAGCCCATCGCGGCGCCGTCCGAAGTCGGCTCTGAGGCGGAGGCCCCGAAGGTCAAGGTCCTCGACATCAAGGACGACAAGGGCAACACAGTTGTCTCGTTCCCGCTGGAGTTCGACATCAACGGGACCGACGTGCCGGTCACGTCCGAGGTGAAGAAGGACGCCACTGTCCTCGAGGTCACTCCGGAAAAGCCGGAAGGTGTTGACCTGAGCAAGCCTGTCGGGGTGAAGCCGATCGCTTCGCCGATGGAGAACCAGCGGGCCATGAACGACTTCGCCAGCAAGTTCGGCATCGGAACCGCGATCGGCGGGTTCGTCGGAACTGCGATCGGTGCGGTCGTCGGCTGCGCGTTCGGCATGCCGCTGTTCGGTGTCGGGTGCCTCGCCGGCATCCCGATCGGCGCCGGTATCGGTGGCATTCTCGGCACCGTTGCAGTCGGCGGGCCCGCGTTGGTGGCTGCGGGAGTCGAGCTCATCACGGTTCTCCAGGCGCCGGAAGGCACCACGCAGTGGGCAGACAAGCCTGACGCGCCGAAGTAGTTCGGCCTGGCCTTCCTGGCTGCGACACAACCGGCCCGTCCCGAAAAGGGGCGGGCCGGTTTGCGTTTCCGGGGTTTCCGTCGATCCGCCGGCCCGCATGGCGCTTGCTGACCCAGGCGGCCGAGGCGATATCGGCCCGTTGTCACGGGGCCCCGAGCTCGCCATCAGGTCGACTTGGGCAACACCTCTTCGCCGATCCCTCGCCCGCGCTCATCGAGCGCTCGAACGCCTTCGGGGTAACCCGGAGTTCATCCGCCGTTTGTTCGCGGCGCTGTGTGGCGTTCAGGTGGCAATGAGTAGTGGAACCGAATGAGCGGACAGCCCAGGTGGCAGGAGCGCGCAGCGCCGGGTGCGTGATGCGGCGCGCCCAGTCTGGATGGCGGGCGCCTCGAATGCCTTACGCCGCAGTGGTTACCACCCGGCCGACAGCGGCCCCTGCCCGCGCGGCTGTCATCCATCGGGCGCGAGCGGCGAACGCCGCCCACAAAGCAAAAAGGCCGGCAGCACGAATGCTGCCGGCCTCTCGATGTCTCTGCCGAAGCGCAGATCCTAGTTGGTGCGGATCCGCAGGCCCGGGTTGTCCGAGAGCACCACGCTGACGGGCTGGGCGAACAGCTGCGGGGTGTTGCCGGTGAGGGCGCCGATCAGGTTGGGGATCTCGCAGACCGGGAAGTCGGCCACCGAGGAGGCGCTCGAAATGCCGAGGGCCAGACGGCCGGTCACGATCGGGCCGCCGCTGTCGCCGGGCAGGGCGCAGATATTGGCCGAGAAGCTCTGGGTGAGCTGACGGTCGCCGACCTGCACGGTCTGATCGACGGCGTTGACCACACCGCAGCTGAAGCCGGTGCGGGAACCGGACTTGCAGACCGGCGCGCCGACGACGGGCGTCGCGACACCGTCGACCAGGATCGGAGCCGCGCCGGGCACGCGAACAGCGTTGTTGGCGAAGCGATCCCGGGCCTGGTCGGCGATGCGGACGATGGAATAGTCCTGGTTGCCGAGCACCGACTTGCTGAAGGTGCCGAGCTTGCCGCCGAGCTTGTCGCCGGGCAGCAGTTCGTGCACCGCGGCGGCGTTACCGCCACCGGCGCTGCCGATGTCGGGGTTGCAGTGGCCCGCGGTGACGTTGACGGTGG
>NZ_BAFY01000242.1 GCF_000308555.1 Nocardia cyriacigeorgica NBRC 100375 | reverse complement strand
GGTCGTGGCGACCGACCGCCGCGCTGCCGGTATCGGCGAAAACGGCCGTCGATTCGTCGCAGGCGAACAGCACGCGGCGATCGTTTCGTTCAAGCCGCCACAGGCACTCCGGCGCCATGCTCACCCCATGCACGCTAGCGCAGCGATTCTGCTCGGCCTGTTCCTCATCGGCTGCGGCATCGCCCACTTCTCGGCCCCCGCGTACTTCGCCAACCTGGTCCCCGCATGGTTGCCGTGGCCGAGACAACTCGTCGCGGTGTCCGGCATCGTCGAGGTCACCCTGGGCACGATGATCATCGTGCCGGCCACCCGCACCCCCGGCAGTTGGCTTGCCGCGGCGATGCTCGCGGCCTATCTGCTGCTGTGGCTGGACCGGCTACGCAGCGGCACCGGCGGCCGGGCCGCGGCAGCCGCAGGCGTGGCGGTCAACGCGGCGTATCTGGGGTGGGGCGGGTACGTCGCGATGGCCGGCGGATGAGTGTCGCGCCGCCGGATCAGAGGCAGTGCCTCGGTTGGGTGCCCGCCAGCGACTGGAGGAAGAACACGATCGGATCGACCTTGCCGACACACGAGGGCGGAATCTCGGCGGAGCCGGTGCTCACCGGCTGGGCTTCGGCGGCGGCAAGGCTCGGGCTCGCCAGCTGAGCCGGGACGAGGACGGCTGCCGTCACGGCGACGGCGGCGATTGTTCGATGCATGGTTGTCTCTTTCGCTCACCCGACCTGGCTATATCCGGGAATGCTATCGAGGCATCGGCCGGGCGCCCAGACGTCGATTCCCTGGGCGCCGCGCCTGCGTTCGGCGGCCGAGTGGCCAGAAGGGGCAGCGCCCCGATCAGGAGAAGTCCGCTGCGGTGATGCCGTCGGGGTGGCCGGGCGGCCATTCGACCAATTCGATGCGATAGCCGTCCGGGTCGGTGAGCCATGACGTCATCGGGCCGTGAGCACCGCCAGGATGCTGGATGGGTCCGGGCTTGAGGCCGGCGTCGGTCAGCCGCGCCAGGGTGGCGGTCATGGAATCCACCTGGATGGCCAGATGGTCGACACCGTTGCCCACCTCGACGCGTCCGTCGCCGGGCCGGTAGACCAGTTCGAGCGAAGCCGCCGGCTCGCCGGGGAACGACAGGATGGCGAGGCAGTCGCCGTCGCCCAGGTCGACCCGGCCCAGCTCCGCGTAGCCGAGGGCGCCGTAGAAATCCAGGGAGCGGTTCAGGTCGGTGACGCGGAACGCGACGAAGAGCGTTTTCATGCGGTCGCCTCGGGCCGGCGTACCCGGAATCGCAGGTGCGTGACGTCTCGGTCGTCGAGCCGCCGGACGAGGTCCAGTTCGATGTGGTCGCCACCGAGGTGATCGAACAGCCTTCGACCCTCCCCGAGCAGCACCGGAACCAGATGGATCTCCATCTCGTCGATGTGCCCGGCTCTCAGGAGCGCTTGCGCCGCGCCCGCCCCGTGAACCAAGACCGCCCGGTCCCCGGCGGCCGCGCGAGCCCGGCGGGCACAGTCCTCGACGTCGGTGACGAACCGTGCGTGGCCGGGCGGCGCGTCCCCGTCATCGGCCCGGTGGGTGAGGACGAAGATCGGTACCCCGTCGTGATGGTCGCCCTGCCAGCGCCCGGCCAGTTCGAAGGTCCGTCGGCCGGAGATCACCGCGCCGGTCGCCAGCGCCTCGCGATACACCTGCCCGCTGGGACCGTCGGAATTGCGGTCGTCGAGCCAGTTGAACAGCCGCCCGCCCCTGCGCCCGAGCTCCTGTCCGGGCCGATCGTCGGGCCCGGCGATGTATCCGTCGAGCGACATCGACATGTACAGCCGAATCGGATTGCCCACACCGGTCTCCCTCTATCGTCCATGGCATCGGATGCTCCCGCTTCGCACGCCGCGGAAGTGTCACAGTGAAGACTCCGCGCAGCGGGCAAACTCATCGGGCAGATGCGGAAGAGCCGGCGCGCCGCGCGAGCCCGCGGCGTCCAGGGCCTGGCGCCTGCGCAGACGCGAACAGCCACAACAGGTCCAGCGTCCCGGCAATCAGCCGACAGTCAGGACCGAGCCTCGCGGCACACCACGTCGCGAGGCTCGGTCCTCGATCCGTTACGCGGGCGAGGCGGCGAGTTCGCGTACCGCGGTCTCGATGAGATCGACGATGTCGCCCGGACGCGAGGCCAGCGAGGCGTGCCCGGCGTCGAGCTCGATGATGGCGCGCGGATTCATCCGCTGCGCCATGCGGCGCTCATTGTCGGGGTTGATCATGCGGTCCTGTGTGGACACCTGGTACCAGCTGGGTTTGACCTTCCACGCGGGAGCGGTGACGGCGTCACCGAAGGTCGAGGCGACCGGCGCCTTCTGGGTGACCGCCATGACCAGAGCCTCGTCCTCCGGCAGATCCTGCGCGAAGCTCTCACGGAACTTGTCCTGCGCTATCCATAGATAGCCGTCGGAGTCGGGAGCGATGTTGTCGAAAGCGGCGGGCGGCAGCTGTTCGCTGATCTGACCGGGACTCTCCCCGGCATCGGGTGCGAAGGCCGCGACGTAGACCAGGCCGACCACATTGGGCCGGTCACCCGCCTCGGTGATCACCGCACCTCCATAGGAGTGGCCGACCAACAGCACCGGGCCGTCGACCTGGTCGATCATCTGCCGGGTGCGCGCGGCGTCGTCGGCGAGTGAGGTGAGTGGGTTCTCCACCGCACGCAGTTTGCTGTAGCCGCGCTTGTGCAGCTCGACGATGACCTTGGCCCAATGGGCCGCCCCGCCCCAGAATCCATGCACCAGAACGATCGTCGGATGTGAAGTCATAGTTTCGCCTTGTCGGTTCGTCGGGGATACCTGTCGGCCGGGCTCGCCCATAGCCCGACCCGTGAAGCCAGAACGACTGCCGTGGGCGTCACCCACACTAGCTGGGGAAATGCGCAGAAACCACGGCTGACCCGGCCCTACGCCGGTGTCGGGTGCCAGGCGATTGCCACTCGCTGCGGCCCACCGGAATTGACCGGCGCAGCGCCTGGTCTGATAAGCTCGCGGACGCGCGAACGCGCACGCCGATGTAGTTCAATGGTAGAACTTCTGCTTCCCAAGCAGACAGCGCGGGTTCGATTCCCGTCATCGGCTCCACGATCACCACATGGCAGATTCGCCGGCCATCTGGGTCATCACCCTTTGCTGCCGGTCCATCCTTTCGTTTCGGCCGACCTGTGTTGTGTAGTCATGCCACCTGCGTGCCACTGGTCCCCGGATCAGACGTCCTGCGCGGTGGCGTCGAGATGAACCCGGAGCAAGGCGGCGGCGCGGTCTTCATCGGCTGTTTACCTTGATGTTCGGAACTGTTGTTCTCGGCGTCGTGGGCGACCGAAATCATTCGCGTGTCAGCTAGCTTTCACAGAAAGCCGGACATGAGTGCGCGACGTCCACCTTGGTCCTTTGTTTTCCCGCTGTACCCGGTGGTCGCCGACCGTGCCGAGCGCTGATACCGCAGAGGCCGCGCGGCGCGGCGATCTGATCGGTCCCGACCTGTTGGATCGAATGAGCGATCCGAGTCGGCTGCCGAAGCTGCTGCGCGATTGGGTGCTCGCCACGCGGCGGCGGCGCCGGGTGGCGTGGCTGATCGCGGTGCTGTTCATGCTGTTCGTCTTCCCCGGCGCGCTCGGAGCGGTGGCATCGGCGCAGGCCGGATCGAGCGGAGCCGCAATCGACGGCGTCAGCTGGATGGGTGTGCGGGATTCGTCAGGGGTGCCACTGGCGAACTATGTCTTCGCCACCGGGCACGGGGGGCCCCTGGACCCGGGCACGACCACGCTGTGGGCCGTGCTCGGGCTGCTGTTCATGGGATACATGACCGTGGTGACGGCGGCGATCTGGCTGGTCGGTTACGCCCTCAGCTTCCAATGGCTGGACCGCTTCGCCGCAGCGTGGACGGGCATCGCCGACGCGCTGACCGGCCAGATCGCCACCCCGATCGTCCTGTTGACCGCGGCAACGATCGGGTCGGTGTGTGTCGCCTTGTTCGTGGCCCGCGGCTACCACGCCAAGGCCGCGGTGCAGGTGGTGACGATGCTCGGGGTAGCAGTGATCGGACCGGTTTTCCTCGCCGAACCGCTGGGGGACGTGCTGTCCTCGCACGGGCTGCTCGCCCAGGGACGCGATGTCGGGATATCGGTGGCTGCCGGCGTCAATGGCAACAATGATCCGGATCCGGCCCGGCTGGTGGCGGGCATCCAATCGGAGATGGCCGACAACTTCGCCCGGAAACCGGTGCAGGTGTGGAACTTCGGGCACGTCGTCGACGACCGGCCGTCGTGCCGTCACGGCTGGACGACGGCGGTGCTGGCGGGCGATGACGACCGGGTGCGCGATAGCATGCGCGCCTGCGGAGATGCCGATGCCCTGGCGAAGGCGGGCAGTCCGAGCCTCGGCCAGGTCGGCACCGGATTGATCCTGCTCGCCTGTGCGGTCCTGCTGCTGTTGTTCGCCGCTTATCTGGCGATCAAGGTGATCAAGGCGGCGATGGGCACGATCTACCACGCATTCATGTCGATCTTCGGTTTCGCCGCAGGCGGATTCGTGTACGGACCGACCCAGACGTTCCTCGTCCGCAATATCGTCGACGGCCTCGTCGCAGCGGCGCGGATGACCGCGTTCACCATCTTCCTCGGCATCTATGTGCTGTTCCTCGGCAATGTGTTCGATCAGGCCAAGGGCCAGGTCGTTGCGGTCATGGTCATCGCATGTGTGGTGGAGGTGGCCGCCATCGCACAGTTGCGGCGGCTGTCGGCCGGCCTGGATCGAGGCAACGATTGGATCGCAGGCCGGGTCGCCTCCGCGATTCAACGGGGTGGATCGGCGGCGGGCGGGCCGAGCGCGAGCGGCATGAACATGGCGGCTGCGACGAGCGGCTCCTCGGGGTTCGCTGCTGTCGCAGCAGTTTCGGCGTTGGACACGGTGAACAAATCGCCGGCGACGGCGTGGCTGCTCGGTGGCGTTGTGAACCCCCTCAACCCCCGGGCAAGGGGCCTGACCGGTGTCGAGCGGGTCGGCATCCAGACCGCACCGCATCGGCAGGAAGCACATGCCTGGAACGCGATGGCGCGGCAGAACTGGCGGATGAAGGCGTTGTCGGAATCCGAGCGCGGTGGCGGGCTCGGCGACGTGCTCGGTGTGGCGTACGCGTTGAAGGGTTTGGACGACAGTCGCGTACCCGACTGGCACCAGACCGCGGCTCTGCTCGACGCAGGGGCCAGCGACCGGCACGTTACGGAGGTGTTCCGGGTGCGGGCGGCTCAGCAATCGAGCATGTCGCGCAATCCGTTCGGCTTCGAGCCGTTGCAGAAGGCGGTGTCGGCAGCACTGGCGGTCGAGAACCACGTCAGCGATGACGCCCACATGGCCTTCGCCGCCCATGCGGTGGTCCGCGCCGACAGCTTCGCGCGGCACACCAAAAAGCCTCCGCCGGGTGCCGCAATCGACGAAACGTTCGTGGCGCGCGTATTGCGCTCGGCCGATTCCGAATCCGCGATGCGCAGGATAACGCCGGACGAATGGAGAAACGTCAGCCGAGAGACCCGCTGGGCCATCGGGCAGCGGGTATCGCAGACCCACCTCGAAGCCGCCCGCGCCTATTACCGTGATCCAAGCGATCACCATCGCGCCGAACTGTCGGCCTCCGCCCGCCGGATTGCCAATCTCGACCACACCCACCCGGTCGAGGGCCCCGACCCCTGGGACTCCTGAACGCCGTGCGGGCCGACCGCGTCGCGCGGCCGGTGCCGACCGGAACCCCTGCCGCATGAGCGTCGTTATCCTGCCAACAGCGGTCGGAACCGGATCTCAGCCGGACGAGTTGCCTCGGCCGCACGCGCGAAGGTAAGGAAGCACCGAGTACATGAGCACATCCACGCACGCATTCGCCGACGACGCGCTGGGCGAGCTGGACGCGGTGGCGCTCGCTGCGGCGATCCGAGACGAGCAGGTGAGTCGCTCCGAGGTGATCGAGGCCGCCATCGAACGGGCGCAGCGGGTGAACCCGCAGCTCAACGCCATCGAGACCGAATGCTTCGCGCGGGCGCGTGCCGCGCGGGCGACGTCGGGGGTGTTCTCCGGGGTGCCCGCCTTCGTCAAGGACAACACCGACGTCGCTGGGCTGCCCACCTGTCACGGCTCGGCCGCCTTCGTCCCGCGTCCGGCCACCCGCACCAGCGGACCCGGCGCGCAGTTCCTGCATCCGGGCTTCGTCGCGCTCGGCAAGTCGACGTTGCCGGAGTTCGGGCTCACCGCGAGCACCGAGTACGCCGACCGTCCGCCGACTCGCAACCCGTGGAACACCGACTACTCCGCCGGCGCCTCCTCGGGTGGTTCGGCAGCACTCGTCGCGGCGGGCGTGGTGCCGATCGCGCACGCGAACGACGGCGGGGGCTCGATCCGCATCCCGGCCGCCGCCAACGGCCTGGTCGGATTGAAGCCGACGCGGAACCGGCTGCTCGACCAGCCCGGAGCCAGGCAGCTGCCGGTGCACCTGGTGGCCGAAGGTGTGCTGACCCGCTCCGTACGCGATACCGCGCACTATCTGGCGGCCGCCGAACGCTTCCGTACGAATGCGAAACTGCCGCCGATCGGCCTGGTGGAAGGCCCGAGCGAGCGCCGGCTACGCATCGGCGTGATCCGCTACGACGTGCGCGGAGCGGCCGTACACCCCGAGACCGGCGCGGTGCTCGATTCCGCGGTCGCGGTCTTGGCCGGGCTCGGCCATGAGCTGGTGGAGACCAGGCTCGAGGTCGACGAGCAGTTCATCGAGGATTTCAAGCTGTATTGGGCCGCGGTGGCCGCCTTGCTGTCCACCTCGTTCCGGGTCGCGCAGCGCAAGCATTTCGATCCGCGGCTGCGCGACCCCTTCACCAAGGGCCTGGCGGCGCTGGCGACGAGCAGGCCGCTGAGCGTCGCGCGGGCGGTGCGCAGGCTGCGCGCGGCACCGGCGATCTACGACCGGCATTTCACCGAGGTGGATGTCCTGCTCACCCCGGTGCTCTCGCATCCGGCGCCGCTGATCGGCGATCATTCACCGAACCTGCCCTTCGACGAACTGTTCGCCAAGCTCGTCGACTACGTCGGGTTCACCCCGCTCAACAACGTCGGCGGTGGGCCCGCCGTGTCTTTGCCGCACGGGCGCATGTCGGCGAACCTGCCCGGCTCGATTCAGCTGTCCTCCCGGCGCGGCGCCGAGCGCACCTTGCTGGATCTGGCCTACCAGTTCGAGGCGGCCAGCCCGTTCCCGCGGATCACCGACGTACCCACCGCCCGCGAACAGAACGCGAGCTGAGCGCGACGGCTCGACTGCGCCGGGCGGCCGGGGCCATCGGAAGCCGCGCCCGGCACCCGCGCCTCGATCCGGACGAAACCAGCAGGACCTACGCGCTGAACCAGCGTGGGGTCACTTCGCCGCCCAGACCCCGAGCTCGTTGCCACTCGGATCGGTGAAATGGAACCGCCGCCCGCCGGGGAACTCGTACGGCCCGTTCACGACGCTCCCGCCCGCCGCCTCGACCGCCCGCACCGAGCCGTCCAAGTCGTCGGAGTACAGCAGCACCAGCGGCCCGCCCTGACGCGCCTGTTCGGCCAGCGCCAGCCCGCCGACCTCGGGTTTTTCCGGCCCGTCCGGGTTGCGGATCCCGGCATAGGCAGGGCCGTAGTCATTGAACTGCCAGCCGAACGCCTCGGTGTAGAAGCGTGTGGCGGCCGCCAGGTCGGTGACCGTGATTTCGATGTAATCGATGGCGTGGTGGCGGTGGCCGCCTGCGTCGGATTCGGACATGGGCCGATGATGCACCAGGGGTACGACAACTTGCCGGTCACCGGCCGCCGACGGCCTGGCAATCTGCTCGTTCCGGTGCTGCTTTACGCTCGTGCGCGTGCTGCTTTCCGATCGTGACATCCGCGCGGAGATCGCCGGTGGGCGTCTCGGGCTCGAGCCGTTCCAGGAAAATCTGATCCAGCCGTCGAGCATCGACGTGCGCCTGGACGGGATGTTCCGGGTCTTCAACAACACCCGATACACCCATATCGACCCGGCTCAGCGGCAGGACGAGCTGACCAGCCTGGTCGAGCCCGCGCCGGGTGAGCCGTTCGTGCTGCATCCGGGTGAGTTCGTGCTCGGCTCCACCCTGGAGGTGTGCACCCTGCCCGACGATCTGGCCGGTCGCTTGGAGGGTAAGTCGAGTCTGGGCCGGCTCGGCCTGCTCACCCATTCCACCGCCGGGTTCATCGATCCAGGGTTCAGCGGCCACATCACGCTGGAGCTGTCGAACGTGGCGAACCTGCCGATCACCCTGTGGCCGGGCATGAAGATCGGCCAGCTGTGCCTGTTCCGCTTGACCAGCCCGGCGGAGAACCCCTACGGCAGCGCCGCCACCGGCTCCAAGTACCAGGGGCAGCGGGGCCCGACGCCGTCGAAGGCGTACCTGAACTTCCCGCTGCCCAGCCTGGACCGCTGACATCCGCCCCCGCTCGACCCGGCGCACAGCTTCCTCGTCTATGCGCTCGGGCCGAGCGGCCGCGACGATCAGTCCGGCCGATCCGAACCGACCGCGAGGGCGGCGGTGACGATCGTCGACAACGGCGGCAGCGGCGTGCCCCGCTCGGGCGGTTCGATCCAGTGACAGCCTTCTCTGGTCCAGCGACCCAGACCGGTGGGCAGCATGACGGCACTGCCCACAGCGGGTATGCCGATGTCGAGGCGGTTGAGCACCTCCATGATCTGCGCGCCCGGCCTGCTGTCCGGGGTGGCCAGAAAGCTCCAGCGGATCTGCCTGGCCAGCATGGGAACTCGTACGCCCTGCTGTTGCAACGCCGCCTGGACCTTCTCGGCCCGCCAGGTGGGTAGATGAATCACGCAGGCTCTCGCGGTGATCGGTAGCATCACGAACCCGCCGCGTTCGGTGACCACCAGCCCGAATTCGTGCCGGTAGAAGGCCGCCCAATCGTCGATCGTCCTCAGTTTTTCCACGTTCATCGCGTAGCCCCCTGGCCCGCTGACGCCGGGCCGGTCGGAGTCGGATTCGCCACCGATTCCAGGCTCGCGGTGATCCCCGGCGCGCCACAAGCGCCTACACGCCGGCGTTCCACTGCCCTTGCGCTGCCAGTTATTCGGGCCGAAAAGGCATGTGGCAGCGCTCACAATTTGCTCGTAACCTGTGGAGGACGTTTCGTTCGAAGGGAAGACAACGTGGTCCGGCAGTGGTCAGGGAAGGAGACCCGGGCGCTGCGCGACGCCATGCGGATGAGTATCCGGGAGTTTGCCGCCCATTTGGGGGTGCATCAGCGCCTGGTATCCAAATGGGAAGCGGGCGGCAGCCGGGTGCATCCGCGACCGGTGAACCAGGCCGCGCTCGATACCTCCCTGGCCAGGTCCGACGATGTGGTGCGGGCACGGTTCGCGGAGCTGATCAGTCAGCCCGCCACACCGCGATTCGACGCGCGAGCCGGCGACTCGGCGCACAGCAGTTATTCCAGCGACGCGGAACTCTTGGACCTCATAGACGCCGGCGCGGTGAGAGGCGATGCGTTAGCAGCGATTTCGGAGAGGGATCTGATAATGGCGGCTGCCCACGAGGCCAGTGCACACGCGAGCCGGGCCGAGAGCACCAATATCGGCGCGATGACATTGGAACAGCTCGACGCCGACGTCACCCGAATCGCCAACGACTACGTGCATATTCCGCCGGTCCCGATGATGGTGGAGATGCTGCGGGTGCGGCGGCGGGTGTATCGGTTGCTGGAGGGGCAGCAGCGTCCCGCCGATACCAGTCACCTGTATCTGCTCGCGGGTAGCTTGTCCGGGTTGCTCGCCAATGCCAGCACCGATCTCGGCCATTACGATGCCGCCGCCGAACAGATCCGCGCCGCCCGTGCCTACGCCGAATTATGTGGGCACAACGGATTACGCGCGTGGACCCGCGGCATGCACGCGCTCATCGAGTACTGGTCGGAGCGGCCGCGCCGAGCGGTCGAGCTGGCCCAGAGCGGATTGGAATTCGCCGATTCGGCGACCGCGCGAGTGCGTCTGAGCAATATCGAGGCCAGGATCTGGTCGAAGATCGGCAGTGCCGCCGACACCGAGCGCTGCCTGCGCGCGGCCACCGACGCCCGCGACGGCTCCGGATCGGACACCCTGCACGACGGCATCGGCGGTGTCTTCGGATTCCCCGACGCCAAGGCGCAGTACTACGCCGGCGCCACCTACATCCATCTCGGTATGGCCGAACCCGCCCTCGCCGCGACCGGGCAGGCGATCGAGCTGTATTCCACCGGTCCGGCCTGGCAGCGCTCCTACGGCGCCGAGGCTCTCGCACGGGTGGATTCGGCGGCCGCGCATCTGATCAACGGCAGCCTCGATGGCGCGACCGAGGCCCTGCATCCGGTGCTCGGCCTGTCCGAGGACAAACGCATCGCCCAGCTCGAGGAACGGCTGACCGGCGTCCGACGCCGTCTCGCCGCCCCCGCCTTCGACGGCGCCACCGAGGCCGCCGCGCTCGATGAGCGCATCGAGGAGTTCTGCGGCACCACCGCCGCCAACGGGCTCGCGCCGGGTTCTCCCGGGTGAGCGCTGCTACTTCGGCTGGGTGGGCTCCATCCCGGCGCACAGCCATCGCCCGTCCTCGACCTGTTCCATCGTCACCGTGAATTCCTGACGAACCGTCTGGGGAGGCTCGAAGGCTTTTGTCACGGTGTGCGCGGAATGAACCTTCACCTCGGCGCGCTTGTCATCGCCGGATTGATAAGTGCACTGGACGTCATCGCTGGTCGACGACATCTGTGTCACGACGATGAAGTCGCGCACCTTGGGGAAGCCGCTGTCGAAGCCGGTTTTGTACTCTCCGGTCGAGGCGGCGTCGATGGCCCGCTCGTAGGAATTCAGATCGCGATAGTCGTAGGTGGACATCAGTGCAGCGAAATCGCACGCCGCCTGCTGTGCCGCCGCTCGCGTAGCCTGCGACCGCTGCTCGGTCCGCGTCGGCTGGGTGTGCGTCGGCTGGGCGTGCTCGGCAGCCGGTGAGTCGCCGATCGCTACACCGATCGCCACCCCGGCACCGCCGATCACCAGCACCGCCGCGACCGCCGCGGCGCTGATCAGGGCGATCCGGCGACGGCTGGGCCCAGGAGTCGGGGATGATGGCTGCGGCCCGGCGAAGCCTGGGTATGGCATCGGCGCGCCAAGATGCATCGGTCCGCCTTGCCCGCCCGGTCCGCCTGATTCGACAGGCCGGCCCGGTCCGCCTGTCCGGCCTGGTCCGCTCGGCTCGCCTGGCTGACCCGGCCCATGCGTCTCGCCTGGCTGATCCGGCCCGACCGCCCCACCGTTTCCGCTGTCCACACCGGTCTCCTCCACCCGCAGTTTCGCCGGTCACCCTACGGGATGGCGGGGCGGGGAGTCGGAGGAGCAAATACCGAGGATGGCACCATGGAGCGGTGAGCACTGGTCATCATCATCGCCCGCCGCGTGTGCTGGAGCAATCCACCAAGTTGCAGGACGTCGTCTACGAGATCCGTGGACCGGTACTCGCGCATGCGGCACGGCTGGAGGCCGAGGGGCATCGCATCCTCAAGCTCAACATCGGCAACCCGGCCCCGTTCGGGTTCGAGGCCCCCGATGTGATCATGCGCGACATCATCGCTGCGCTGCCCTACGCCCAGGGCTACTCCGAATCGAAGGGCATCCTGTCGGCTCGGCGCGCCATCGTCACCCGCTATGAGCTGGTGCCCGGCTTCCCGGAGCTCGACGTGGACAGCGTCTACCTCGGCAATGGTGTGTCCGAGCTGATCACCATCACCATGCAGGCGCTGCTGAACAACGGCGACGAGGTGCTCATCCCCGCCCCGGACTACCCGCTGTGGACCGCGATGACCAGCCTGGCGGGCGGCACGCCGGTGCATTACCTGTGCGACGAGTCCAACGGCTGGCAGCCCGATATCGCCGACATCGAGTCCAAGATCACCGACAAGACCAAGGCGTTGCTGGTGATCAACCCCAACAACCCGACCGGCGCGGTGTATTCGGCCGAGGTGTTGCAGCAGCTGGTCGACTTGGCGCGCAAACATCAGCTGTTGCTGCTGGCCGATGAGATCTACGACAAGATCCTCTACGACGACGCCAAGCACATCTCGCTGGCGACGCTGGCTCCCGACCTGCTCTGCCTGACCTTCAACGGCCTGTCCAAGGCGTACCGTGTGGCGGGCTACCGATCGGGCTGGCTGGCGATCACCGGCCCGAAGGAGCATGCGGCCGGTTTCATCGAGGGCATCGACCTGCTGGCCTCGTCCCGGTTGTGTCCGAATGTGCCCGCCCAGCACGCCATTCAGGTGGCACTCGGCGGACACCAGAGCATCGAGGATCTGATCCTGCCCGGCGGCAGGCTGTTGGAACAACGCGATGTGGCCTGGGAGCGGCTGAACATGATCCCCGGCGTCTCGTGCGTCAAGCCGAAGGGCGCGCTGTACGCGTTCCCGCGGCTGGACCCGAACGTCTACGAGATCCACGATGACGCCAAGCTCATCCTCGACCTGCTGTTGCAGGAGAAGATCCTGATGGTGCAGGGCACCGGCTTCAACTGGCCCAACCACGACCACCTGCGGATCGTCACCCTGCCGTGGGCCCGTGACCTGGCCGTCGCGATCGAGCGTTTCGGCAACTTCCTGTCCAGCTACCGCCAGTAGTCCAGCACCGTCAACGGGTCCAGACCCTGGTTCCTCGGGTGAAAACAGACTTCATGTTCGAGTAATCGAGGTTTTTGGAGACTTACTAGCGCAAAACAAGTTCTTTTGTGTACAGTAGGCATCGGCGCTTTCGAGCGCCCGGTCGGGTTGTCTACCCCCCCTGGACAAGCCGACCTTGTGGGTCAGGCTGCCTACCCCCCTGGGCGCCACCCTGCGGCCGGCGGAGACATCCCCCTGCTCTCCGCCGGCTTGCCCGCCTCCCCGAGATTTTTGACCAGACTCAGGCGCGGGGTTCTTTGCGTTGGCGAGTGGCGGTTAGGCATTGGGCCGAGTTAGCCCGTACCCGGTGAGTTACCCGGATCTTGCGAAATCAGTTGGTGCGGTGGGAAAAGACCAGCCTGGGCAGTTTTGGCCTGCTCCCGCTGCGTTTTGAAAATCAGGTCCATTAAGCTCGGCGCGTGAGCGACCACCATCACCATCATGATCACTCGGGGCCGATTGCTATCGGGGCTACCGCTGCGCGGGTCGTTGTCGGGTTACTAGCGGTCATCGGGGTGGTCGTGGTGATCGCCACCATCGCGTTGTGGCCCAGTGAGCAGCAGGTCGATATTCCGCTGCCGATGCAGAACGCCGGGGGTGGGGCGGTGCAGACGGAGGCGGGGACGGTGGTGTTGCAGGATATGGGGGCCTGCGGTAGTCCGTCGCTCGGCAAGGTGTTCGCGGACAAGCCGGATCCGCCCGCCACCAATGCCTACACCTGCCAGCGCAGTCTGATCGCCATCGAATCCGGGCCGCACGAGGGCAACCACACGCTGCTCGAGATTGCGCCGGGGCCGGGGCAACCGGAATTGAAGGCGGGCGACCACATTCGGATCGTCCGGCAGACCGCCCCCGACGGGACCCCGCTCTACTCCTTCGACGACTACGCGCGCGGACTGCCGCTGACGCTGATCGCGCTGGCCTTCGTCGTGGTGATCATCGCGGTCGCGCGCTGGCGCGGACTGCGCGCACTGCTCGGGCTCGGATTCGCGTTCGGCGTGCTGGTGATGTTCATGCTGCCGGCCCTGCTGGACGGCAAACCGGCCATCCCGGTCGCGCTGGTCGCGGGCTCGCTGATCCTGTACGCGGTGCTCTATCTGGCACACGGCGTGAACTTGCGGACCAGTTCGGCGCTACTCGGGACGTTGACCTCGATGGTGCTGGCGGCGGTGCTGTCCTGGATCGCGATCGGCGTCACCGATCTGACGGGACTTTCCGAAGAACAGAACACCAACGTCGCCACCTACCTCGAACACGTCAGCATCACCGGGCTGCTGCTGGCCGGCTTCATCATCGGTTCGCTCGGTGTGCTCAACGACGTCACCATCACCCAGGCCTCGGCCGCCTTCGAACTGGCGGCGCTGGACGAGGGCGCCACGCGCCGTGAGATCTTCGCCGCCGCCATGCGCGTCGGTCGCGATCACATCGCCAGCACCGTCTACACCCTGGTGCTCGCCTACGCCGGTGGCGCGCTGCCGCTGCTGCTGCTGTTCAGCGTCGCCGGACGGGAGATCCGCGATGTGCTGGTCGGTGACGCCGTCGCGATCGAGATCGCCAGGTCGGCCGTCGGCGGCATCGCCCTGGCGTTGTCCGTGCCGTTGACCACCGGTATCGCCGTGCTGCTCGCCCGCCCGTTCGGGTCGGCGAAGGCCGCACCGCCGGTGACCAACCGGCCGCGGCACGCGAAGGCCTGATACTTCGCGGCGCTGCTCGCGCGGGTCGTTCGAACTCCGCGCCGCGGGTCGCCAACCGGCGGCGCGGGGCCGCTCAGCGCGGTGGCGGTGGGGGGAACAGCGGCGGGATGGTCGGCACGATGATGGGCGGCAGTCCGGGAACCACCACGATGGTGTTGGGGCCGACGGTGGTGGGAGCGGGCTCGTCCGTCCGCTGACGCTGCGGCGGCGGCTCGGCGATCGCCTCCTCGGCCTCGGTCGTCGTCGGCGCCGCGGTCTGCGGATGCGGGGCGCTTGCGCGTGCGGGTGTGGTCGGCAGCGGAGAGGTGTTGCCCTCGCTGGTGTGCGAATCCCGCTCCAGCACCTGCGGACCGTAACCGAGCCCGAGACCGATCGCGGCCACCACGGCCAGCGCGCTCACCGTCAACACGGCACCGCTGATCTCACGTCGCCCGCGCCGGCGTTCGGTGGGCGCCGACAGCCACGACGGCGCCAGCTCATCGTCATCGAAGGCCGGCGCCGGAGCCGGCCGTGCCGGTGCGGCGACCGGACGCGGCGCCCGCACCGCGCGGGCCAGCAGCGCGGCACCGCGAGCCGCCACCGTCTCCGGATCCTCCGGCACCACGACCGGCAGCCCGAGCGAATGCTCCAAAACCCGCGCGACCAGCGGAATCCGGGCCCCGCCGCCGACTACGAGCACGCCGTTGACGGGCATACCGGAGCGCATCACCACCTCGCGCGTCATCCGCGCGGACGATTCCACCGCGAGCGTGATCAGCGCTTCGAAGTTCTCCTGCGCCAGCAGCACCAGGCCCTGCTCGCTGGGCAACGCCACCGCGGTATTGCTCGACAGCTGTTCCTTGGCCTGCCTGCACAGCGCGTCCAGCTGCGCCAGACCGGACGGGTCGTGCGGGTGCGCGATGCGGCCGGAGGCGATCTGTTGTTCGCGGATCAGCGAATCGATGTATTCGCCGCTGATATCGGAGGTGCGTTCGGTGTGACGGACCTGTCTGGTCTCGACGTCGACGATGCTCACCGACAGCCCCGAGCTACCGAGGTCGTAGACGACCAGCATGGACGCGCCGCGGATATCGCCGCTGCGCTCGGCGAATTCGACGATCGCGTTGAGTTCGGGAACCAGCTCGTAGTTGGTCACCTGCTGTTTGGCCATGGCCGCGCGGATCGCCCTCGCCTGCTGATCGGTGCGGTAGGCGATGGCGGTGGCGGCGATATCGGGCGATGTCTCCAGCGTCACCCCGACGGCTTGAGCGGCGAGTTCGGCCGGGTCCTGCTCGGCCACCGGGACGGTCTGGAGGTCGAAGGACTGCGCGGCCGGATGCTCGTGCTGGTGCCCGGTGTGGGGGCGGGCCAGCCGAACGGCGCAGGCCCCCACCGCAACTCCCAGTACCGAACCCATCAGCTGCTCATCTTCCCGCTCCACGACATGTGAGCCCCGCACATCTACACGCGGCGGCTCGTCCCCGAACCCTACCGACCGAGATCTGTGGAGTTCGCGGCAGTGCTGGCCGTTTACCTGATGGCCCCCGCCTCGACTGGCAACTCTACGGTGTGCCGAGCCCCGCGTACACCCATCCGGCCTCCCGCCAGGTGGCCGGTAGGAGACAGTTGCGGCCGTCGATGATGGAGCGCGCGCGCACCACCGGATCCAGGTCGTGCGGGCGCAGCGCGGTGAATTCGGACCATTCGGTCAGTACCAGTACCACGTCGGCGCGATCGCAGGCCTCGGCGACCGAGGTGGCGTAGTTCAACGTCGGGAACACCCGGCGCGAATTCTCCAGCGCCTTCGGGTCGTACACGGTGACCACCGCACCGTGCAGCTGCATCATTCCGGCGACGTTGAGCGCGGGTGAATCGCGCACATCGTCGGATTCGGGTTTGAAGGCCGCGCCGAGTACCGCGACATTCGCACCGAGCAGCGATCCACCGCAGGCCTTGGTGGCCATATCCACCATCTTGGTGCGGCGGCGCATATTGATGTTGTCGACCTCGCGCAGGAAGGTCAGCGCGTGGTCGGCGCCGAGCTCACCGGCGCGCGCCATGAAGGCCCTGATGTCTTTGGGCAGACATCCGCCGCCGAATCCGAGGCCGGCATTGAGGAAGCGGCGGCCGATGCGGGCGTCGTAGCCGAGGGCGTCGGCCAGCACGGTGACGTCGGCGCCGGTCGCCTCGCACACCTCCGAGACCGCGTTGATGAACGAGATCTTGGTGGCCAGAAAGGCGTTCGCCGACACCTTCACCAGCTCGGCGGTGGCCAGGTCGGTCAGCAGGAACGGGATGTCGGCGGCGATCAGGTCGGCGTAGATCTCGCGCAGCAGTCGTTCCACCCACGCCGACTCGGCGCGGTCGCGGTCGACGCCGAGCACCAGCCGGTCCGGCCGCAGCGTGTCCTGCACCGCGAAGCCCTCGCGCAGGAACTCCGGGTTCCATGCCACTTCGACATCGGCGGAGGTCAAAGCCCTCGCGCGAGCGCCGAGTTCGGCGGCGGTGCCGACCGGGACCGTCGACTTGCCGACGATCACCGACGGTCGCTCGAGCATCGGCGCCAGTGCGTCGATCACCGCGTGCACGTATTTCAGGTCGGCGGCGTACTCGCCCTTCTTCTGCGGTGTGCCGACGCCGAGGAAGTGCACGTCGGCATGCGCGGCCGCCTCGGCGTAGGAGGTGGTGAAGCGCAGACGTCCGGCGTCCAGATTGCGGCGCAGCACCGCTTCCAGGCCCGGCTCGTAGAACGGCACCACCCCATCGGAGAGCTTTGCGACCTTGCCCGGATCGACATCCACCCCGATCACGTCGTGCCCGAGTTCGGCCATGCACGCGGCGTGCGTGGCCCCCAGGTACCCGGTTCCGAAGACTGTGCATCGCATGATCGATTGGTAAGCCGTGCCGGTGGCTACTCCGCCACACCGAGGCAAGAGTCCGGGCAACAGTAGATGTACAGGGAGTGGAAACTCGCCTGACCTGCGGGTTAGGCCCTCGTTGGGGGTTTGGTTCCAGAAGCCGCCTTGGCGGGTCGAGTTCCGGTCAGTCCGCCAGGGCAGCCGGTGGTTCCGATTCGTATGCCGCGTGCAGCACGCCGACCAGCTCCGCGGAACCACCGAGCACGGTCTCGCCGATCCGGTTCACCGCGATGCCCGGTGTCCACGAGTTGAGCACCACCGCGCCGCCGAAGCCGGGCACGTCCGTGGGGCGGATCGGCTGCGTGCGCTGCGGTATCCCGGCCGCGTGCAGCCGGCGGCGGACGACGCCCATCATGGTGCCGGTGAGCACGGCCGCCTCCGGCCAGACGACGGTGTCCCCGTCCCAGAACGCCAGGTTCCAGATCGAGGCCTCGGACAGGCGGCCCTTCCGGTCGACGAAGGCGGCGTCATCGAATCCCGCCGCACGTGCGCGGCGCATATAGTAGGTCTTGGCGCCCTCACCGACGTGCTTGATCTCGGGCATGAACCGTTCGTGTTCGTAGATCGCCAGCGAGAGCGGGCCGCGTGGGCCGTTCGCCGGCGCAGCGGTCCGGATGAGCGTACGCAGTGCCGGCTCGGCGGCGTCGTTGGTGAATTCCCCGGTGGCGTCGAACACTGTGAGGACCAGCGACAGATCGGGCGGCGACGCGGCGACGGCGGTTCGCAGGTCGGCGAGCACCCGCTCGCGTGCGAGTTCGGCGCCGAACAGCGTCCGGGAGGCTCCGGCCAACCGGTCCAGGTGCAGGTCGAGCCCGCGGACGGCGCTGTCGCGTACCTGCATCGCGGTGAAATGCGCGAAGCCGGCGAAGGCGTGCGGAACCAGCGCGCCGGGGTCGGCGGGCTGCCCGTCGAGCAATGTCAGTGCGGGAAATGTGCTCATGGATGCGAAGGTAAGCCTTGATACCGGTATCAAGGTCAAGCCCGCACATCGGGGGAGCGGGCCTTCCGCTCGCCGCGGCGCTCATCAGCGCTGGTGCGCGACCTGGATAGGATCGGCCGATGCGGCGGATCGGCGGGACTGTGCTCGTCGTCGGCGTGCTGCTCGCGATCGTCACGGCCGCGCTGTGGCCGGTGTATGTGCGGCCGCAGACCGAGGAACCCGCACCTGCCGACGCGATTCTGATTCTCGGTGGCGCCCACGACGGGCGTGAGGAATTGGGCCTGACCCTCGCGCGCGACGGTTATGCGCCGCGGGTGCTGGTGTCGAACCCGTACGAGCACAGCGCGCTGGTCAACCGGATCTGTCACGGCGGATACAGCTTCGAAGTGGAATGCTTCGACCCCGATCCACGCACCACTCGCGGCGAGGGCCGTTACCTGGCCCGGCGTGCGCGTGCGGAGGGCTGGACACGTGTCATCGTGGTGACGTTCACGCCGCATATTTCCCGCGCTCGCTACATAATCGGCGAATGCTGGTCCGGCGACCTGCTTTTCGTGGAT
>NZ_BAFY01000243.1 GCF_000308555.1 Nocardia cyriacigeorgica NBRC 100375 | reverse complement strand
ACACCCGGGTGATCACCGATATCGCTACCGGCAGAGAAGTTTCGCGGACCACGCGCACCGTGAAATACGATCCGATCCCGATCGTCAAATGTGAATAGTGGCCTGCGGTGGTCAGCGTCCCGCGCCGGGCACCAGCCGGTACAGCAGCCACGGCCGCAGCGGGAATTCCGGCGCGTAGATGCGCGCGATCAGGCCGCGGTTGCGCCGGGTGACGGGGTCGCGCACCAGCACGCGATCGCGGTGCAGCTCGTCGGGCCGCAGCGGAGCGGTCCACATCCGGTCCCATTCCGGCGCGCGCCCGCAACGGTCGGCGATCTCGGCGATGCGCTTGTCGTCGGCGAGTCCCGGCGACAGCACGCGGAACGCGTTGACCAGCAGCCGCGCCTCGGCGGACCATTCGGGCAGCACCGCTTTGGCGGCCGGGTTCAGGAACATCCATTCCAGCGCGTTGGTCCCGGCCTCCACGCCGGGAAACCATCGCTGATACGCGGAATTGGCGGCGACGATATCGAAGGTCGGAAATACCTGGAAGCAGGCGGGGTGGGTCAGGCTCTGCAGATCCGCCAGGTCGTCGGGTGTCGGGGTGTCCGGGACCGCACCGATCCCGCTCGGCAGGAAGTCCGGGCGCGTCAGGCTGCTGATATGCCCGCGGAACCACACCGGAACCTGTAGTGCGTCGAACAGGTGCGTCAGGGTCTCTGAACTCGGTTCGCGCGCACCGCTTTCCACCTCCTCGGCGACCACTCGCGGAATACGGGCCCGTACCGCCATTTCGGCGCAGCTCATTCCTACCGAATGCCGCCGTTCCCGAACGTATTCGCCGATCGTGTAGCGCTGTTCGATCATGTCCCCTCACCGCTTTCGCCTGAAACCACGAAACCGGCACAGCTGAGCGCCTCGAAATCGCCTCTGCCGCGCCGGATGTCACACTGCGCAAAACTCGGTACCGAGAAGGCAAACGATAGGCGCCGATCCCTACCTCGGCGCATTTCTACACCGAGTCGTCGCTCATTCGTTACCCAGCCTTCGAAAGCATTGCAGCGAAAGGCAATCGGTATCGCGCGCAGAGTATTGCACACGTGTCCGCCCGCGCGGGCAGCGGCCTTCGCCGAGCAGATCGGCGGGGAAAATGCCTCGCCCCGGGGTAAACCGGCGACGAATTGCCGGCTCGCCGCTATAGCGGAGTGCGCATGAGGATGACGTTGTACTGGATGTGCACGGTGAGCAGGAAGTACAGGTCGCCGCCGGTCTGATAGGGGTAGATCATCGGCGCGTAGGCCGTGGGCAGTGCGGCCGCTTCGACCAGCGTGCGCGGCGGGCTCCACGGGCCTTCCGGGGCGGGCGCGGTGCGCAGCACCACCGAATTGGCGGGGTCGGTGGTGAGCATGACGTACTGGCCGAGGTGATCGTTCCACTGCACCGACAGTTCGGCGACTCCACCGACGATCGGCGTTGCGGCCTTGGCATCGTTGGGTTTCCAGCCGTGGCCGTCCCAGTACTCGTAGGCGTCCAGGTTGGCGATCTCGTGCTCTTTCACACGCGAGATGTATCCGGCGTGGTCGCGTCCGGCGGGCGTGCCGTATTTGTAGACGTAGCCACCGCTCTTGACGAAGGCGTTCTGCTGGAACTTCTCGAAACCGTCGACGTTGGCGCGGCGGGTGGTGGGCAGCTGCGCCCAGGTCTGACCGCCGTCACCGGAGACGGCGAGGGTCGCGAAATTGGTGTCCCACTTGCCGTGATCGCCCCAGTGCCGCACCGACATCATGGACATGTACTGCACCCCGCCCACGGAGATGCCCGCGGTGGGGATGAGGCTGATCTCGATGCCCGGAATCTTCGGGCTCGGCAGCGGATTGGGCACCACACCGTCGAACATGATGCCGTCCGAGGGATCCGGATCATGGCTGCGGAACAGCACATTGCTGGTCCAGGCCCAGACGCTGCCCGCGAGCAGGTTCGGCACGCCGAGCCCGGCGCTGTCGCCGAAGGCGGTGATCATCCCGCCGCGCCCGTCGTCCCACATGATGCCGAGATCGGTGCCGAGCACATTGGCGTGGTGGGTCCGGTTCGGGCTGTCCATCCCGGTGACCTGGAAAACCGCCTGCGTCGGCCCGGGCAGTGCGGGCAAACCACGCGGCTGACCATTGAACCCGGGAATCGGATTGACGTTGTTCGGATCCGCGACAGCAGGCCCCGCGAGAACCATCGAACACACCGCCCCCACCGCCCCGGCGCGAGCAAGCGCAGCCAACGACCGGTTCAGCTTCACCGTTTCCTCCTGGCCAGATCCCACCTGTTCCGAACGCAAGGAGAACCTTATCCGGGACGGCTGACACCTGCCAGGCGGAGACAACCCCCGGACACGCGAAAAAGCGGCCCGGAAAAGAATTCCGAACCGCTCTTTCGCTTATGCCTGGTCGCTACCTCAGAAGGCGGCTTCGTCCAGCTCCATGATGTCGTTGTCCAGGTTGGACAGCACGGTGCGGGTGGCGGTCAGCTCCGGCAGGACGTTGCGGGCGAAGAACTGCGCGACCGCGACCTTGCCCTTGTAGAACGCCTCGTCGGCGCCGGTGACGCCCTCGTCCAGCTTGGCGCCGGCCACCTCGGCCTGGCGCAGCAGCTGCCAGCCGATGAGCAGGTCGCCGACCGCCATCAGGAAGCGCACCGAACCGAGGCCGACCTTGTACAGCTCGGTCGGCTGCTCCTGGGCGCCCATCAGGTGCCCGGTCAGGGTGGCGGCCATGGCCTGCACATCCTCGAGCGCGGTGGCCAGCAGCTTGCGCTCGCCCTTGAGCCGGCCGTTGCCGGCCTCGGAGTCGATGAACTTCTGGATCTGGCCCGCCACGTGCGCCAGCGCCACACCGCGGTCGCGGGCGATCTTGCGGAAGAAGAAGTCCTGCGCCTGGATGGCGGTGGTGCCTTCGTAGAGCGAGTCGATCTTGGCGTCGCGGATGTACTGCTCGATCGGGTAGTCCTGCAGGAAGCCGGAGCCACCGAAGGTCTGCAGCGATTCGGTCAGGTACTGGTAGGCGCGCTCGGAACCGACGCCCTTGACGATCGGCAGCAGCAGATCGTTGACGCGGAACGCGGTGTCCTTGTCCGCACCCGAGACCAGCTGGGCGATGTCCTCGTTCTGGTGCGCGGCGGTGTAGAGGTACACCGCGCGCAGGCCCTCGGCGTAGGCCTTCTGCATGGCCAGCGAGCGACGCACGTCCGGGTGGTGGGTGATGGTGACGCGCGGGGCGGTCTTGTCGGTCATCTGGGTGAGGTCGGCACCCTGCACGCGCTCCTTGGCGAAGTCGAGGGCGTTCAGGTAACCGGTCGACAGGGTCGCGATGGCCTTGGTGCCGACCATCATGCGCGCGTTCTCGATGACGTCGAACATCTGCGCGATGCCGTTGTGCACCTCGCCGACCAGCCAGCCCTTGGCCGGGATGCCGTGGCCGCCGAAGGTGACCTCACAGGTGGCCGAGACCTTGATGCCCATCTTGTGCTCGACGTTGGTGACGAAGACACCGTTGCGGTCGCCGAGGGTCTGGGTCTCGAAGTCGAAGTGGTACTTCGGCACGAAGAACAGCGACAGGCCCTTGGTGCCGGGTCCCGCGCCCTCGGGGCGGGCCAGCACCAGGTGCATGATGTTTTCGAAGAGGTCGTCGGAGTCACCGGAGGTGATGAAGCGCTTGACGCCCTCGATGTGCCAGGAGCCGTCCTCCTGCTTGATGGCCTTGGTGCGGCCGGCGCCGACGTCGGAGCCCGCGTCGGGCTCGGTCAGCACCATGGTGGCGCCCCAGTTGCGCTCGGCGATGATCTGAGCCCACTTCTTCTGCTCATCGGTGCCGTTGTTGTAGAAGACCTGCGCGAAGCCGGCGCCCGCGCCGTACATCTGCGCGGGCGGGTTGGCGCCGAGGATCATCTCACTCAGCGCCCAAACGACGCTGGAGGGCGCGCCGAGGCCGCCGAGCTCCTCGCGAACGCCGACCTTCATCCACTCGCCGTCTTCGAGGGCGCGGTAGGACTTCTTGAAGGCTTCGGGGAGGCTGACGGTGTGGGTCTCGGGGTCGAAGACCGGCGGGTTGCGGTCACCCTCGACGAAGGAGTCGGCCAGCGGGCCTTCGGCCAGGCGCCGGACCTCGTTCAGCATTTCCTTGACGGTGTCGGTGTCCAGGTCGCCGTAGGCGCCGCTGTCGAGCACCGAGCCGATGCCGAGCACCTCGAAGAGGTTGAACTCCAGGTCGCGGACGTTGCTCTTGTAATGGCCCATGTCTGCTACTCACTCTCCATCGAGTTGGTGCGGTCGGTTGTTCTGCCGTTCCCGCCCGTTGTCGCCTCCGGGTAGCCATACCGGTTTTCCGCATGCTACTCGCGGGTAACTTATTTGCCATATTACCGGCCAGTAAGGCGGTCGCAAAGGCGAAAACCGGCAATGTGACGCGATGAACACGCCACCCGCCATCGGGCCGAAGGCCGGCAGCTGACCTGCGGTTACTGTGAGGTGTGCGGATCGAGACGAGTGCCGGGCCCGCCGAGGTGCAGCTGCGCAAGCCGCGTGCGGCGACATTCCTGCTGCTGCTGACCCATGGTGCCGGTGGCGGCGTCGATGCCAAAGACATTCTCGCTGTTCGCGATTCGGCGCTCGACGCCGGTGGGGCGGTCGCCCTGGTGACTCAGCCGTACCGGGTCGCGGGCGGGCGGGCGCCGGGGTCGGCGGTGAAACAGGATGCGGCCTGGGTGGAGACCGTCGCGGCCGTGCGCCGGCGGGCAGGCAAGAGACTTCCGCTCATCCAGGGTGGGCGCAGCAATGGGGCACGGGTGGCGTGCCGGACCGCGCTCCAGGTGGGGGCGCGCGGGGTGATCGCGCTGTCGTTTCCGCTGCATCCGCCGGGCAAGCCGGAGAAATCCCGGCGCGAGGAGCTGCTGGCGACCGGCGATATCGAGGTGGTCGTGATCAACGGCGGCAGCGATCCCTTCGGCATCCCGGATCCGAGCGATGCCGCCGAGGTGTGCGTCATCCCAGGTCAGCCGCATTCTTTCCGGACCGGCTTCGACGTCATCGGCCAAACGGCGGGGGCGTGGTTGCGGCGGTGGAGCGCCGAGGAATAGAGCTGGCGCGTCGCCGGTGCTGTTCGGCCGACCGAGTGACGGTTCGGGACAGGGCCGCCGCGTACAGAGGACTGCCCGGCGGGCGATGTGGCCTTCGGGGCCTGCTACATCGTGCTGGAAGCCGATGCGCACCGGTCGATATGGCGCGTTCGCCGCCGGGGCCGGTAGCCGGCGCCGCTCACGCGGTCGGCGGCGTCGTCTCCGGTTCGAGATCCGCCCGACTGGCGATGACAAGTGCGTCGATGGCGTCGCGTCCCTCGGTCGGTCGCTGGATGCGATCGGCGACACGGATGTGGATATCGGGCAGACCGGCGAGATCGGTGACGATGTCGTCGGGCGTGAACAGGATGTCCGGGTCCTGAGGGCCACCGTAGCCGTCGGTGAGGTTGGTGCTGTCGTGGCCGAGCACGAGCAGCGTGCCGCCCGGGCTCAGCAGTTGGGTCACCTGCCGCAGCAGCGGGCGGCGCTGGGCGGCAGGCAGATGCAGGAACACCATCAGCACGAGTTCGTAGGGGTCGGTGATCCCGGTCGACTCGAAGTCGGTGAGATCGGCGCACTGCCAGGTGAGCCGCTCCCGGACCGACCGCGACAGCCGGGTCGCGACCGTCCGGCCCTTATCGATGCCCACCTGCGAGAAGTCCACCGCGTGCACCCGCCAGCCGTGGGTCGCCAGCCATAGCGCGTTGCGGCCCTCGCCGCAGGCCAGATCGAGGGCGCGAGGCAGATCGGGGACGACGCCGTCCGGGCCCGGATGCAGCGGGGTCGCCCGGTCCAGGCCGAAGACGTGCTCCACCACGGTGCTGTTCGGCGGTGCGCCCCACACCAATTCACCCTGCGCGTACCGCGCATCCCATTCGGCCGCGTCCATAACGGCCAGTGTATTGACCGTGGGCACGGGGGCTATCGACCGTGGTTACGGACGCCGGATGAACGCGGCGCGGCGGCTCGGCGCGAGGACGGCGCCCGGTTGCTCCTTCTCCCCGCTCACCGTCATCGTGAGCCGGGGTCGACCTGCGACCAGGCCGCTCGGCGCGACGTGACCCGGACACCGACCCGTCGACGGTGCCGGGCCAGGAGGAACGCGCTGCGGGAGTTACCCGAGCGGGACCCTGAGATCAGGCGGCGAACTCCGGCAACCACTCCACCGGCGTCGCCGCACGGATGTGGATCAGCGCGTCGAACGCGTCGGCGAGCGAGTCGACCGCGATGAAGGCTTCGTCGTCCTTGGCCGGGTCGTAGACCCCGCTGATCGTGCGCAGTTTCGCCGGTCCGCGCCGCCACCGGTCGACCGGTTCGGGAGCATCGCCGTGCAGATCGACGAAGAAGGCCGGTAGATCGACCGCGCCCAGTTGGGCGTCGATCAGCTCGGGCGCCGGGTCCGGTGCGATCGCGAGACCGAGATCGCCATGGTGGAAGCCGACCGCGACGGCGCGGTACCGCTCGCCGAATTCGGCCCGCAGATGGACCCCCGCGCCGCGGAACCGGTCCGGATCGGTGCGCCCGACCCCGGCATCCGAACCCGCGATATGGCCGATTCCATCCCAGTAGACGATCTTGGCGCCGGTCCGCCGCTGTCGCTCGATGATGGTCTCGGCCGAACGCCGCTCGTCCCTGGCGAATCCGCCCTGGCCGGCGACGCTGTACTGATGAAAATCGAGGATCATCCGCATACGCGCGGCGATGGTGTCGGGGACGGACAGGTGTTCGATCAGGCGCAGGGCGTCACGGGCGTGCTCGACGAACGGGCGGCCGGGATGAATCCCCTGGTGACGCTGGACATGTTCATCGACGCGGTGCGCCGTGCGGATCGGTTCGAGATGGGATCGCAGCTGCGCCAGCGCGTCCGGGGCGTGTTCACGGACGTGATCGAGGACCGCGTCGTAGTCCGCGGGTTCGGCGGCGGGTGGCTCGATGCCGAAGACGGTGACCGGATCGTCGGGATGTTGCTCGTTGAACGCCCGGATCCAGTCGAGGGCGGCCACCATGTCCGCGGTCCGCCAGGGCCGCCAGGCCCCGCCGAGCGCTGCCGCCGGATCGCCGTGGCCGGTGCGGACGTACGCGTCGAGCCGGTCGCCGGAGCGGGCACCGTCCTGGATCGCCAGTGCCCGGAAACCGTGCTGCTGCACCAGCGTCCGGAAGATGCGCTCGCGCACGCCGAAGGTCTGCCGGGAGAACCGGGTCGACTCGCCGATGCCGACGACGGTCGCCTCGGCGAGTCGCGCGATCAGCGGTTCGAGATCGGCGGCGACGGTGTCGGCTTCGGTGCGCACCGGCCTGGCGCGCGCACGCAGCCATTGCTGTACTTCGGTGGTGTCCGAGCTCAGTTGCGCGGTCATGATGTCCTCCCGGCTGTGGTGTGTCAGCCCAGGCTCGTACATCAACCATTGTTGAGGTCAAGCTCGTCGGTAGTTCCCGGAAAACGCGTCGATGCCCGCGCGAGACCACGCGGGCATCGACGACAACGGAGGCGGACCTACAGTCGCGTGCGCATCAGCAATACGTTGTACTGGCTGTGCACCGTGGTGAGGAAGTACAGATCGCTGCCGGTCTGGTACGGGAAGATCGAGGGTGCGTAGGCGGTGGGCAGCGCACGGGTGTCGATCAACACCTCGGGCGCACTCCACGGACCCACCGGCGAGGACGCGCGGCGCATGACGACCGAGTTCCACGGGTCGGTGGTGAGTGAGATGAACTGGCCGAGATAGTCGTTGTACATCACCGACAGCTCGCCGACGCCGTGCATGATGGGCGCCGCCTTGTTCACGTCGCGGATCCAGCCTGCGCCGTCCCAGTATTCGTAGGCGCCGAGGTTCTGCATATCGGGCTCACGCACCCGCGAGATGTAGGCGGCGTTGTCGCGGCCGGACGGCGTGCCGTAGACGTAGACGAAGCCGCCGTCCTTCACGAAGGCGTTCATCTGGAAGTTGGCGTTACCGCCCTCGTTCGGGCGCCGGGTGGCGGTGAGATCGGCCCAGGTCTCGCCGTTGTCGGCGGAGGCGGCCAGGCCGGAGAAGTTGGTGGTCCATTCGCCGGGCTGATCCCAGGTCTTCACCGACATGGTGCTCATGTACTGCACGCCGCCCACCGAGATGCCAGCGGTGGGGATGCGGCTGATCTCGAGGAACGGAATCTTCGGGCTCGGAATCAGATCGCGGGCCTGGCCGAAGACATCGCGCACCACGCTGTCGAAGTAGATGCCGCCGGAGGGGTCCTTGGTGTGGCTGCGCACAAGGATGTTGCTGCGCCAGGCCCACATGCTGCCCGCGAGCAGGTTCGGGAAGCCGACGCCCGCGGTATCGCCGAAGGCGGTGAGCATCTCGCCGTGGCCGTTGTCCCACATGATGCCGAGGTCGGTGCCGAGCACGTTGTAGTTCTGCGTGACGTTCGGGCTGGCCATGCCCGTCACCTGGAAGACGGCCTGAGTGCGGCCGGGCAGATTGGGCAGACCGTTGGTGCCGTTGAGCACCGGGATCGGGTTGATGGCGTTGGGGTTTGCCGTGGCCGGGGCGGTCGCGGTGAGAAGCAGGGCCGAGGCGCCCGCGAGCGCGGACATCAGGATGGACGCAGTTCTGCTCACAGGCTGAGCCTCCGGGGTCGCGCCGAAACGGGCCTCGATCCACGGAACGCACGCGTGTGTCGTGCACCACATTTCGACTGGCTGGCAAATCGTCGGAAATGCTAGCAGTGAAATCCCCAGAATTGGGGGGTTGCGCGTTCGACCGGCCGTTTCCCAAATCTATATCGGTGTTTTTCCACCCGATCCCAATGCCCGCCGCACGATCAGCGGCAACTGCGCAGCACGCTCGAGGGCGAAGGCGCGGCGCGCCGATGCGTGCCAGGCCCGGTCGATGAGCCGCTTGGCGGCGGCGACGGCCTCGGGTGGGCGGGCCGCGATGCGGTCGGCGAGCTTCTCCGCCTCGGCCATCGGATCGGCGCTGATCTCGGTGATCAGCCCGATGCGGGCGGCGTGGGCGGCGTCGACGGTGTCGGCGGTCATGGCGAGCAGCAGGGCCTGGTCGGCGCCGACGAGCCGGGCCAGCGTCGCGGTGCCGGTCATATCGGGGATGAGGCCGTGCTTGACCTCCATCACCGAGTATTCGGAATCGGGAGTGCCGAAACGGAAGTCGGCGGCCAGCGCCAGCTGCAACCCGCCGCCGTAGCAGCGGCCGTGCACGACCGCGATCACCGGCACCGGCAGCCGGCGCCAGGCCCAGCACGCCTCTTGGAAGGCATTGGTGCCGCGCCAGGGCAGCGGCACGAAATTGCGCACGATGGCGAGCGGATCGGCGGTGGCCTCGGCGAGATCGAGTCCGCTGCTGAAACTCGGCCCCGCGCCGGAGAGGATGACCGCGCGTACGTCGCGGCGTCCGGCCACGGTATGCGCCGCCTCGGCCAGATCGCGCAGCATCTCGATGGTCAGGCCGTTGTGCTTGTCCGGCCGGTTCAGCGTGACGTAGGCGCGTTCGCCCTCGAATCGAACCGCGATATGTGAGCCCATGGCATGATCTTACTCTTCGGTAAGTTCGGCCGTCGGGCTTGGTGCGTTCCGGCTATCACTTGTCCGTGGCAGCGGTTCGCTGAGCGGGAGAGCGAGCCGAAGCCGGGTCACGCGCGCCCCGGCTCGAATAGTGTCGGTCCCGGTGGTCGTCGACGATCCGATGACGGCCAGGTGCTGCCCATCGAGAGGACATCCCATGACCGATCTGGTGCTGGTCGAACGGCGTGATGCGATCACCGTGCTGACCGTCAACCGTCCCGAGGCCCGCAATGCCATCGACCTGGCCACCGCCAAGGCCATCGAGGCGGCCGTGGACGCGTTCGAAGCGGATGTGCAGGCCCGGGTCCTCGTCCTCACCGGCGCCGGCGGCACATTCAGCGCCGGAATGGATCTGGTCGCCGCCTCGCGCGGTGAGATGCCGGTGACCCCGCATCGCGGACCGCTGGGGATCGCGGCGAAACCGCCGGTCAAGCCGATGATCTCGGCGGTGGAGGGCTATGCCCTCGCCGGTGGTTTCGAGCTGGCCCTGTCCGGCGACATGATCGTCGCCGCGCGCGACGCGCAGTTCGGAATCCCCGAGGTCAAGCGCGGGCTGGTCGCGGCCGGCGGTGGCGTGCTGCGGCTGACCCAGCGACTACCGCGCAGCACCGCGGCCGAACTGGCCCTGACGGGCGGGCGGATCAGCGCCGAGCGGCTGTATCAGCTCGGCCTGGTCAACCGGGTCACCGAGCCGGGTGGCGCGCTCGATACCGCGCTGGAGCTCGCCGCCGAGATCGCGGCGGCGGCCCCGCTCGCGGTCGCGGCCAGCAAACGGATCATCGATGAATCGCCGGACTGGAGCATCGCCGAGGCCTTCGCCAAACAGGGCGAGGTGGCGTTGCCCGCACTGTTCTCCAAGGATGCCGCCGAGGGTGCGCTGGCCTTCGCGCAGAAACGAGATCCGCAGTGGCAGGGTCGCTGACCAACTAGCCGCTCCGCCCGGCCGTCGCCTCGCAGGGGGAGGCGACGGCCGGGCACTCTCGGCTCACCGAGTCGATTCACCTGGACTCCGGGCGTGCCCGCGGGTTGTCCTGGCAGGAGAGCGTGCCGGCTTCCTCGCAGGGCAGCGGCGGCCGGCGCGGGTCAGCCGAGCCGGTCCAGCAGCACTCGCGCGCAGCCGGCGGGGTCGTCGTAGAACGGTGTGTGGCCGCTGCCGTGCAGTGTGATGTGTTCGGCTCCCGGCAGCACGGCCTTCGCCCGGCGGGCCTGGGTGGCGTAGGTCAGCAGAATGTCGCGGTTGCCCCACGCGATGGTGACCGGCAGGCCGGCTAGGGCGCTCGGATCGGGCAGGCGGAAGTCGGTGAAGGAGGCGAGGGCGTCGTCGAAGCCGGGGGCGTCCATGGCGCCGAGTGCGGTGGCGACGGCGATCTCGGTGTCCAGTGCCCACGGCTTGCCGATGACCAAGCTCAAGAAGGCGGTCCGCCCGGCCGCGGTGCCCAGTACTTTCCGCAGCGCGGGACGCAGACGATTGCCGATGGCCTTCGACTTGCCCAGCGACTGCTGGCACCAGATCCGGCCGGCGGTATCCCAGAAGCCGATCGGCGAATATGCCGTGACCGAGCGGGCCAGTCCGCGGGCGCCGAGGGTGAGCGAGATGCCGCCGCCCATCGAGTTTCCCGCCAGGTGTGGATCGGCGATGCCCTCGGCGGCGAGGAAGTCGGCGAGGGCGTCGGCGAGCGTGGCGACGGTGGTATGCGGCAACGGCTCCGATTCGCCGAAGCCCGGCAGATCCACCGCGATCACCTCGAAGGATTCGGTGAGTGCCGGGATGACCGGCTCCCACACCTGCCTGCGGCTGCCGACGCCGTGCACAAGGACCAGGGGGTCGCCGGTGCCGAATCGGTCGTAGCGCAGGGTGCTCATGGTGGACTCCGATCGCTGTTGTCGGCCGCCGGGGCCGACTCGTGGCCCGATGGACTGTCCGGTCGACTCGGGCTCAGGCCCTCGGGCGGTTCACTTCTGGGCCGCCAGGCGGACTTCGTGGTTGGCCGTCCGACGGACTTCGTGGGGGCGTCAGCCGGACTTCGGTAGGCGGTCAGATTAACAGCAGGCGAGTGCTGTCAGTTCGTTTCCACGGGTGGGCAGCTCACCCGGTGACCGGTACGATAAATGGTATGGCAACGCGTAAGGTCACCCTGTCGCTGGACGAATCCGCCTGGTCGTTCGCCGAGCAGGCCGCCGCCCGCGCGGGCATGTCGCCGTCGGCCTGGATCTCCAAGGCCGCGCGCCGCGAAGCCGTGCGCACCGGCGTCGGGCCGATCCCCGAGCCCGCCGACATCGCTGCCCAGGCGGCGAGCGACGCGGCCGAGATGGCCGCCGCGGAGGAGGCGATGCGTGCGCAGGGGTGAACTCTGGCTGTATCACCCGCACGGATCGCCACGACATCGCACCGTCGTGCTCATCAGCAGCGACGGCATCAACGAATCCCCGCGCCCCTGGCTGATCGCCGCCGAACTGCTGGATGAGGATCCGCAGGACATCCTCGCCGTCCCGCTCGGCTCGCTCGGCTGGGTGCACGCGGGAAACATCGGCCGGATCTATCGCGGCTGGCTGGCCGAACGGGTGGACGAGGCCGACGCCGAGACGATGGATCGACTCGATACCGCGCTGCGCGCCGCGATGGATCTCTGAGTACCTGTGGAATACCCGGAAAACGTCGTTTCGGGTTGCGGAGTTCGTATCGCTGCGACTACACACGGGCGTGGATCCGCGACCTCACGCGATGCGGACCCGCCGGACCGGCGCCATCGCCGGCCTGGCTGCTACACCCCTGAGAGAGGAATTCGGTGCGGATCAAGCTGATTGCCACGGCGCTCATCGCCCTGCCGCTGCTGGCTGCGTGCGGCGGCAGCGATGCCGAGGCGGCCACCGTCACGGAGGCGGACCTGTCCAAATCCATGCAGGACAAGGGCATGCAGGACAAGGCGCTCGCCGATTGCGTGGCGAAGGTCTTTGTCGCCGAGGGCATCTCCCAAGACGGATTGCGCACGCTGCTGTCCGGCGAGCACGACCCGCAGTCGCCGGACGCGGAGAACTTCGGCATGAGCAAAGAAGACGCCGACAAGACCCGCGCGGCGCAGGCCAAGATCGTCACCGAATGCGTGAAGCTGCCGAGCTGACCCGATGAGCGGTGCGCGGATCAGACCGCGACGACGATCTCGATCCGCGCCCGCGACCCGGCCACCAGATCCTCGGCGACGCGGACCGGCTTCTTCACCGGCAGGATATAGGTGGCCCGTGATTTGTCGGGGAACAGCGACGTCGACCACCGGCTGTCGCCGATCGTGACCCGGACCCGCACCGAGCCGAACCCGCCCGCGCGGTGTCCGTACATCTCCTCGATCTCGTCGGCGATGTCTTCGGGCAGGTCGACGAAATGCCATGAGCCCTGCCCGTGGTGCTCCCACAGCCGCGCCGTAAAGGTGTACCGCCCGCCAGTCACGACGTGACCATAGCCCGGGGCACCGACAGGTGCGTTTCGATCGCGCTGCGCGTAACCGGTGATCTCGGCGGCGGGCTGGGCGATCGTTGGCCGATGACATCCGCGACATCTGTTTCCGACGCTGAGCTGGACGCGACTTTCGCGCCGATTTTCGACCGGATCGCCGCGGGCGCGGTCGAGCGGGAGATCGACCGGAGATTGCCGCACGAGGAAATCGGCTGGCTGAAAGCGGCCGGCTTCGGTGCGCTGCGGGCGCCGGTGGACGCCGGTGGCTTCGGCGTCACCGTCCGGCAGCTGTTCCGGCTGCTCATCGACCTGGCCGCCGCCGAATCCAATCTGCCGCAGGCGCTGCGGGTGCATTTCTCCTTCGTCGAGGATCAGTTGCTGGCCGCACCCGGGCCCACCCGCGACGCCTGGCTGCGCGCGGTCGGGGCGGGCACTCTGGTCGGCAATGCGATCACCGAGCCAGGCGTGGGCGCCGTCGACCGCTACCGGACGACGCTGACCCGTCAGGGCGAGCATTGGCTGCTCAACGGCGTCAAGTACTACAGCACGGGCTCGCTCTACGCCGACCACATCCTGGTGGCCGCCGACCGCGACGGGGAGCGGGTCGGGGTGCTGGTCGACGCCGATGCCGACGGGGTCCGTCAACACGACGACTGGGACGGTTTCGGGCAGCGACTCACCGCCAGCGGCACCACCGAATTCACCGATGTCGTGGTGACCGAGGAACGCATTGTCGGCCCCGGCTACGGTGCGCCGGGCCCCACCTATGCCACGTCATATCTGCAACTGGTCCAGCTCGCCGTGCTCGCGGGCATCGCCGCGCGAGCCGAACGTGATGCCAGGGACTGGGTCATCGAACGCACCCGCACCTACACTCATGCCGCCGCCGACCTGCCGCGCGCCGATCCGCTGGTGCAGCAAGTGATCGGACGGTTGTCGGCGGCCGCGTTCGGGGCGCGCGCGAGCGTGCTCGCGGTGGCCGATGTGCTCGACGAGGTGCTCGCCGGCGGTGCGACCGACGAAAGGGCGCTGGCCGCAGCCGAATTGGCGGCGGCGCAGGCGCAGCTGGGCGTCATCGATACCGTGCTCGCGGCGACGACCCAGCTGTTCGAGGTGGGCGGGGCGTCGGTGGTGTCGGAGCGGCTGCGGCTGGACCGGCATTGGCGCAATGCCCGCACCATCTCGGTACACAATCCGGCGATCTTCAAGGCGCGGGCCATCGGTGACCACCTGCTCAACGGCACCGACCTGCCGTTCGCGTGGAGCGCGGGCGCGCGCGGCGAGGCGGTGGCGCGATGAGCAGGCGGATCCGGTTCAACGCCTTCGATATGAACTGCGTTGCCCATCAGTCGCCCGGACTGTGGCGCCATCCCGAGGATCAATCGCACCGCTACAAGGACCTGTCCTATTGGACCGAGCTGGCGAAACTGTTGGAGCGCGGGCGGTTCGACGGCATTTTCATCGCCGATGTGCTCGGCACCTACGACGTCTACGGCGGCGACGACACCGCGGCACTGCGCCAGGCCGCGCAGATCCCGCTGGCCGACCCGCTGCTGTTGGTGTCGGCGATGGCAGCGGTCACCGAACATCTCGGTTTCGGCATCACCACCGGTACCGGATTCGAACATCCGTACCCGTTCGCGCGCAGGCTGTCCACGCTCGACCACCTCACCAACGGACGGCTCGGCTGGAACGTGGTGACCGGCTACCTGCCCTCGGCGGCACGGAATTTCGGCGCCGACGATCAGCTCGACCACGATGAGCGCTACAACCAGGCCGACGAATACCTCGAGGTGCTCTACAAGCTGTGGGAGGGCTCCTGGGAGGACGACGCCGTGGTCCGCGACCGCGAACGCGGCATCTACGTCGACCCGGCCAAGGTGCACCACATCGGGCACCGGGGCAAGCATTTCACCGTCCCCGGTGTGCATCTGTCGGAGCCGTCGCCGCAGCGCACCCCCGTCATCTATCAGGCGGGCGCCTCACCGCGCGGGGTGCGGTTCGCGGCCGAGAACGCCGAGGCCATTTTCATCGCCGGTCCGTCGAAACGAGTACTCGGGCAGACGGTGTCGCGAGTGCGCGATGCGCTGGAAGCGGCCGGCCGCGATCGTTACGCCGCTCGCATCTACGCCCTGGCCACGATCGTCACCGATGCGACCGACGACGCCGCACACCGTAAGCACGAGGAATACCTGTCCTATGCCAGCGTGGAGGGCGGGCTGGTGTTCATGTCCGGCTGGATGGGTATCGACCTGTCCGGTTATGACCTCGACGATCCGATCGGCGAGGTGCAGAGCAACGCGATCCAATCCGCGGTGGCGGCCTTCCAGGAATTCGACGACGACGGCCGGGAATGGACCGTCCGCGATATCGGCCGGTGGGCCGGCATCGGCGGCATGGGTCCGGTATTCGTCGGCTCCGGTGAGACCGTCGCCGACCGGTTGCAGGAATGGGTCGACGACACCGACCTCGACGGGTTCAACCTGGCCTACGCGATCACGCCCGGCAGCTTCGAAGACATTGTCCGGCACGTGGTTCCGGTGCTCACCGAGCGCGGGGTGTACGCCACCGAGTATCAACCGGGCACGCTGCGCAACGCACTGTTCGGTGCCGGTGATCGGCTGCCCGAAGAACATCGTGGGGCGCGGTATCGGCTCGGCGGTCCCGGATCGACCGCGTTGCCGGATGAGGCCGTCCGCCGGGTGGCCGCGGCGCGTACGGCGTAGGTAGCGGGGCCGGAATCTCGGCCCCGCGCCGCACTCTCAGAACGAGGCGAGAAAGATCCCGGCCACGGCCTCCAACCCGAGGCGGTCGATGGTGTCGAAACGGGCGGGCAGCGGGCTGTCGAGATCGAGGACGCCGATCAGCTCACCCTCGCGCACCAGCGGCACCACGATTTCCGAGCGGGTGTCGGCGTCGCAGGCGATGTGGCCGGGGAAGGCGTGCACGTCGGGGACGAGCTGGGTGACCCGGGTGGTGGCAGCGGTGCCGCAGACCCCTCTGCCGAGGGCGATCCGCACGCACGCGGGTTTGCCCTGGAACGGGCCGACCACCAGCTCGTGCCCGTCGAAGAAGTAGAAGCCGGCCCAATTGAGGTCGGGCAGGGTGTGGAACAGCAGCGCGGACAGGTTCGCGGCATTGGCGATCCGGTCGGACTCGCCGGCGACCAGCGCCCGCGCCTGTTCGGCGAGCCCGCGGTACTGCTCGGTGCGGTCCCCGCTCAGTTCGGTGACGGTGAACGACATGCCGCCATGGTAGGCGTCATCGTCATGCGGTCTCCCTATTGATTCTGGGTGATCGCAATACTGCCGGAAGCGATTAGGCGCCAGCACCATTCACCCATGACAACGCAGCATTCCGCTTCCCGCTCCACCCGTTCGGCCGCGGTGATCGGCGCCGGCCAGACCGGCGTCACTGCGGCCCTCGGCCTGCTCGACGCAGGCTTCGACGTCACCCTCTACAGCGATCGCGATCAGCGCGCGCTCCGCGACGATGTGCCCGCCACCGGCACCGCGCTCGAGTTCGGCGAGACCCAGCAGGCCGAGGCGGCGCTCGGCCTCGACAGCTACACCGGGCGCGCGCCTCGGCACACCGGGCTCAGCGCGCGCATCGTAGGGCCGGACCAGGCCGAGCTCATCGCCTTCGACGGACAGTTCGACGGTTATGTCGGCGTCGCGGTCGATACCAGGCTCAAGGCCGACGAGCGGCTCACGACGTTCCGTGAGCGCGGCGGCGCTTTCCTCGTCGAGCCGGTCACGCCCGAAACGCTGGACACCATCGCGGCGGCCAATGACCTCACCCTCGTCGCGACCGGCAAGGGCGGGCTGTCCGAGCTGTTCGCCGTCGACCCGCAGCGCACCGTCTACGACAAGCCCCAGCGTTCGCTGCTGACGGTCACCGTCACCGGGCTCGGCCACGATCAGGGTGTGTTCGCCCATCGTGGCCCGGCCGGTGGCGCGCACAGCGGCTTCTCCATCATCGCCGACCAGGGTGAAGGCTGGTGGGGTCCGTACCTGCACAAGGACGCGGGCCCGAGCTGGGCGTTCCTCGGCTGGGCGCGACCGGGCAGCGAATGGGAATCGCGGTTCGCCGCGGCTGATTCCGCTGAGTCCGCGCTGGGCATCGTCAAGGACCTCTACCGCGATTTCGCCGAATGGGACCTGCCCGAGGTGCTCGCCACCGAGGCGATCGCCGATGATCCGCACTCGTGGCTGAAGGGTGCGGTGCGGCCGGTGGTCCGGTCCGGAGTCGGGCATACGGCCAACGGCCATGTGGTCGCCGCGCTCGGTGACAGCGCGGTCGCCTACGACCCGATCGCCGGGCAGGGCGCGCAGAGCGGCTTGATCCAGGCGCAGCGGCTGATCGCCGCGGCCGCCGTGCACGACGGACCGTTCGACGCGGCCTGGTTGCAGGCGCAGTACGACGGCTTCCTCGCCGCCCGCGGCGACGCCGCGAACAAGGTGACCAGGCTGTTCCTCAGCGATCCCGCGCTCGGGGAGATCGCCGAGCCGTTTTTCGCGGCCGCGGCCGTCGATCCGCGGTTCGCGTCGGCGCTGGTCGGTCTACTGCACCGGCCGCAGCCCCTGCTCGCCATCGACTCGGCTGCCGACGCCGCCGCCTACATCACGCAGGTCACCGGTGTCGACGCGACCGAGCTGCTGGGACGGTTCGTGCCCGCCTGCCGGTTCGAGCGCTCGTCGTTCGCGCCGGCGCTCGCCGTGGGCTGACCCCGGCGATCCGATCGCACAGATTCAAACCCTCGTCCGGTGGCCGGCCCGGTGCTGGAGTGGATGGTGCGCCGACCGTCCGCCCGGTACCGGCCCGGCACCGACGAACCCGACCTTGGAGCAACTATGACCACCGAGCAGATCGCCGACCGGATCCGGTTCGCCTATTGGGTGCCCAATGTGAGTGGTGGCCTGGTGACCAGCGATATCGAGCAGCGCACCGGCTGGGATTTCGAATACAACAAGAAACTGGCGCAGACCGCGGAGAACAACGGTTTCGACTACGCGCTCTCGCAGGTGCGCTACACCGCCTCCTACGGTGCCGAATTCCAGCACGAGTCCACCTCGTTCAGCCTGGCCCTGCTCGGCGCCACCGAGCGGCTGAAGGTGATCGCGGCGGTGCATCCCGGGCTGTGGCATCCGGCGGTGCTGGCGAAATTCGGTGCGACCGCCGACCATCTGTCCAACGGCCGATTCGCCATCAATGTGGTGTCCGGCTGGTTCGCCGGTGAATTCACCGCGCTCGGTGAACCATGGCTCGAGCACGACGAAAGGTACCGGCGCAGTGCCGAATTCCTCGAGGTGATCCGAAAGATCTGGACCGAGGACGAGGTGAACTACGGGGGCGATTTCTATCGCATCCGTGATTTCACGCTGAAGCCGAAGCCGCTCAATACCCCGGAACGTCCCAATCCCGAACTGTTCCAAGGTGGTAACTCCACGGCGGCGCGCCGCAACGGTGGTCGCTACGCCGATTGGTACTTCTCCAACGGCAAGGATTTCGACGGCGTCACCGAACAGCTGGACGATCTGCGTGCGGTCGCGCGCGAACATCAGCGTGAGGTGAAGTTCGGCCTCAATGGGTTCATCATCGCTCGCGACACCGAGAAGGAAGCTCACGACACCCTCCGCGAAATCATCGAGAAGGCGAACAAACCCGCGGTGGAAGGTTTCCGCGATGCGGTCCAGCAGGCCGGTGCCGCCACCCGCGACGGCAAGGGGATGTGGGCCGATTCCACGTTCGAGGATCTCGTGCAATACAACGACGGATTCCGCACCCAGCTGATCGGCACACCTGAGCAGGTGGCCGAACGGATCGTGGCCTACCGCGATCTCGGCGTCGACCTGATTCTCGGTGGGTTCCTGCACTTCCAGGAGGAGATCGAGTACTTCGGGGCAAAGGTGCTGCCGCTGGTGCGGGAACTGGAGGCGGCGCGCGAGCCCGTCGCGGCCGGACGATGACCGCCGTCGCCGCCGGCCGCGTCACCTCGGCCGCGCACGCTCGGGCGGTGGCGACTCGGCTCGCGCGCGAATTCGCCGAGGGGGCGGCGGCTCGGGATCGGGATCGAGCGTTGCCGTATGCGGAAATAGATCGGCTGGCTTCCTCTGGACTGCTCGCCGTCACGGTGCCCGCCGAGTACGGCGGGGCACAGCTGCCGCCGAGCGTCGTGGCCGACGTGGTGCGGATACTCGCCGCGGCCGACCCGAATATCGCGCAGATCCCGCACAGCCATTTCGTCTACCTGAACCTGCTGCGGTTGGCCGGTTCGCCGCAGCAGCGAAGCCGGTATTTCGGTGCGGTGCTCGACGGCGCCCGGATCGCGAACGCGCAGTCCGAGCGCACGGGTTCGACGGTCGCCGACATCTCCACCACGGTCCGCCCGGAAGGTTCCGGGTTCCGCATCGACGGCACGAAGTTCTATTGCACCGGATCGCTGTTCGCCGACATCCTCGCCGTTCTCACCAGACTCGACGACCCGGAGAACCGGACCGGTCTACCACCGGGGGAGTACGTCGCGTTCTTGCCCGCCGACACCGATGGCGTCCGGATCATCGACGACTGGCAAGGCATCGGTCAGCGCACCACCGGCAGCGGCACCGTCGAGTTCGACGCGGCGCTGGTGTCGGGTGATCAGCTGGTCGCCCGCGCGGCGGCGGTCGGCGCACCCAGCGGCTATGGCGCGTTCGCTCAGCTGCTGCACGCCGCGATCGACACCGGTATCGCGCGCGGGGGTGGATCGGGCGGTGGACGATCCACTGCTGGTCCAGCGTTTCGGGGAACTCGCCGTCACCGTGCGAACAGCGGAGGCCACGCTGGCGGCCGCCGGTGCTGCCGTCGACTCCGCTACCACAGCGGATGCGCACGACATCGAACTGTCCGAATCAATCGGGACCGGCACAATGTCGGGTGGTGCGGCGTCGCCGGACCCGGCTCGGCCCGACCAGGGACGGCTCGCGGCCGAGGCCTCACTCGCCGTCGCCACCGCCAAGATTGTCGCCGACCGCGCCGCCAACGAGGTGGCGTCGGCGCTGTTCGAGGTTTCCGGAACCCGCAGCGCCGCAAGTGAAGCCAACCTGCACCACTTCTGGCGCAATGCCCGCACGCATACGCTGCACGACCCGGTCCGGTGGAAGTACCAGCACATCGGTCGGTCGGTGCTGCACGGCACACCGCCACCGCTGCACGGTGTGATCTGAGGAGTGAGGAGACGAAAGTGACAGTGACGGTGGTCGTCGGCAATCCGAAACCGGCCTCGCGCACCCTGACCGCGGCGACGCTGCTCGCCCAAGCCCTGCGTCCGGAATCCGAACCCACGGTGGTGGATCTGGTGTCGTTCGGGCCTGCCCTGCTGACGTGGGGCGATCCGCAGGTCGGCGAGGCGGTGCGGACGGTCGCGTCCGCCGAGCTGGTGGTGTTCGCCAGTCCGACCTTCAAGGCCACCTACACCGGCCTGCTGAAACTGTTCCTCGAACAGTTCGACGGCGGCACCGGCTTGGCCGGTGTGGTCGCCGTGCCGCTGATGCTCGGCGCGGGTCCGGCCCACGCCCTCGCGCCGGACCTGTTGCTCAAACCGGTACTGGTGGAACTGGGCGCCACCACCGCGCTGCCCGGGCTCTACCTGTCCGACCGAACCTTTCACGACGATGGCGTCATCGCCGACTACGCCGAACGCTGGCGGCCGGTGGCCGGCGCGCTGGCCGGAACGGAAGTGCCGAATCATGGATGAACTGTTCTCATCGCCCGCCGACGGCGCGGGCCTGCGGCGGGCGTTCGCGAACTTTCCCAGCGGCGTCGTCGCGGTCTGCGCCCAGGTCGACGGGGTACCGCACGGATTGGCGGTGGCGACCTTCGTGCCGGTCTCGCTCGACCCGCCGCTGGTGTCGTTCTGCGTGCAGAACACCTCGACCACCTGGCCGCGATTGACCGGCGCCGATCGGCTCGGGCTGAGCCTGCTCGGCACCGAGCAGCAGGACGCCGCCCGCGCCCTCGGCAGCCGGTCCGCCGATCGTTTCCAGGGTCTCGACCTGCATCACGGCAGCGGCGACGCGGTGTTCATCGACGGAGCCTCGGCCTGGATCGAAGGGACCGTGCACGCGCAGGTCCCGGCGGGCGATCACCAGGTCGTCATCCTCGGCATCGATCGCATCGCCACCCATCCGCACCGCGAACCGCTCATCTTCCACGGCTCCCGTTTCCGGTTGCTGCGCGCAGGCTGAGCCACGACGCGCCGCGGTCAACCGGGCGCGACACGCGCGGGCGTCCGGTTTCGGTCGTGGGGGTTGCGGTGTCCCGCTGGGTAACCCATCGTGGAAGACGCTGGGTCAGGGCTTTTGTTCTACAGTCCAGTCGTACCCGAACGACGAGCGAAGGGGGCCGAAGTGGCGCGAACTGTGCGGATCGATCCGGATGCGGTGAACACCTACAAGGTGGTCGCGGATCAGGTGGCAGGTGAGCTCGCGGGTGCGGCGGCCCAGTTGGAGCCGGGCACCGATATCGCTCGCATCGCCGCGGGAGTCGGGCTGCTCGGCGCCGACTTCGCCACCGAGTTTGTCGCGGCCGTCGGCGACGACCACACCGCGTTGACCACCGCCGCGACGCTGGTCACCGCCTACGGGCAGACGGTGCAGGGGCAGGCCGCCGCGGCCGCCGACCTGGACGCCACCGCCGCCACCGCGCTCGGCCGGGCGGGTGAGCAGGCATGAAACCGATCTCCGATCCGCCCATGGTCACGGTGTTGGCCGAACCGCTGCGGCGCTTGCGTTCCGGGCTCGGCTCCGGCGCTCCCGCACCCGACCAGCAGGTGCTCGGTGCGTTGACCACCGCCTCGGCCACCGCCGACGCCACCGAATCCACCCAGACCCGTGGCCTGCACGCACTGGAATCGTCGTGGTCGGGGCAGGCCGCCGATACCGCGGTGCCCGTCATCCGCACCACGCGCAGCGAGATCGGCGCCGTCGCCGACCGGGGTCCGCAGTACGCGGCGCTGCTGTCGGACGCGCACAGCACCAGCAGCCGCGCCGCCCGCGAGGTCGACGTCATCATCGACGATTTCCGTCGCGACGCCCGCGCCATCCTGGACACCGCCACCTCGGCCCCGGAAACCGACGCCGTGATCGACCGTGCCGCCCAAGCCATCCGGGAGGCGCTCGGCGTGGTGAACACCGCCCAGGGCGAAATGGACGGCCACCGGCAGCGGTTGCGTGATATGGGCCCGATGACGATGACCACCCCGCAGGGCGTGCTCACCACCCCCGGCACCACCATCCCGGGAACCACCACCACCGTGCCGGGCACCGTGCCCGGCCAGCCGATGGATCCGGCGTTGGTGATGCAGTTGCAGTTGCAGCAACAGCTCGTGGCGGCGGGCGTGCAGCTGGGCACCACCGCCATCGATGCCGGGGTGGAACTGGGGACCAAGATCATCGACCGGATCGCCGACGTCGGCCTGAAAGTGGTCGACACCGTCGGCGCGCAGGCAGGCACCGCGATCGAACAGGCCCTCAACCCGGGCAAGGCGGACAACGCCGAGACCGGTCCGGCCTCGACCGCGCCGGCCGGCACCCCGGGTAACCCCGTCCCGCCGAAGGCATTCGACTTCGGTGGCGGGCCCGCGCCGAAACCGGAGACGGCACCGTCTGCCCCCGGTGCCGCGATGGCGGCTCCGCCGCCACCCCCGCCGCGTTCGATTCCGGCCGAACCCAAACCATCCGACAACGGCGGCGGTGGCGGGCCGTTCGCCGCCCCGCCCCCGGCCCCGGGTGGGCACCACGGCGGCATGGTCATTCCGCCGGGCACCGGTCAGGGTGGCGGCGATCAGGAACGCAAGCCTCGGCCCGGGCAGCTCGGCGTTACCGTCCCGGCGGCCCTGCCGACCATGGTCACCGCACCCGCGATCGGCGCCGACGACGACCGATGAGCGACAACCCGTTCGACCCCGGGCTGCCGATGGTACGGGTGCCGCCCCGTAAACGCGGACGCCGGCGCAGGCCACCGCCCGAGGGCGACGCCGCTGCACGTGCCGGCGCTCCCGGTGAGCGCGAAGGCAACTGGGACGACTGGCTCGAAACTCCCACCGGCCCATTGGAACCGCCCGTGGCCGCCGAACAGCCCGCCGATGAGCAACTGGAGCAGTGGCAGCAGGAACCGGAATACGACGCCCCGGAGGAGACGGTCGCCGCCTACCGCGATCATGAACCGTCCCTGCTGCCGCCGTTGATCGATCGCAGCGGCAAGATCGGCGGTGGCCGACGCACGCCTCGGGCCAAGCGCTCGACCAGCGAAGACGGCAAAAGCGGCGGCCGCGCGCTGAGCATTTTGATGGGTGTGGGCTTGGCGATCGGTATCGCGGCCGTCGCCGTGGTGATCTCGACCTCGACCGATGACGGCGAGAAGCGCACCGTCTCGGCCGATGTCCGCGGGCAGCCTCCGCAGCCGTCCGGGCACGCCAACGGCGGCGATCAGCTGCCAACCAGCACCGCCGCTCCCACCTCGGCACCGCCCGAGTCGCCGGTCGAAGCACCGCCCTACGCGGCCGACGGCTGCGTGCAGCAACTCGACGGCACCGGCGGGGCCGTCGTCTCCGGAACACCCACCGGCGGTACCGGTTCCGGCGCCGACGCGATCTTCGGTTTCGAGCACGCCTATTACGTCGCCCGCGACGGTCATCGCGCCCGCAATTTCGTCACCGCCGACGCCGCCGTCTCCGACGCCGCGGGCATCGACCGCGGCATCGCACAGGTCCCCCTCGGCACCCGCTACTGCGTCACCATCACCCCACTCGCCGATTCCGCTCCCCAGCGCTACCTCGTCGACCTGGTCCAGCAGTACCCCGGCGAGCCCCCCGACACCTTCCACCAGATCATCACCGTCGCCACCCTGGACGGCCACACCCGCATCACCCGCATCGAGAAGGCACCGAGCTGACCGTGGTTGTGAGTTAGATGAGCAGCGACGACGGCGCGCGGCCAACCATGTCCCGCGCTGTCCGCGACAGATGCGCCTGATCGGCGAACTCCGCGTGCGCTGCCGCGGCGGCCACCGTTCCGGCGGGCAGTACGCCGATGGCGGTGCGCAGCCGTTGCCACCGGCGCAGCCGAGCCAGCGGAACGCCGACCTGCTCGTCGACGAGGCGGCGCAACCGCGGTGCGGAAAGTCCGACCGTCCGCGCCAGCTCGCTCAGCGTCGGCACCTCGAGCAGATTCTCGAGCGCTCTGGCTACGCGCGGATCGAGATGGCCCGGCCGTCCGGCGAGCCGGGTGATCTCCTGGCGGATCGCGGCCAGGTCGGGTGCGCCGTCTAGGTCATCGGAGATCGCCAGCGCGTCACGGAGTCGTCGCTTGCCGCGCTGGGACAACGCGATCGGCCCGGTGCCGCGCGGCAGTGGCGGGGTGTCGAGGAAGATTCCGATGTAGCCGTCGGAGATACGGCTGGAATGCGGCCATCCGGGCGGGACCAGTACGGCCGGCGATGTCAGGATT
>NZ_BAFY01000244.1 GCF_000308555.1 Nocardia cyriacigeorgica NBRC 100375 | reverse complement strand
CCCAGCAGATGGCGCCCATGATTCCGGCGGCGGGCAGCGTCAGCAGCCAGGCCACCACCATGCGTCCCATCACGCTCCAGCGCACCTCGGCGCCCTTGCCGAGGCCGCTGCCGAGGATGGATCCGGTGGCGGTCTGCGTGGTCGACAGCGGCAGACCGAAGTGCGCCGAGGTCAGGATGATCGCCGCGGAGGACGATTCGGCCGCCAGGCCCTGCGGCGAGTCGATTTCCACCAGCCCCTTGCCGAGGGTGCGGATGATGCGCCAGCCGCCCAGGTAGGTGCCCGCCGCGATCGCGACGGCACAGGCCGCCATCACCCACAGCGGCATCTCGTCATCCTTGGTGAGACTGCCGTGCGCGACGAGCGCCAGGAAGATGACGCCCATCGTCTTCTGCGCGTCGTTGGTGCCGTGCGCCAGCGAGACCAGCGACGCCGATCCCACCTGGCCCCAGCGGAATCCCTCGTTGACCTTGCCCTCTTCGGCGCCGCGGGTGATCCGGTACACCAGCCAGGTGCCCACCGCGGAGACCAGCGCCGCGATCACGGGCGCGAGCACCGCGGGGATGACGATCTTGGCGAGCACGCCGTTGGATCCGTCGGCCCAGATGACCCCGCTCCAGCCGAGCGCGGCCAGGGTGGCGCCGATGAGGCCACCGAACAGGGCGTGCGAGGAGCTCGACGGCAGGCCGAACAGCCAGGTGAGCAGATTCCACAGGATGCCGCCGACCAGACCGGCGAACACGATGATCAGCAGGGCGTGCCCGGACACCGCGTCGAGTTGCACGATTCCTTTGGCCACTGTCGCCGCGACCGCCACCGACAGGAACGCACCGATCAGGTTCAGCACTGCCGACAACGCGACCGCGATCCGTGGGCGCAACGCCCCGGTCGCGATCGAGGTGGCCATCGCGTTGGCGGTGTCGTGGAAGCCGTTGGTGAAATCGAATACGAGTGCCGTGACGATGACGATGAGCAGAACCAGCAATTCAACGGTCACGCCGTCCAGTGTGCGGTATCCGTTTTGACGATTTTCATACGGATGCCAAATCGCGTCCGTGTCGTGTTCATCTAAGATTCCCGCACTTCGGGTAATGGCCGCGCGACCGGCCGAGGGTGGCACCGCCACGACCGTTCAGCGGGCTGTGATGCCTGACCCCGTCAGGCCCGAGCATGGGTAGCCGGCCGGCGAGCACTTCACGGTTCGGCGCGGCGGGGCAGCCTGCGGCGGCCGGTGCCGAGTTCGTAGGCGAGGTCTTCGTAGCCGATGGCGAGTTCGGCGAGGCTTTCCCAGGCGTCGTGGATCAGCCAGGGCGGGGCCGTGCCAAGGGCTTCGTGTGCCCGCGTCGAGAGCAGGGCCAGGCGGTCGATCACGGTCCCGACGGTCTCGGTGTGCATATGCGCGCCACCGTGGGTGATCGGCAGCTCGGTCGCGACCCAGCGGTCGACGGCGAGCACCAGGCGGGCCCGTTGCCGATCGATGTCGGTGGTGGCGCCGAGCGCGGTACGCCTGCGCTCGGTGTGCAGCCCGGCCAGCAGATGCGCGGCGCCGAGAATCGGATGCTGCTCGCGCGGCGCGGCACGGCAGGCGAGCAACAGCATTTCCTTGGCAGGCAGGATCGACATTATTCCCCCTTGTTTTACGGTGCCGGACAATAGGTTTCGGATCAGTACGAGTTTTGTTGCTACAGGCGATCCGCCGCCGGAACCGCGTCCCACGGCGCTTCGACGACCGCGAGCCCGAACATCTCCAGCGACGTCAATCCCACCCGCGCGGCCAGCTCGTCCATATCGATCACCAACTCGGCCGCCTGCAACGCCGCCACCGCCTGCTCGATGGTCAGAATCCGGCCCCGCAGATACGACACCACCCATGCCCCGTCACCCACCGCCCGAGCCCGATGCGCCGTCTTGTCCCCAACCATCCACACCCTGCGCACCACATGCACGGCCATCGCACCCTCGCTCCCCGCCATGCGGGTCGATCGAGCCCCCGCTGTGATCTGTGACACCAGCCAGTGTTGATCGATATCGATCGATAAGTCAAGTTGACCTATCTGATCAACCAGGCGCTTGTTCGGTCTACTCCATCAGGCGGGCGGTACGGTCGAGACACGAATCGCCGAGCGGGAAGGACCTCATTCGACGATGGCGCCACTCTCCCCGACCGTCGCCCGTTGGGAGCTGATGCTCCGAATCCGCCGGCGGCGACGTCAGTTCGATGTGGGCGCACCGACGATCGCCAAGGAACTCGGCTTCACCCTGTCGTACTGGTCGAAGGTCGAAAAGGAGCGTGTTCTCGCCGAGGACAAGCTCGAGCGGCTGATGGAACTGCTCGAATTCGACCCCGCCGAGCGGGACCGGATGCGGGAGCTACGGGAAGCCGCCAAGCGGCGCGGCTGGTGGGCGGAATACGCGAACCTGCTCCCCGAGGAAGTGGCTCGCCTGTACGGACTGGAATACGGGGCCACAAGTGTCCGGACCTATGAAAGCCTGATGATCCCCGGCCTGTTGCAGACCGAGGATTACGCGCGCGCCCTGATCGGCAACGACGCCGCGCGAATTCGACGGGTCGAGGTCGAGCGATTGGTCGAATTGCGCATCCGCAGGCAAGCCCGCCTCGACGGTGACGCCCCGTTGCAGCTGACCGCCATCGTCCACGAAGCCGCACTGACCCAGCAGATCGGCGGCCGCGACGTATTGCGCGGTCAGTTACGCCATCTGGGTGATGTGCTCGACCGCCATCCGGAAACCGTGGACCTGCGGATCGTCCCTTTCGATGCCGTCGGCGGCGCGCTTCTCGGCGGCGCCACCTTCCATCTCCTCGGCTTCGACAGCCCGCTGCTGCCCGACATCGCGTGGAGCGAAACCCTTATCCAGTACGCGCTGATCGAAGATTCAGAGCCGGTCCGACACCTGAGCACGATGTTCGAGCACGCCCGCGCCGAGCACGCCTTGCCACCCGCTGATTCGAGGGAGCTGCTCGAACGCCGAATCGAGGCCCTCTAGCCGGAATTCGCGCGCGATACGATGCGCTTATGCGTGCGGCGGTACCCGAAAGCGGATGGTTCAAGTCGACTTACTCGACCGACGCCGCGGCCTGCGTAGAGGTCGCCTTCACCCCCGACGCCACCCTCGTCCGCGACAGCAAACACCCCGACCCGTCCACCCAACCCATCCTCACCTTCACCCCCACCACCTGGTCAACCTTCCTCGCCACCCTCAAAACCTCCCCGATGTGACCGAGCGGCACACGACGTAGGCGACACGCTGGCAGTCGCTGCGTCATGTGCCTCTCGGCGCATCGGTCACGCGAGGGTGGGGCGTGGGGCGAGAAGGGTGAGGGTGAGGGTGAGGGCCAGTAGGAGGAGGGCGGCCAGGGTCCAGGAGAGGATGGCGAATCCGTGGGGGGCGGCTGCGGCGGCGACGAGGGGGCCGGTGGTGGCGCCGACGTAGAAGCTGAACATCGCCACCGACGAGGCGGCGGCTCTGGCGTCGCCACCGAGCTCGCCTGCCGATTGCAGGACAGCCGGGGCGATGACGCCGAGGCCGCCGACGAGGACGGCCAGCAGGACCGTCAGCAGGACGACTCCCGTGCCCGCCAGCGCGGCGGCGATCATGGCGGCCGCGGCGACCAGCACACCGAGCATGATCTGGCCGTGCCGGGAGAGCCGGGCCAGCGGGATCGCCAGCAGCGGCAGGGCCAGCATCACCGGGAGGGCGCCGGCCCGCAGAGCCAGCAGTTCTCCGGAACCGTGCACCAGACCGGCGATTTCGATGCCGGTGTACACGCCGACCATCACCGCCATGCTCAGGGCGCCGGCGATCAGCATGGGCAGCAGCGCGCGGATGCGCAGCACGGCGGGGATGGCGGCATAGCTGTGGCGCAGCGACCGATTCGCGGTGGCGGGTAGGTCGTCGAGCATGACCGAGCGCAGGGCGAAGGCGAGCACGGCGAACAAGACGGCGGAGCCGAGAAACACCGTGCGCCACGGGAACCAACCGACCACTGCCTGCGAGACGATCTGCGCCAGCACGGTCGCGGCCAGGAATGAGGTGGCCATCGACATGGTCACCACCGCGCGGTGCCCTGGCGCGATCCGGATCGCGACATAGGCCATGAGCGCGGGCGGGATCGACCCGACGACCAGCCCCTGCACCACCCGCAGCGGGATCTCCACCGGGGCACTGAAAGCCATACCGATCAATAGGGTGACCACTGCGGCGGTGAGCATGCCGGTGAACAACACCCGGCGATGACCGAACCGGTCCGACAGCGGCCCGAAGAGCACGAAGCCGCCCGCATAGCCGAACGCGAACGCGCTGATGATCCAGGTCATCACCCCCGATCCGACGTGCCAATCCGATTTCATGGCGCTGAACAGGGGAATTGGAATGTACATCTGGCCGGTGGCGAGCAGGGCGGACACGACGAAGACCGGGAGCGTCTTCGCGGTCGAGGCGTGCTCGGTGGGCGTGGGGATCGAATCGGGAACGGCGAGAGGAGCTGTCGGCGATGCCATGGGTCGAAGCGTACGACCGGCAAGGCCCGAACGTCAACCAAATAGTTGGTTTAATGGAATGGTAAAGTCTTGCCCATGACGCCCACCACCAAACGCAGCGACGCCACCAGGCAGGCACTGTTGCGCGCGGCGCGCGACGAATTCGCCGAGTACGGGCTGGCCGGTGCCCGGGTCGACCGCATCGCCGAGGCGGCGGGCGTCAACAAGGAACGCATCTACGGACTGTTCGGCAGCAAGGACAAGCTGTTCGACGTCATCCTGATCGACAGCCTGCGCGAGTTCATGGAGACCGTGCAGCCGCTGGCCGACACCGAGGTGGGCGACTACGTCGCCAAACTGTTCGACTACCACCACGACAACCCGAAACTGCTGCGCCTGATGCTGTGGGAGGCGCTGCACCGTGGCGCCGACGCGCACGATATCGACGGTTGGCGCGCCGACTTCTACGAACGCAAATTCGACCGCGCTCAACAGCAATTCGGCGTCGACCAGCAGCGCGCCGGCCTGCTGCTGATCGCCCTGTGCGGGGTCGCGAACTGGGCCAACACCCTTCCCCAGACCGCACGCCTGCTGCTCGGCGACGCCGCCGACGACACCGCGACCATCCGCACCTTCATGGCGGATTTCGCCCGTGCCGCCCTGCGATTCGACCCCGACTCACCGGTCAACATCTTGACCGGCCCCGGCGCCGCTGGGGGTGAGCAGGCGCAGAACGATGCCGCGCGCGGGGTGCATCCGCAGGCCGACCTCGAGTCCACCGGGACTACCTCTGACTCAGGCGGGCCCACTCGACTGGTCACCAGCACAGACGGCTCCGGCACCGACCCGGTCGACGCGGCAGCCGCACGCTTGCGCGCAGCCCAGGCCGCCGCCGAAGCCGCGCGCGCCGAGCTGGCGACGGCCCTGCGCGGCGCCCATGCTTGCGGCACCAGCGCCAACCAGCTGGCCCGCCAGGTCTCGGGAACACTGTCGCGACCCGTCGTCCTGAAGCTCCTCGCGGACTAGCGGCGCTCAGAACGGTTCCGACACTCGGACGCCTGGCCAGGCGCCGATCCTGGCCGCCCGGATCGCGCGCCCGATCAACGCCTCGACCTGGCGGAGCGCCGGGTCAGAACGCCGCTTCGTCCAACGCCATGATGTCGGTGTCCAGCGATCCGATCACGTTCTTGACCGCGGTCAACGTAGGCAGCACATTCCTCGCGAAAAACGTTGCCACGCCGACCTTTCCGGCATAGAAGGCACGGTCCTTCTCGCTCACTTCACCGGCGAGGGCTGCTGCCGCGATTTCGGCTTGGACCAGCAGACGCCACCCGATGAGCAGGTCGCCGACGGCCAGCAGGAACCGCACCGAGCCGAGGCCGACCTTGTAGATCTCGCTGGGCTCCTCCTGCGAAGCCATCAGGTAACCGGTGAGGGTGGCCGCCATGGTCTGTACGTCGGCGAGGGCGGTGCGCAGCAGTTCGCGTTCGGGCTCGAAGCGGCCGCTCTTGGCGTCGAGGAAGGCGTTGATCTGGCCGGTGACATGGCCGATCGCCACGCCCTTGTCGCGCACGATCTTGCGGAAGAAGAAGTCCTGCGCCTGGATGGCGGTGGTGCCCTCGTAGAGCGAGTCGATCTTGGCGTCGCGGATGTACTGCTCGATCGGATAGTCCTGCAAATAGCCGGATCCGCCCAGGGTCTGCAGTGATTCGGTGAGGTACTGGTAGGCGCGCTCGGAGCCGACGCCCTTGACGATCGGCAGCAGCAGATCGTCGACCCGATGCGCCAGTTCCTCGTCGGCGCCGGAGACCAATTGCGCCACATCCACGTTCTGGTGCGCGGCGGTGTAGAGGTACACCGCGCGCAGGCCCTCGGCGTAGGCCTTCTGCATGGCCAGCGAGCGACGCACGTCCGGGTGGTGGGTGATGGTGACGCGCGGAGCGGTCTTGTCGGTCATCTGCGTGAGGTCCGCGCCCTGCACCCGCTCCTTGGCGTAGGCCAGCGCGTTCAGGTATCCGGTCGACAATGTCCCGCTGGATTTGACCCCGACCATCATGCGGGCGTTCTCGATCACCTGGAACATCTGCGCGATGCCGTCGTGCACCTCACCGACCAGCCAGCCGACGGCGGGCACCTCACCGCCGAAGGTGAGTTCACAGGTGGGCGAGGATTTCAGGCCCATCTTGTGTTCGAGATTGGTGACGAATACGCCGTTGCGTTCGCCGAGTTCCAGCGTCTGCGGGTCGAAGAGATATTTGGGCACGTAGAACAGCGACAGCCCCTTGGTGCCGGGCCCAGCGCCTTCGGGCCGCGCCAGCACCAGATGGAAGACGTTCTCCGCGGTATCACCGACGTCACCGCCGGAGATGAACCGCTTCACGCCCTCGATATGCCAGGACCCATCCGGCTGCGCGATGGCTTTGGTGCGCCCGGCGCCCACATCCGAGCCCGCGTCCGGCTCGGTCAGCACCATGGTGCCCTGCCAGCCCTTCTCGTAGCCGATCGTCGCCCAGTGCTGCTGCTGTTCGGTGCCGATGTTGTAGAGCACCGCCGCCATCACCGGGCCCATATTGAAGAACGAGGCCGACGGGTTCGCGCAGCTGATCATCTCGTTGACCGCCCACACCAGCGCCGACGGCGCCGGCGTTCCACCCATGCCCTCGGGCAGGCCGAGCCTGCTCCAATCGGCTTCGCGCACCGTGGTCACGGTCTGGCGCAGTGCGTCGGGCACGGTGATGGTGTGCTCGGCGGGCACGAACTGCACCGGGTCGCGGTCGGCGGCGGCGAACGATTCGGCCACCGGGCCCTCGGCCAGGCGTTTGACCTCGGCCAGGATCTCGCGGACGGTCTCGGAATCCAGGTCGCCGTAGGCGCCGGTGTCGAGCAGCTTGTCCAGTCCGAGCACCTCGAACAGGTTGAACTCGATATCGCGCAGGTTCGCCTTGTAATGCCCCACCGCGTCCTCCTCGACTCACCGCCCGCGGTCAGCCGACCGTGAGGGTTTCCGGCTTGTGACTACTACGAACCGAAGCGTGCCGCACCGCTGACGAGCTACGCAACCGTAAGCGCGGACCGACCTCACCGCACCGTACTGGACGCTTGTGCGCAAGGTTTCACCTCACGGCAACGCACGAAACCGACTCGTCATCGAGAGATATTCCGG
>NZ_BAFY01000245.1 GCF_000308555.1 Nocardia cyriacigeorgica NBRC 100375 | reverse complement strand
TTGCAGTGGGCGGGCATGGGCGGCCAGGTCGGCGCCGATTTCGGTGGTGGCCTCATCGACTTCGAACTGATGAGCAACATCTACTCGCTGCCGGGCCTGTCGGAATCGGCGCGCGGAGTGATCGGCGCGGTCGAGCAGGCCGCGGGCCCACAGGCCGTCGCGATGCTCCCGCGCGGGCTGGCCGCGCTCGCCGAAGCGGGACCGCGGATCACTCCCGAGGACCTGCACTACATCATCGGGATGATCCTGGTGATGCAGAAGAACATCTTCTCCGACCTGATGCCGATGCACGACGCCTACGTCACCGGCGGGCTGCCCGCGCTGGCGGAATTCCAGGCCGCCGGGCTCTTCGGCGCCGACATCATGAACGCCTGGCGCGGTATCGCTTCCGGCGACCACGACCGGATCGCCGCGGGCAACGCCACCCTGCTGCGCCGCGAACAGGAATGGGCGATCGGCGGGCAGTGGGATGCGGTCCGGGCCTACAAGGGCGCGGTCGGCGAGGCCATCACCTATGTCAGCGGCGCGGCCGGATCACCGTCGGTGGCCGGTGTGGCTCCGCCACGGGAATTCAACCCGGTGCGTATTCCGTTCACGATGGCCGACGGCAGGCCCGCACTGCTGACGATGCCGCTGCCGGATTGGAACTGGTCGGTGCTCGATGCCCGCTGGGAATACATCACCTCCGAGCTGCTGCCGAAATACAAGTGGCAGGTCGAAAACAACTGGCCCGCATTGGAAGCAGTGATGCGCACGCCCTACGAAATTCAAATGGAATCGCATCGTCCGCTGCTGAATATCCCGCAGCTGCTGGATTCGGCGGTGCGGCAGATGAAGGTGACGCCGGTGGGCGCGGATATGGCGGTGAACTGACCATGAAGGCAGCACGATTCATGCATTCGGACCGGCGCCGGTCGACCCGCGGAACCCGAGCGCTGCGGCGCCCGCTGACCGCCTTGACGGTAGCGGCGCTGACCCTGTTCGCAGGTGCGGGAATCGCCTTCGCGCAACCCGAACCCGCACCACCCGAGCCGTTCGTGCCGCCGCGCACGCCCGGCCTCGGTGAGGTGTTCAACGGATATGTGGTCGGCACGCTCCAGGGCGCCACCCTCGCCGCACCGGGCGAAGCCTTCCAGGCCCTGCTCGCCAACGACCCCTTCTATCAGGAACCTCCGCTGACCGGCGACGAGAAGCCGGGCACGGTCCTGAAATCCAAGAAGGTCGACGTCATGTTCTCCGGTGTGAAGCCGGCGAACCTCGACGCCTACAAGCTGATGTACGTGACCACCGGTGTCGACGGCGTCACGCCCGTGATCAGTACCGGCATCCTGATGGTCCCGGTCGACGGCAAGCCCAACGACCAGCGCAAGCTGATCTCGTATCAGGAAGCCAACGACAGCGTCGGCTGGTCCTGCCATCCCAGCACCCAGTGGACCGGCGGCGATCCGCTCGACGGCGCGTCCTGGTCGGCGCTCGGCCCGCTGGCCATGCTGTTCGGCAAGGGCTACGCGGTGATGATCTCCGATGTCGGCAATGACGCCGACCGCAAACCGCACGGCGTCTTCGCGGGCAAATTCGCCGCCCACGCCCAGCTCGACGGCGCCCGCGCCGCCCTGAACTTCCGCGAAGCGGGCCTCGATCCCAAGGCACAGGTGGGTTTGTTCGGGATCGCCGGCGGCGGCGTCGGCGCCGGCTTCTCCGCCGAACTCCAGCCCACCTACGCCCCTGAGCTGGACGTGAAAGCGACGGTCCTGGAAGGGATGGTGGTGAAGCCGCGCAACTTCATGCGCGTGGCAGACGGTTCCGTCGGCTCCGGTTTCGCCTTCGCGACCCTGCTCGGTCTCGAGCCCTGGTACCCCGAGATGAAGATCGACGAAAAGCTCAACCCCGCGGGCAAAGCCATCGCCGACTTCTTCCGCACCCAATGCCAGACCCCGGCCTACTTCGGCATGCCGTTCGTGCCGCTGAAAATGCTGTTCGAGTCCGGTCTCAACCCGGCCGATGAACCGGCCTTCCAGCACGCCTACGACGACAACATCCTCGGGCAGGCGGGCACCCCGAAATCCAAGGTGCTCATCACCTCCTGCGCCGCCGACGATTCGTTCATGTCCCTGGTACCGGCGGCCGACTCCCGTGAGCTGGCCGATATCTACCGGTCCAAGGGCACCGACGTGGCCTACGCGCCGTCCAACTGCAGCATGATCCGCATGATCACCGACCTCTACGGTTGGGGGACAGATCTTTTCGGGATGCAGACCATCGATTGGCTGGACGCGCAGTTCGATTGATGGGTGGGTGCTGCCCGGTCGTTGGAAGACGGCCGGGCGTCCGGCGGATCATGGCGGGTCGAGACGGCACTCCACATCGGCCGCCGGTAGTTTCCCGTCGAGCAGGAAGGCGTCGACGGCCTCGGTTACGCATCGGCTCGGAAGCCCGAGGATGCTGTGCCAACGCACACCACGCAATGTGACCAGCCGAGATTCACTCATCGAGCGGCGCATGGCCTGCGCACCCGAGTAGGGGGTGCGGATATCACCGTCGGCATGCAACAACAGCACCGGCACGGAATGCCGGATCCGGGTCGGCGGCTCGAGGGGCGCCGGCCAGAACGCGCAGGGTGCGATGTTGTTGAACAGCGGGCCGAAGATCGGGCGCTCGATTCGGCTGCGTTCGATATTGCTCCAGTACCACTCCGGATCGCGCGGCGCGGCGACGTCACCGCATTTGACGGCCATATGCGCTTCGAACATTCCGCCCGATCCGGCCCACCCTCGCACGGCCTCCCACAGCGGGATCGGTTGTACTACCGCGCCATCGCCGGCTGCTCGCAGCTGCTGAAGGAGCTCGGCCAGCCGGGCGGCGTACGGCCCGAATGACAGCATGAAGTTCAACGTCGTGAGCAAGATGTCATCGTCGACCGTCAAACCAGCGATCTCGATCGGCCGCTGCGCTGCTCGCGCCATGAGGTCCCGAACGGTAGTCAGTACCGCTTCGGCACTGTCACCCAGCTGAAACTGTTGCTGCTCGGCAGCCACTTCCTCCGCCCATGCCACCAACGCGGCCTCGTTGGCCACGCCCGAATCCTGGAACATGCCCAGCCAGTACCGTTCCGGGTCGACCACACTGTCCAGCAGGATCCGGTCACTGTGTTCGGGAAACATCTGGCTGAACACCGCACCGAGGTAGCTACCGTAGGACGGCCCGTAATAGCTGATCTCGGGCTCTCCGAGCACTGCGGCGATCATCCGCATGTCCCGCGCGGTATTGCGGGTATTGATGTGCGGTAGCGCCGCGCCCTCCGACCCGATGCACAGCGCCGCCAACTGCGCGGCGCGCTGGACATCGTGATCGAAGGCCGCGCGATCCGCACCCGGCTGGGCATCACCACCCGGTACTCGGCCCGGCGGCCACCCGCAGGTGACCGGCGTGGACTGTCCGACTCCGCGCGGATCGAATCCGATCAGGTCGTAAGCCGCCCGCACCTCGGCCGACAACCCGTTGCCGACCGCATTGCCCGGGTCCAGGCCCGGTGCCCCGGGACCACCGCTGTTGGTCAACAGAACCCCGTGCCGCCGAGCCGGGTCGGTCGACGGCACTCGCGAGATGGCGAGGCCGATCGTCCGCCCGCCGGGCGCACGGTAATCGAGAGGCACCCTGATCTCCGCGCATTCGCCGCGCACGGCGATCAGATCGGGGTCCGAACACGCATGCCATACCACGCGCTGACGCTCGAATGGTTCGAGTTCGGACCCTTCGCCGACAATCCCAGCTGCCGCTCCGTCCAGCCCAGCCCCGGCGCGGGCGAATCCGGTCCCCGCATCGCCGAGACCGGCTTCCGCTCCGGATCGGGCGCCGAGCCCCACGACGGCCGTCAGCGCTGCGCCGACGGTGACAAGCGCAGTGCAACGATGAAACCACCTGGCGTGCATATGAATCCCCTCCTGATCGGAAGGTTATCGCGGGTGCGGCGGCCGGACAACGAGTGGCGTTTCTGGATCGGCCGCGGCTGATCCGGCACCCATGCAGGCCGCGGTGATCGCCCGCCTGATCACCTCCACGGTGCGCCGCGCCTCGGTCGCATCGAGTCTCTCCGGTCGGCCCTTGTCGGTCGTTTCGGTGATCGGATTCCGCGTGAGCGGGCATGATGAGCACATTCCGCCCGAATCCACGGCCCCGTCACCGAGGAGGCAGCCGGTGCTCACCACCATGTACTCGATGAGCGTTTCGCTGGACGGTTTCATGGCCGGCCCCGGCGACGACATCAGCTGGACCGCTCCGGAGCCGGAGATCTTCCGCTTCCACATCGAGCAGACCCGCCACCTGGCCGGGATCGTCTGCGGGCGCAAGCTGTACGAGGCGATGCTGGTGTGGGAGACCGCCGAAGAGACCATGACCGACGAGGCCGAACTCGAGTTCGCCCGGCTGTGGCGGCCGATCCCGAAGGTGGTGTTCTCCACGACCCTGGATTCGGTGCAGGGCAACGCCCGCCTGGCCACCGACGATCTCGCTACCGAAATCGCCCGGCTACGGGACCAGCCGGGTGATGGCGTGGTGGAGATCAGCGGCGCCACTCTCGCCGCGGCCGCCATTGCCGAGGACTTGATCGACGAGTACCGCCAGTTCGTCTACCCGGTCATCCTCGGCGCGGGCACGCCGTTCTTCCCGCCGCGCGCCGAACCCCTCGAACTGGAGCTGGTGGAGTCGCGTCCGCTGAGCCCGCGCGTCGTTTACCTACGTCACCGGCGCAAGCGGTGAATTCGCGGCCGGCCCCTCGAGCCGGGTGAACTTCTCGTCACCCCGCATCGGCTGGTTGTCGAGGCGGTGCCGGGACGGTCAGTCGACGCCGTCGTCCAGGTCTTCCCACGACACGGTGACGTCGAACGGCACCAGCGCTTCGATCGCCCTGCCCCCACGCGTGCGGCTTCGATATGCCGCCGACACATAGCTGCCGCTCGAGTCCAGCGTCAGCATCTCGACCGACACGGTGGGACCATCCTCGTTGGCCATTCGGACAATCCAATAGTTGGGAATCCCGAACCGCGCGTACTCGGCGCGCTTGTCGACCAAGTCGGCGGTCACCGTCGTCGGCGACACGACCTCGATCACCAGCAATGTGTCCGCGACGGTCGGCTTGCGGTTCCACCGCGGACGGGGCTCATCGATGCAGCGGTAGACGATCACATCGGGTCGCTTGTAATGAAACGGGACCTCGGACACGAGCATGTCGATATCGCGGTTCACTCGGACGCACGGCTCATCCGCGGGCCGCTTCTCCTTGGCATCCAACAGCGCACGTTCGAGATTGCGTGACACCGCGTTGTGGTTCGGCGACGCGGATTCGCAGTGGATGATCATCCCGTCTTTGATTTCGATCCGCCGCGCCACATCCTCCGGCATGGCCAGATAGGTGTCGATGTCGACGGCACGGCTGTAGGTCTCCGGGGCCGACCAATCGAATGCTTCCGACACGCTGACCATCCTTCGCTTCGGGTCGAGGTCATCGTAGAGCAGGCTTCGTTGGCGTATGGCCCGCGTGTTCCGCGGTACATCGGGGCGAAGTCCGAAACCCGGTCTGCCCGCCCGTCATCACCTCACGCATACGGTCGATCCGGATACACCTGCACGGACGTCCACTGGCGGGCGTAAGTCTCGTACGGCTGAGTGGTGATGATGAGGGAGCGGCTCGATCGGCAGGATTCTGCCGATCGCGTCCTGGTTGCGTTCGAACTGGAGCGAATACCGGCCATATCGGCAAGATTCTGCCGCTCGAGTGCTCGTGACGTCGCACGTCGAGATGCGGGGTCGACGCTGTCTCAGGGTGCGGGTGATGGGCCGCGAGCGCGGAGGATGGCACGCTCGGCGCGCGAGCGGAGGCTGGTGCTGAGCATCAGATCTCCCGGCCTGCCCGGCGGTTTTCTGCGATCCTGAGTTCGTCGCAGTCCTACCCGAGGTGCTCGTATGCTCAAGCCACTCTTCGTGACCACGGCGATCTATCTCGCGGCCGTCGGCCTTGCCTTGATATTCGTGCCTGCCCAGTTCGGCGTCGGTGCGGTTCCCGACGATGCGTCGCCGGAGTTGATCGCCCTGCTTCGTCTGCTCGGCGGGCCGCTGCTGGGAATCGCGGTCCTGAACTGGACCTCGCGCAACGCGGCGCCGGCATCGGTGCGCGGGACGGTGGTTCTCGCGAATATCGTCGGCTTCGGCGCCGTGGCCGTCAATGATGTCTGGGGTGTGCTCAGCGGCGAGGCCCGCGACCTCGCAGCGGTGTTCCTCGTCGTGCACCTCGGCTTCACGCTCGGCTTCCTCTACGTGTGGGTGCGCAGCCGCCGGGCCTGAACCGCGATCAGGCCTGCGGGTGTTCGGCGTACCAGCGGTCGATCAACGCCGGAAGTTCTTTGCCCATCCAGACGAAGAATTCGTGCATTTCGCGGACCCGGGCGGCCTGCTCGCTGCCGGGGTCGGCGAACAGGGCGAGGCCGCGCGAGGTCATCGCGGTCAGGTCCTCGTATTGAGTGCTCTGCTGCCGGGTGAGCTCGGGCAGCACGCCCGCGCGCAGGATGTAGTAGTCCTTGCGGTCGCCGGGCTTGGAGGTCTTGTCGACCCAGCGCATGGTGGTGAGGTTTTTCAGCGCATTGGAAATGGAGCCTTTGGACGCCTGCAGGGCGTCGGCGATCTGCGCGAAGGTCTGCTCGGGTGGCGAGCAGACCATCAGCCAGCCCATGGCGCGGCCGGTCATGCGGACCAGGCCCATGCGTTCGAGCACGAGCGCGAAATCCTCGACGAAGGCCAACTGCTCCGGGGTCGGGGCCGCCGGGTCGCGTTCGGAACTGGTCATCGGTCGAGTATCCCTTCCGGGGTGGAGAAACGGGAAAACGGGGCGAGCCACCTCGGCTCGCCCCGTAGGTGCTGCTCACACCGCCAGATCCCGGCGATCGAAGCACACCAGCGCCGCTGTCAGCGCGATGCCCGCCGCCGCCACCAGCACCGCGAGATGCCCCGCGTTCCAGCCGTTGACCAGCGGCGAACCTCCGTTGGCGTAGTAGAACGGCGAGAGCTTGCGCAGCCAGTCGTCGCCCAGATTGTTGGCCAGGTATCCGGCAACGGTGAGCAGCGCGGCCACACCCAGCGCCAGTGAACGTTTGCCGGTCGCCGCGCCGACGAGCAGCGCGACGGCCCCCGCGAACAGTGCCAGCAGCCCGAGCCCGGCACTGGCCGCGACGATATTGCCGGTCGCCACGTCGATGTTGCCGGAGTTCGCGCCGGCGATCACGCTCACCGTGAGGACCACGCTCACGACCGCGACCTGCACCGCGAGTGCGGCGAAGCGCTGCACCAGCAATCGGGTGCGGCTGATGGGCTGGGCCAGCAGTAGGTCCAGGCTGCCGTTCTCTTCCTGGGTGGCCGTTCTGGTGGCGATGGTGACCGCGAAGATCAGCATCAGCAGCAATCCCATCAGCGAATACACCGTGGAATTGAGAAACCCGGTGCCGCTGGCGAAATCGCTCAGCCCCATCGCGTCGTACATGCTGTTCTGCTGGATATCGAGCGAGCCCTGCTCCTTCAGCGATTGATACGACGGCAGGTAGATCATCGGGACGATGGCCAGGCCGATCGACCAGCCGATCAGGCCGCGGCGCTGTTCTTTCAAGGTCTGGGTGAAGACTGTGCGCTTCATGACGAATTCTCCTGTGCGGAAGGGAAAGGCAAATCAGCGGCCGTAGAGGCTGAAGAAGATCTGCTCGAGGTCCGGTTCGTTCGACAGCACGCTGACCAGTTGGTACTTGGCGGCGACCTTGAACAGCGCGTCCACCTCGCCTTCGGTGGTGCAGCGCAGGGTGGCGCCCTCGATGCCGAGATCGCGCACGCCGGGCAGCCGTGCGAAATCGTCGGGAAAGATCTCCTCGCCGAATATCAGCTCGACCGCACGCGGCGAACGCCTGCGAAGGTCCTCGACATTCTCGGTGCCGAGCAGTTTCCCGGCGCGCATGATGACGGCGCGGTCGGCGGTCTGCTGCACCTCGGTGAGGATGTGCGAGGACATGAACACCGTCTGGCCATTGTTCTTGGCCTCGGTCACCAGATCCAGAAAGCGCTGTTGCAGTAGCGGATCGAGCCCGGAGGTGGGTTCGTCGAGGATCAGCAGGTCGGGGTTGTGCATGAACGCGGCGATGATGCCGACCTTCTGCTTGTTGCCCTTCGACATCGAGCCGACCTTCTTGGCCAGATCGAGGTCGAGCAGCTCGGCCAGTTCCGTGATGCGGCGCTGGGCGACGTCTCCGCGCTGATCGGCCAGAAAGGCCAGCAGCTCGCGCGCCGAGTGACGGCCCTCGATGGCCAATTCACCTGGTAGATAACCGATTCGGTGACGCAGTTCGGCTCCGCCCGCGCGCGGGTTCACGCCGAGGACTTCCACGCGACCCGAGGTCGGCCGGATCAGGTCGAGCAGGATGCGGATGGTGGTGGATTTGCCTGCCCCGTTGGGGCCGAGAAACCCGAACACCTCACCCTCGTACACCTCGAGGTCGAGATCGGTGAGCGCGACATGCTTGCCGTAGTGCTTGGTGAGGCCCTCGGTGCGGATGGCGGCGGTGGTCATGATGCTCCTTGCAGAGGATTCCGGTAGAGCGATCAGTTCTTGCAAGTTCCGCAAGGACTGATATGTTCAGTAAAGACTGAACATGAAGAACATGTCAAGACCGCGCATGGGAGTTCGCACCGTCGAACCGGTGTATCGGGGCACTGACCTGGTGCTCTGCGCTGTCTCATGAGCAGCGGCGGACCGGCCCGGCGCCACCGGCGGCCGGCGTGTTCGAGGTCAGACGGTGGCAGGCGCGACCGCGGCGGTCGCCGGCGACGGTCCCAGGGTGCTGTGCAGGTTCGCGATCACGGTTCGCCCGAGCGCGTTGTTGCCGACTCCGCCGATGACCGCGCCGATGCCGGCGGGAATCACCTTGCCGAACATGAGCACACTGCGTTTCACCACGAATTGGACCAGGAAGCGCTTCATGGCCGAGTCGTCCATGCGGTTCAGCCCGGGAATCCAGTTGCCGACCGCGTCGACCCATTTGCCTGCCGTATGGCCCGCGGTCTGCCCCAGCGCCTTCGTTCCGGCCTGGCCGAGCACCACCGCCGAGACCAGGTGCTTGTCGAGCACGTCCTGCGGCGAGATCTCATAGATCGCGGCCGCTCCGGTGGTGAGCACACTCGAGGCCTCCAGGAACACCAGGGTGTCGGCGCCGGTCGCGAACAACGCCACCACCGTGCCCACGCCGGGAACCGCCGCGCTCAATCCCACCCCCACCCCGCTGGCGGTCACCGCGATCAGGTACTGCCGTTCCAGCCGGCGCACAATCTGCTCGGGCGTTTCCTCCGGGTGCCGGTCGCGCAGCCAGTCCGCGTACTTCACCACCACCGGCGCCTGCACATGCGCGGCACGATCCAGGGCCGACACGACACCCTTGTCCAGGAATTCCCGCAGCATAGAACCAGCCTCCTCGCCTTCCACCGCTCTACGGCGGCTGTCCGGTACGCAAGGTCGACACCCGGGCGGCGTCGATCCGCACGCGCAACCGCCGATGATCCTGATCACCCGACCGGCCGGTCGCGCCGAATATAACCCGGTTACCCATGGGCGGACCGTCGACGCGCGAACCGCTGAGTGGTCCCGGTCTCACCCCTGCGGCAGCTCGTTGTGGCCGCCGAAGGCCTTGCGCATGGCGGAGAGCATCTTGTCGGCGTAGTGCGATTCGCCGCGCGAGGAGAAGCGCTGGAACAGCGCGGCCGACAGCACGGGGACCGGGACGCCGATGTCGATGGCGGCATCGATGGTCCAGCGACCCTCGCCGGAATCGGAGACGCGGCCGCCGAAGGAGTCGAGATTCGGGTCGGCGTGCAAGGCCGCGGCGGTCAGATCGAGCAGCCAGGAGGCGACGACCGAACCGCGCCGCCACACCTCGGTCACCTCGGGGATATCGATGTCGTAGCGGTAGTACTCCGGATGTTCGAGGGGAGTTTCCTCGGCCGAATGCGCGCCGCTGTCGTACCCGGCGCCGTAATCGGCCTTGTGCAGGATGTTGAGGCCCTCGGCATAGGCGGCCATGGCGCCGTACTCGATGCCGTTGTGCACCATCTTCACGAAATGCCCGGCACCGGCCGGACCGCAGTGCAGGTATCCCTGCTCGGCGGGGGTGGGCTCGCCGGTCCGTCCTGGCGTGCGCGGCGCGGCGTCCACGCCAGGAGCGATGGAACGCAGCAACGGGTCGAGGTACCGCACCGGGCCCGCCTCGCCGCCGATCATCAGGCAGAAGCCGCGGGTCCGTCCGAAGACCCCGCCCGAGGTGCCGATATCCACGTAGTGAATGCCCTTGGGAGCCAGCCGCTCGGCCCGTTCGATGTCCTCGTGATAGCGGCTGTTGCCACCGTCGATGATGATGTCGCCCGGCTCCAGCAGTTCGGCGACCTGGTCGATGACGGCGCCGGTCGCGCCCGCCGGAATCATCACCCACACCACGCGGGGCGTCGCCAATCTCGAGACGAACTCGGCCAGATCGGTGGTTCCGGAGAACGCAGCGCCCAGCTCGGCGCCGAGCTCCTCGATAAGCGGAGCGTGGCGTTCATATCCGACGGCGGTGTGCCCGTCGGCGACGATCCGGCGCACGATGTTGGCGCCCATCCGCCCGAGGCCGATCATTCCCAGCTGCATGCCATCATCTCCTCGTTCGTCGTCACCCCTGGTCGCGCACGATTGTCCCGCGCCGGAGAAAATTGATGCGGCAGGCGGGTGTAACGCGGCGAATGCGGCGCCGATAGACAGATCGGCTCCGTGTAGTTGCCAGACCCCCGACCCGGCAACTGCACGGAGCCTTTTGGTGTGCGAACTGCTTCTTTGCTCATCGTTTGCTGGGTCGCGGTCCAGTGTGATCTGTGCGGCACTGACGTCGTCGGTGCCGACCGTTATCGTTGGGCGAGCGCGCACCGCGCGAGAACTTGTAACCCGATGTGGGGAGGACGATTCGTGACCGGCGAGTCGAACACCGGACGCGGCGAGAGATCCGAGCCCGCCCGCCGCGCACAGCCCACCAATGGCGGGCTACGCCAGTTCCTCGAATCCGCCCGCGCTCAGCAGCAACAGCAGCGCCGCGAGGCCGAGCACGCTCAGCAGCTCCAGTCGGCACAGGAGCCCCAGCAGACGCAGGAGCCTCAACAGCCGCTCGGGGACCATCGGCACCCACAGCCCCAGGATTCACCGGCACGCCCGGGTCTAAACGCCGGAAATGCGCGCAACGCCGAGCGGCCCGGCACCACCCCGACCGGTCAGCCGTCCACGGCGTATCACCCGCAGCAGCCCGACCCCGCGCCGGCATTCGGCCGCGCCACCTCACCGCTCGACCGCGCGACCCTGCGGATCCCCATGCCGGCCAACCCGCCCGGATCGTCGCAGGAGAGCACGCAGAGCGCGCTCGAGCCGCGTCAGGGGCACGCGGATGAGCCCCGCCCGGTTCACGTGGACGGGCCGCGCCCGGAGCGCGCACGGGGGCCGCACCGCGGGCACACTCCTGAGCCGCCGCCGGAGCATCTGACGCAGCGGCTGCCCGTTCAACCGAATCCGGCCCGACCGCACCCGGAGCAGGTGCGGCCCACCGACGCAGCGCAGGAACCGCTGACGCGCCGTCTCCCGATCCCGCCTACAGCGGGTACGCCCACGGCTCCTCCGGCAGATGACGCGGGCGCGACCGACGCGCTCCCGGTCGAGCACCCGCCGCGAGGGGGAGAATTCACCGCCGGCTCGGCCGCCCACATGTCCAACGGGACCGCTCGCCCCGGATCCGCCGGAGAAACGCCCAATAGTGGAGGGCGCCGGGGCCCGACCGCCGATGCGCTGGACCGCCCCGACCCGGCCGGTGATTCGCCGACCGAGGTGATGAGCGCGGTCCCACCGACCGCGGGCAGGCAGGACAATCCCCGGTCGACTGTGCGATTCGCGTCCGCAAGCCCTGCGAATCCGGAATCCGGTTCCACCGACGACGAGCAGGGCGCTCCCCGCCCACCGGCCCCCCGCGCCCCTGGCGAGCGTCGCCCGATCTCCCGGCAATCGGCGGAGACGACGAAGCGTCCCGAGTTCCTGCAGATCATGCGGTCGCCGAAGGCGCGCACGATCGGCATCGCGGTCGGCGCCCTGTTCGGTCTCGGACTGCTGGGGTATGTCGCCGATCTGGCGATGTCCTCGGGTGAGGTGCCGCGTGGTGTGGTGGTCGCCGGGGTCGAGATCGGCGGCATGGACAAGTCCGCGGCCGACGCCCGGCTGCGTGTGGAACTGGATGGCCGCGCGGGCCGGGAACTGCCCGTGACGATCGGCGATGTGCAGACCACCCTTGTGCCCGCTTCGGCAGGCCTCAGCGTCGACTGGGACGGCACCTGGGATCGGATCGGCGGCCAGCCGCTCAACCCGATCACCCGGCTGACCTCGCTGTTCGGCACCGAGACCGTGGAGGTCGACAGCGCCGTCGACGAGCAGGCGCTCGGCAAGACCTTCGACGCGCTGCGGGTGCACGACCGCCCGACCGTCGAGGGCACCATCGTCTTCGAGAACGCCAGGCCGGTGGCGGTGGCTCCGGTCCCTGGCCGGGTGCTCGATGCGGCGGCCGCCCGTGATGTGCTCGTGCGGAACTGGGTCGCGGGCACGCCGATGAACCTGCCGGTGGTGCCCGCGCCGGTCGCCGTCCGCCAGGACGCGATCGACCAGGCGTTGCAGCAGGTCGCGCAGCCCGCGGTGGCGGCGCCGGTGATCTTCGACGGCAAGGGCGGCAAGGCCCAGCTGGCTCCCGAGCAGATCGCCACCATCGTGTCGTTCGCGCCGGACGGCAATGGCGGCCTGACCCCGCGCATCGACCAGAAGGTCGCCACCGATCTGCTTGCCCCGCAGCTGAAGGAATCCGAGGTCGAGCCCAAGGACGCGACGTTCACCCTCACCGGCGGCAAGCCGACGGTGGTTCCGTCGGTGGTCGGCGACAAGATCAACTGGCAGAAGACCCTCGAACCGCTCGCGACCCTGCTGGCCGCGCCCGCGCCGCAGCGCACCGCGCCGGCGGTGTACGAGAAGGTCGAGCCGAAGTTGACCACCGAGGCGGCCGCCGGGCTCGGCATCGTGGAGCCGATGGGCGAATTCACCACCGGCGGGTTCAGCGGGCCGTCCGGGGTGAATATCCGGACCGTCGCCAGGAAGGTCAACGGCGCCATTGTGAAACCCGGCGAAACCTTCTCGCTCAACGAATTCACCGGGCCCCGAGGCATCGCCGAGGGCTATGTCGAATCCGGCATCATCGACCACGGCAGGCCGAGCAAGGCGGTCGGCGGCGGCATCAGCCAGTTCGCCACCACCCTCTACAACGCGGCCTATTTCGCCGGCCTCGAAGACACCGGTCACACCGAGCACAGCTATTACATTTCGCGGTATCCGGCGGCCCGTGAAGCGACGGTGTTCGACGGCGCCATCGACCTCAGCTTCCGCAACAACACCGCGAACGGCATCTATATCGAAGCCTCCGCGAACAATTCCGAAGTGACGGTGCGGATCTGGGGCACCAAGACCGTCCAGGTCGAATCCATCACCGGCGAACGCACCAAGCCGACCAAGCCCAAGACGATCACTCTGCCCAAGGGCGAAGGGTGCATCGCCACCGAGGGCGCCGACGGGTTCACCGTCAGCG
>NZ_BAFY01000246.1 GCF_000308555.1 Nocardia cyriacigeorgica NBRC 100375 | reverse complement strand
CTTCGCCACCCGTGCCAGGTGCTCACCGGTACTCGGCAGTTCGCTGAGCACGCTGACCGGTGGCAGCTCGGGCACGGCGGCCGGACGCCAGGGCCCCGCGGTGTGCTCGACTCGTCCCGGCACGCTCAACGCCGCCGGTTCGCGCGGGTCGAAGGGCAGGGCACCGACCACCATCGCCGCCGTCCCGTCGCGCAGGGCGGTGACCGCCTGCTGCGCGTCATCGAAGGTGGCGCGCGTGTCGTGTGCCCGGACCACACCGTCCGGGGCGGCAAGCAAGAACCCGTCCATAGCCCGACGGTAGCCCCGGATTTCCCGGAGTTGGGGAGCTACGTCCGCCGGGGCGACGTAGATCTCATCGAGTCCCGGCCGGATCCGCCGATCGCCATCTCAGCGGGGGCGGTTCATTTGGCCGGCGGGACCAGGAAGACCGGCCGGTGGCAGTGCTTGAGCACCGCGTCGGCGACGCTGCTGTGCAGCAGCGCGCGGATACCGGTCGCGCCGCGGGTCCCCGCGACGATGATGTCGACGTTCAGTTCGTCGGCGCATTCGACGATGGCGTTCCAGATCGTCGAGGTGCATTCGGCGGTTCTGGCCTCGGCGTTGAGCCCGGCCAATTCGGCCAGGCGCAGGCCCTCACGGTTGGTTTCGCGGGCCGAGACGTAGGCGACGTCCTCGATCTCCTCGTCGGGCACCCATTCCGGCTGCATCACCCCGGAGAGCCCGGAGATGCGGGCGGCTTGGCGCACCATGGGTTCCCATGCGGTCAGCACGACCGCGCGGTTGGCGGTGAGGAATCGCCCGGCGTATTCGATGGCCCGTTTGGCGTGCTCGGATCCGTCGTAGGCGATGAGCATCAGATCGCAGGGCACGACGACCTCCCGGTGGTCTCCTGGCTACGTCCTCAGGTTACTCCCGGAACGGGCCGGTGAGCTGCTCCCGCGCGGGCGCGCGCCTACCCCGGCACGCCGTGCGGATTACCGCCGACCCGTGCGCGCGGATTACCGTCGATACATGCGCAAGACGCCTCTCGTCCTGTTCGCGGTACTGGCTGCCATCGCGACCGGTTGTTCCGGCGGCGACACCGGAAACTCGGCCACCTCGCGTCCGGTCGCCACCGAAGCGACCCCCGCGGCGACGCCGGGCGCCGCCACCACCGAGAAGCGCGACTGCTCGGCCGACTATCTGGCGAAGTTCACTCCGCGCCAGAAGCTGGCCCAGCTGCTCACCGTCGGCGTGAACAGCACCGCCGACGCGCTGGCCGTGGTGCGTGATCACCAGGTCGGCGGCATCTTCATCGGTGGCTGGACCGATCAGTCGCTGCTGGCCGACGGTCAGGTGGAGCAGGTGAAGGCGGCGGCGAATGTGCCGCTGATGGTCACCATCGACGAAGAGGGCGGGCGGGTCTCGCGGGTCAGCGATCTGATCGGTCCTGCGCCCTCGGCGCGGCAGACCGCGAAGACGATGACCACCGAGGAGTTCTACACCGCGACGCTGGAACGGGGTAAGGCGCTCAAAGATCTCGGCGTGACGGTGAATTTCGCCCCCGACGTCGACGTCAGCAGCCAGCCGGACAACTCCGTCATCGGCGACCGCTCCTTCTCCGACGACCCCATGGTGGTCACCGAGTACGCGGGCGCCTACATCCGCGCGATGCGCGAGGTGGGGGTCGGCACGGTCATGAAGCATTTCCCCGGGCACGGAGCCGGTTCCGGTGATTCGCATCTGGGCGCGGTTCGCACTCCGCCGCTGGATCAGTTGCAGAACCGCGATCTGGTGCCGTTCCGCGATCTGGTCGGTTCGGGTGCGGGCGTGATGGTCGGGCATCTGGACGTGCCGGGGCTGACGGCGCCGAACGTGCCCGCCAGCATCAGCCCGGCGGCGATGGAGCTGCTGCGCAAGGGCACCGGTTACGGCGCGGCGCCCTTCGACGGGCCGATCTTCACCGATGATCTCGGCGGCATGGCGGCCATCACCGATCGCATGAGCATTCCGGAGGCGGTGGAGGCCTCGCTGGTGGCCGGTGCCGACAACGCGCTGTGGATCACCACCGACGCCGTTCCGCAGGTGCTCGACCGGCTCGAGCAGGCCGTGTGGAGCGGGCGGCTGCCCATCGCGCAGGTGGACGCGTCGGTCTTGCGGATGGCCTGGTTCAAGGGTGCGCCACTGCACTGCTGAGAGCTTCGCTGGGAAAGACCCATTCTGAGCGACTGCCGGGCAAATCTGTCCAACAAGAACTTACCTTGGAGTAATATAAGGTGCTCACCCTGTAGTAGGAGAGCGGATGGCGGGCGGAACGAAGCGACTTCCTCGGGCGGTTCGTGAGCAACAAATGCTCGACGCCGCCGTCGAGGTGTTCTCGCGTAAGGGTTTCCACGAGACCTCGATGGACGCCATCGCCGCCGAGGCCAAGATCTCCAAGCCGATGCTCTATCTCTACTACGGCTCCAAGGACGAACTGTTCCGGGCCTGCATCCAACGCGAGGGCCTGCGCCTGATCGAATCCGTCGCACCGGCCGGAAACCCGCTGCTGTCCCCGCACGAACAGCTGCGCACCGCCCTGGAAGGCTTCCTCGGTTTCGTCGACCACAACCGGCACTCCTGGCAGGTGCTCTACCGTCAGGCCATCGGCCAGCAAGCCTTCGCCTCCGAAATCGAGAACGCCCGCGAGCGGGTCATCGAACTGACCGCCAAACTGCTCGAATCCAGTGCCAAACACGCCGAACCCGGCACCGACTTCGACGTCGTCGCTGCGGCCGTCATCGGGGCGGGCGAGGCCATCGCCGACCGCGTCGCCACCGGGCGGATCGAGGTGTCCAAGGCCGTCGACCTGCTCGACGATCTCGCGTGGAGCGGTTTGGCCGGGCGCAAGAAGGCCGAGTAGGCCGGGCTCGCGAGCGTCCAGCGCTCCACCCCATAGGTTGCCGGTCGGCCGGAGTTCGTCGGATGTTGTCCGCGGTGTCCGGGCGGAGTTGCCGCGCGCGGCGGTAGGTGCGAGAGTTCGGAGCGTTCTACGGGGCCGGGGATTTCGGCAGGATATGCGGAGGGGACGTTTGTTCGGGTTGCTGAAGCCGTGCGCGCACAGCGCGGCGAAGTACGGGGTGGATCCACAGCAGTGGCAGGCGCATATGTGCGGGCTGTGTCTGGGCCTGCGCGACGGGCACGGGCAACTCGCCCGCAGCGCCACCAATACCGATGCGATCGTGCTGAGCATGCTCACCGAGGCGCAGCGCGAAGGCAGGATCGAGCGGACTACCGCAGGGCCGTGCGCGTTGCGTGGCATGCGACGAGCGCAGGTGGCCACGGCCGATTCGGCGGGGATCACGTTGGCTTCTACCGCATCACTGCTGTTGGGCTCGGCCAAGATTCGTGACCACGTGGGCGACGGCGACACCTCCGTGCTGACCCGCCGCCCCATGACGAAGGTGTCGAGCCGCTGGGCCGACGCCGCTCGGCGTCAGGCACAACTGATCGGTTTCGATGTGGAACCGCTTGTCGTGGCGCTCGATTCGCAACCCGATCGCGAACGTCGCGCGCACCTGCTGACCCTCGACGAACTGACCGAGCCGGCCCAGCTGTGCGCCGCGGAATTCTTCGCCCACTCGGCAGTGCTCGCCGAGCGGCCGGACAACATTGCCCCGTTGCGTGCGGCCGGCAGGCACTTCGGCCACATCGCCCACCTCGCCGACGCTATCGAGGACTACGAGACCGATCGCGAACGCGGCCGGTTCAACCCACTCGCCGCCACCGGCACCGGCATGCCGCAAGCGTATGACCTGTTACACCAGTCGGATTCGCGTTTGCGCGCGGCCATCGCGGCGACCGACCTCGGAGACCGGCCCGCTGTCCGGTGGATGCTGCTCGACCCGCTGCACGCGCTGGTGCGCCGTATCGGGCGCGGCGCCGGCGCCGTGGCCGCGCACGCGTGCTCGGCCGCATCGGGCGAGTCGGGCGAACTCCAGCACGGACGCCGGGGCGAGCGCGGACGCCTCGGCATGCGCGCGGTGCAGGGCGAGACAGCGCAGGCCGCGGCGACGGCGACTGCGCTGGGCAGACAGGCCGAGTCCATCCGCGGGGTGCGGCCCGGGAATCCCGCCGGGGCGCACGCGCGCAGGCACCGCACCGGCCATCGCCCGCCGACCCGCCGTCCCGGTATCGCCGAGGCCATACCCGCCGTTCTCGGCATCTACTGCACCGGATATGCGTGCTGCGCCGACCACACCAACCCCTGCAATGGCGAACGCCGGCCCGCCTGGTGGAAGGAAAACCTCGGTAATTGCTGCGACGGCGTCGACTGCTGCTCGAACTGCGGCAGCTGCTGCGGTGGCGGCGAAGGCGGGGGCGGTTGTTGTGATGGCTGCTGCTGCAATGGGTGCGGTTGCGACTGCTGAATCACGGCGAAGAGCCATCTACTGCCCCCGTGACCGGGTGCTGTCCACAGACTCGAGGCGCACGACCAGGGGCACACGACTTGAGGTCTGCTGCGGTGACTGAACCGAAAGAGCCGCGCACCCCGAAAAGTGCGCGGCTCCAATCGAATCGCCCGAACCGGGACTCAGCGCAGCGTCGCCGTCAGATGCGGGTACCCCTTCTTCGGATGCCGCAGCGCCAGATCCCAGCCGCCGTCGGCCTGATCGGCGTACAGATTCACCGTCGACGGCAGGAAGATCGGCTTACCGAACTTCACCGAGTAGGTGACCTGCGACGGAATCCGACCCTCGATCGAGCCGAGAACCGTTGCCGCCGACCACATTCCGTGCGCGATCGGCTTCGGGAAACCGAACGCCTTCGCGCCGAGGGCGGAGGTGTGGATCGGGTTGTGGTCACCCGAGGCGGCCGCGTACCGGGTGATGGTCGGCTGATCCACCCGCAGGGTGCGCAGCGGAGGCGGCGGCACCTCGTCGGGCTTGGGTTCGGGCTTGGGCCCACCGGAGAGCGAGGTGCGCTGCTGGTGCAGGAAGGTGGTGACCTGACGCCACACCAGCTCGCGGCCCACCCGGATCTCGCTGATCGCGTCGACCAGCAGACCCTTCGGATGCTCGCGCAGGTTCTCGATGTGGGCGGTGATGTCGAGCGGTTCGCTCACCGAGATCTCACGGGTCCGTTCGATGACGTTCTCCGCGTGCACCGCGCCGACCGCGACGAACGGGAAGTCGCGCTGCACCACCAGCTGCATCACCACCGGGAAGGTGAGGATGAACGGGTAGGTCAGCGGCAGCGAATCGCCGAACCGCAGGCCCGTCGCCCGGCAGTAGGCCGCGAGGTGGTCGGGATCGACCCGCACGCCGTCGAGCTTGATCTCGCGGTCGGGCAGGGTCGGCTTGCGTGCCGCGACCAGCGGCAACGGCACCGAACCGAGCGCTGCCTTCAAGTACAGCTTGCCGTTCTTCGGCGGCTCGGTGAGAGTGATGGTCTCGGTCATCATGCTCCGATCAGGCTCTGACCGCACACGCGAACCACGTTGCCGTTCACCGCGTTCGACGCCGGGCTGGCGAAGAAGGCGATGGTCTCGGCGACGTCGACGGTCTGGCCGCCCTGCAGCAGCGAGCTCATCAGCCGGCCGGCCTCCCGGGTGGCCAGCGGGATGGCAGCGGTCATCGCGGTCTCGATGAAGCCGGGGGCGACGGCGTTGATGGTGATGCCCTTCTCGGCCAGCTTCGGTGCCTCGGCGTTCACCATGCCGATGACACCGGCCTTGGACGCGCCGTAGTTGGTCTGGCCGCGGTTACCGGCGATACCGGCGATCGAGGACACGTCGATCACGCGGCCGCCCGCCTTGAGCGCGCCGGAAGCCACGAGGCCCTCGGTGATGCGGTGCGGCGCTGCCAGATTGACGTTGATGACCGAGTTCCAGCGGCCCTCGTCCATGTTGGCCAGCAGCTTGTCGCGGGTGATGCCGGCGTTGTGCACGATGATGTCGATGCCGCCGAAGCGTTCGGTGGCGAATTCGGCCAGCTTCTGCGCGGCGTCGGGGGAGGTGACGTCGAGCGCGAGCGCGGTACCGCCGACCTTGTTCGCCGTCTCCGACAGCGCCTCACCGGCGGCCGGGATGTCGGCGACGATCACCTGGGCGCCGTCGCGGGCGAAGACCTCGGCGATGGTGGCGCCGATACCGCGGGCGGCGCCGGTGACCACGGCGACCTTGCCCTCCAGCGGGCGGTCCCAGCTGGTGGGGGCGACGGCGTCGTCCTTGCCGACGCGGATGACCTGGCCGTCGACGAACGCCGACTTGGCCGAGAGCAGGAACCGCAGCGTCGATTCCAGGCCGGTGGCGGCGGCGGACGCCTCCGGGTGCAGGTAGACCAGGTTGGCGGTGGCGCCGCGCAGCAGTTCCTTGGCGACGCTGCGGGTGAAGCCCTCCAGCGCGCGCTGGGCGATCTGCTCGTCGACGCTGGCGGCCAGGTCCGGCGTGGTGCCGATGACGACGACGCGGCCGGAGGCGGCGATGCTGCGCATGGCCGGCTGGAAGAACTCGAACAGCTGCGAGAGGTCTTCGATGGTGCCGATGCCGGTCGCGTCGAAGACCAGGGCGCCGTACTTGGTGCCCTGGCTGGGGGCGTCGGCGAAGGTGTAGTCGGTCAGCAGGGCCCGGATCGGTTCGGCGACCCGACCCTTACCGCCGAGCAGCACCGGACCCGGCAGCGCGGGCTCACCCTTGACGTAGCGCCGCAGGGTTTCCGGCTGCGGCAGGCCGAGCTTGCTCGCGAGGAAGGCGCCGGGGGCGGAATGGACGAACGATCCGTAGAGGTTGGGTGCACCCTTGCTCTTGGCTGCCACGTTTCCCACCTTTTCTGTGCTCGATGTCTTGGATGTCGGTGCGCCCCCCCGTTTGCGCTCGCATGACTCCTTAGGCTGCCTGACCAGCGGCGCAGGCGTCGCCCGTGAGGTGCGCGAGCGCACAATTGCGGGGTGCGGTATCGACAACAAACTTACTCCAGAGTAAGTTTAATGTAAACCGATTGCGACCGGGCGCCGAACCGTGTGGAGGGGTTCCGCACCAGCGTCCGGGGCGCGGCGGAAGATCCCGACGAGACCCTGGAGACTCGAGTGACTAGCAAAGCCCGTTCGACGAAGAGCCCGGCCAACACCACCAAGCAGCCGCGTCCGGTCGCGATCGTTGGCGGTAACCGGATCCCGTTCGCTCGTTCCGACAAGGCGTACGCCCACGCCTCCAACCAGGACATGTTCACCGCCGCGCTGGACGGCCTGGTCAGCCGCTTCGGCCTGCAGGGCGAACGGCTCGGCATGGTCGTCGGCGGCGCGGTGCTCAAGCGGGTCGGCGAGCACGGCATGATCCGCGAGAGCGTGCTCGGCAGCAAGCTCAGCCCCTACACCCCTGCCCATGACCTGCAGCTGGCCTGTGGCACCGGCCTGCAGGCCATCGTCACCGTGGGTGATGCCATCGCGGCCGGCCGCATCGACGCCGGCATCGGCGGCGGCACCGACACCACCTCGGACGCGCCCATCGGCGTCAGCGAGGGCATGCGCGAATGGATGCTCGACGCCAACCGCGCCAAGACCAACAAGGACCGCCTGAAGCTGGTCGGCCAGCTGCGCCCGAGCATGCTCGGCATCGAGATCCCGCGTAACGCCGAACCGCGCACCGGCCTGTCGATGGGTGAGCACGCCGCCATCACCGCCAAGGAATTCGGCATCGCCCGCGAAGCCCAGGACGAGCTCGCCTACCTGTCGCACAAGAACATGGCCGCCGCCTACGACCGCGGTTTCTTCGACGATCTGATCACCCCGTTCCTCGGGCTGACCCGCGACGACAACCTGCGCCCCAACTCCTCGATCGAGAAGCTGGCCACTCTGAAGCCGGTCTTCGGCGTCAAGGCCGGTGACGCGACGATGACCGCGGGCAACTCCACCCCGCTCACCGACGGCGCCTCCGCGGTGCTGCTGTCCAGCGACGAATGGGCCGCCGAGCGCAACCTGCCGGTGCTCGCGCACCTGGTGGACTCCGAGGTCGCCGCCGTCGACTACATCCACGGCCCGGACGGCCTGCTGATGGCGCCCACCTACGCGGTGCCGCGCATGCTCGCCCGCAACGGCCTGACCCTGCAGGATTTCGACTACTACGAGATCCACGAGGCCTTCGCCTCGGTTGTGCTGGCCACCCTGCAGGCGTGGGAGTCCGATCAGTACTGCAAGGAGCGCCTGGGCCTGGACGGCGCGCTGGGCTCGATCGACCGCAGCAAGCTCAACGTCAACGGATCCTCGCTGGCCGCGGGCCACCCGTTCGCCGCCACCGGCGGCCGCATCGTGGCCTCGACCGCGAAGATGCTGGCCGAGAAGGGTTCCGGCCGCGCGCTCATCTCCATCTGCGCCGCGGGTGGTCAGGGCGTCGTCGCGATCCTGGAGCGCTGATCCGCTCCGCGTTCGCGCGGGAATGATCCGAGGGGTGGCATCCGGCAGTGCGCCGGATGCCACCCCTCTTTGCGTTGCCCGGCATACGGCGACGGCGGTAATCCGACGGCATTCGCTGTGGGGCTCGTCTGCGTTACCGTCTTGTGATCTTTCGCATGGCCTTCACTCGGTAATCCGCACGATTTACCATGGTTCGCCACCGTCGACGCCGCGCTTACCAGGCAATCTCCTTCTGATTCCGCTGAATCAACGCACAAGATCACCGGCGCGTGGCATGGTTGCTTTTGCCGGTCAGGGTGTGTTTACCTGCTCGTAACCTGCTGGGCTGTCGGGGCCGGGTGGTGATCGATCGGTGTTTCGGCATCCGAGCCGGTCTGTTCGGAATGTGGCTATCCGCGGGAAATGTGCTGTCACACCGCGCATTTTCTTGAATTCGAGCTCGCAGGAAATCGAGTGTGCGGAGAGGAAGGCTGAACGGCTGATGCGTATCGGAATAGTGCTACGCGCGGCGGTGGTGCTGCTCGCTGCCGCGGTCGGGCTCGGTCTGGCCACGGCGCCGGCCACGGCCGACGAACTGGACCGCTACCTGGACCTGCCGCTGGTGAACCGCAATGCCGAAGCGGGACCCGGCGGGGTGCATCCGGACCTGCCCTACGACGCGGCCCAGCTGCGAGGCCTGCTCGACCAGGCCCGCGCCGAGGGCGTCGCCCCCACCCGCTACGCCGCCCTGCTCTACCAGTACTGGCTGGTCGACGCCACCGACAAGGCAGGCATCGACCTGCGCTCGTGGGATCCGCGGGCCGGTGTCGAGGCCAACCGGCAGAACCTGATCAGGTCCTACCGCTACTACGAAGATCTGCAGCTGGCCCACCGCGAA
>NZ_BAFY01000247.1 GCF_000308555.1 Nocardia cyriacigeorgica NBRC 100375 | reverse complement strand
CCGGCCCGGCCACCGACCGCGCGAAGACCGCGGCCCCGGCGATGCCGGCCGCCGCCGCCCACAGCGCGGGCGCGGCACCCACACCCAGCGCGAGCACCACGATCGCGGGCAGCACCCGCGCGACCCCGGCCGCACCCAGCACGACAGCAAGCCCGCGAAACCGCCTGCCGCCCTGGAGAACGCCCTGCTCGCCGGACAGCATCACCAGCGCGGGCGCAGCCATCAGCGCCGCCGCACAGGCCACCGGGCTCACCTCGAGCACCACGGTCACCACCGGTATCAACGCCGCCGCCACCGCCGCGACGATCACCGCGCACCGCCACTGCAATCCACGCAGCGCCGTCACACTCGCACCGCGCACCAATTCCCTGGCCACCACGTTCTGCAACGCCAACGCGGGTACCGCGCACAGCAGCTGCACCGCGAGCAGGCTGGCGAATTCGCTGTAGCCGGCCACGCCGAGCCAGCGCCCGGCCAGCAGCTGGAGCAGATACCCGGCCACATTGGCCGTCATCGCGCCCGCCGTCACCAAGCTCAGATCCGCCACGACGGGTAGGCGACGAACAGCAGGCACGCCCGCCATCGTCGCACCCCGGACCCCGGGCGCGCGCCGCCGCCCCTCACGAAAACGACTCGGCTCCCCTGGCGCGATGCCAGGGGAGCCGAGTCGGTCAATGCGTGTTACCGCCGAGGGATCAGGGCTTCTCGGGAAGCTTGATCGTCTCGGTCGGGGCATCCGCGTCTCCACGGCGCGGGCTCGACGGCGCGGTCGGCGCCGCGGGAGCCGGGCGACGCGGCGGCACACCGCCACGACCGGCGGTAGCGGCGGCGCCACCACCGCGCACACCGAGCACGATGCCCGCGATCAGCGCGATCAGGCCGACGACGCCGAGGATGATCGGCACGACGCGACCGAACAGCGACAGCTTGTCGATGTTCTCCTTGGCGACCGACAGCTGCGACTCGATGGTCGGCTCGTCGAAGGTCAGCGTCGCCTTCAGCGCGGTGACCTCGGGCTTGTCGCCGGTGCGGCCGTAGTACATGTGGATGGCCTCTTGGCCGTCGACGACGGTGCCGGTCTCCGGCTCCACGAACAGGTCGCGGGTGTTGGTGTACCAGCGGAACATGGTGATGTCGCCGTCACCTTCCACGCCCCACTTGGCGGCGGGCAGGCTCAGCCGGAACGCCGGGTTCTTGGTCGCGTCGTACAGGTTGGCCGGCTCGACGACCTGACGGAAGTGGTACACCGTGGTGCCGTTGATCTCGGTCTCCTCGATGAACTTGGCATCGGAGGTGACGCGGGCGGTCCGGTCGAAGTACGGGTAGTCCTTCTTCTCGGTGCCGATCGGGAACCGGTACTGCAGGCCCTCACGCTTGAACGGCTCGGCGACGCTCTCGCCTTCCTTGTTCACGGTGGCGGCGATGGAGCCGTTGGGGTCCTCGTCCACCGGCTCGCCGGTCTTGCGGTCGATGGTGACCCGGTCGATCTCGGCGGTCAGCAGGCCGGTGTCGCCCTGCTTGTCGGTGCGCCGGAGCGTGGTACCCGCCTGGACGGTCATCTTCTCCGCGTCCGAGGGTTCCTCGACGGTCACGAACCGCTGGAAGACCAGGGGAACATTCTGGTCGACCTTGGCCGAGCCCTCGGGCGCGGTCAGCGATTTGGCGTCGAGCACGAGGCTTTCCTGGCCTGGCACATTGGTGGCGATGGTGGTGATCTCGAGGTCGAGGGGAGTCTTCGCCATCTTGCTCAAGGTATAGGTCGGGATCATCAGCGCGGCCACGATGAGCAGCGCGCCGAGGCCTACGAGCAGGCAGGCAACCGTCCTTTTGGTTCCGGCACTCTGTGCCATGCAAAGTCTCCTCGTTGTCGAACACGGGTCGCTCCGTCGGTACTGTGGGCATACCACAGCACTCGTGAGCCCCGACACTAACAGCCCGGTGATGAACCACGCCGTGCCGAGGCCGGAATCGGACCTAAAATCGCCCGAGTCTAGCGCGAAAAGTGAAATGTCGGATTCTCATGTCGAAATCCGCAGGGCAGACTGGACCCGATGATCGCCACCGCACCCACCACAACGGACGCCCCGGCTCGTCCGCGCGCCTTCCTGCCCGCATTGGAAGGGATGCGCGGCATGGCGGCACTGGGTGTCCTGCTCACCCATGTGGCGTTCCAGACCGCGGCGACCGGGATTCCGGTGCTCGGCCGGGTGCTCGAGCGCTTCGATATGGCGGTGGCGGTGTTCTTCGCGCTGTCGGGATTCCTGCTGTGGCGCCCGCATGCGGCGGCCGCGCGTGGGCTCGGCACGGCGCCGAGTGTGGGCCGCTACCTGCGTCACCGTGCCGCGCGCATCCTGCCCGCGTACTGGGTGGTGGTGTGCGTGGTGCTGGTGTTGCTGCCGAGCGCGGCCGACACCGCGGGCTTCCGGGTGTGGTTGTCGAATCTGCTGCTGTTGCAGGTGTTCATCCCCCTGACGCTGACCGACGGCTTGACCCAGATGTGGAGTCTGTCGGTCGAGGTGGCTTTCTATCTGGTGCTGCCGCTGCTGGCATTCGCGCTGTCGGGGCTGCGCGGTTCGGCGGCGCGGGCGCGCATTCCGGCGGTGCTCGGGCTGGCGTTGATCAGTCTGGGCTGGAATTTCCTTCCGGTGCCGACTCCGGACGCCATTCACGCCGACAATTGGCTGCCCGGATATCTGCCGTGGTTCGCCGCGGGCATGCTCTTGGCAGAGGTGATTTTCGATAGCCGTCCGCTATCGCGCTTGCGCCGGGTGGCCGGAAATCAACCCCTGATGTGGAGCGTGGCGCTGGTCGTGTTCCTGATCTCGGCGACGAACTTCGGCGGCCCCGCCGGACTCACCCGCGCCGAGCCCTGGCAGTACGCCGCCAAGATAGGCCTCGGCGCACTGATCGGGTTCACCTTGCTCGCACCGCTGATCCTGCGCGATGCCGAGGCGAAGCCGCATCGCTGGCTGGAATCATCGGTCTGCCAAGCCATCGGCCGCTGGTCCTACGGCATCTTCATCTGGCATCTCGCCGTGCTGTCGATCGTGTTCCCGGTCTTCGGCATCGTGCCTTTCAGCGGCGACTTCCCGTTGGTACTCACCCTGACCGTCGCCATCACCCTGCCGATCGCCGCGGCCAGCTACGCGCTCGTCGAAGAGCCGGTCCGCCGCTACGTGCGCCGCCGCGAGCAGCTGGTCGCTGCCCGCAAGGCAGCGCAGGCCGCCGAGTAGGGGCTCAACTCCGGCGGGCGTCCTGCAGATGGTGGTGCAGCTCGTGCAGCGTGTGCACCGCCAGCCAGCGCAGTGAGCGTTGGGCGCGCTGTGGATAGTTGTAGACGAGCGTGCGTTGCCAATCTCGCGGGGTGAGCCGTTCGAGTGCGTTGCGCAGCAGCGCAGCGGCATCGGTGAGCTGCCGGGCGACGTCGGCCGGCAGCTGCTCGGCGTAGCCATCGTGCTCGGCGCGCTCATCGCGGCCCATCGGCTCGGCCACCGGATCGTCGGTGCGCCGGGCGGCGAGCAACCGCTCCCGCTGGACGATCAGCACGTCGCGGACGTGGCAGGAGTACTCCAGCGGCGACCAGACCTCCGGTGCCGGACGGCGCGCCAGTGCGCCGACCGGTGCAGACAGCAGCTCCTGATACCGCTGGGCATACTCCGACAGCAGCGCGGGCACCTGGGGTGCGGTGTCCAGGTCGTAGACGTATCCGCATTCGTCACAGCGGTCCGTTGGCGGCGATGGCGGCGCGGCGGCCAGCTCGCCGTCGGCGCGACCATGCTCTTCGCGAGACCTCATGACGACGAATCATCCTCTGCCGAGTCGGCTTTGCGCTTGCCCGGCGGCAGTGCGGCGATGCCGACCGCGATGACGGCGATCAGCGCCGGCAGCTGCACCCAGAGCGAGCCGCCCATATAACCGGTCGGGGAGCGCCACGGTCCCGTCGAGAGCGCGGCCGCCGACAGGGCCGTGCCGACACCCGCGATCACGACCAGTGCCGTGCGCGGGATCCGGGGCACGAAGCGGATCAGGGCGAGACCGGCGGCGGTGAGGGCGGTGCCGGCCGGGCCGGAGATGATCGTGGTGGCGGCCGCGAGTCCGACGGCGGGGATCCAGCGGCTGCGCCAGGTGCGCGGGGCCGGGCTGTCGGGGAGCGGACGGCCGCGGCGGGGAATCGCCAGGGCGGCAAGGGGGATCAACAGCAGCAGGCCGCCGAAGATGGCCAGGCGATACCAGCGGTCGACGGGGAACGCGACGGTGATCGGCCCCTGTGCGTCCTCGGGCAGCAGCCAGCCCTGCTTCCAGCCGTCGACCACGACCGGGTCGAGCTCACGGCCGTCGGCGGTTTCGGCGGTCCAGCCCACGTTGGTGCTCAGCGGAAGAACCAGGAGCCGAGCTCCGGTGGTCACCGGTGGATTCGGGACCGGGTCGACGGCGGGATTGTCCAGCCGCAACCGGTCGACGAAGAACAGCTCGGTCGGCGCCGCGATCACATCGACGCGGCCGGGGAACAGGTCGACGGCATCGCTTCCGCAGATCCGCGCGGACACCGGTGCCCCCGCCAGCAGTTCGGCAGCGGTGGCCGTCACCGAGGTCTGGAAGACCTCTCCGCCCAACGCCACGGTCGGCCCGTCCGCGCAGCCGATCGTGATCAACCGGTCCGGGTCGGCGGGCGGCGGATAGTCCGGCCCGAGCACCGACACCTCGGCCAGGCCGGGCGGCTGGGTCTGGGCGAAGCCGAGCGCGGTGCGGTCGAGCACCGAATCCCAGCTCTGCAGGGTGAGTTCGATGCGGTCGGTGACGGTGGGGTGTAGTGAGATCCGGGTCGTCTCGTCGTCGAGATCGCGCACTTGCGGTCCGTTGCCGAGATTCACCGCGACGGAGGTGGGTGCGGCGGGCAGCCCGCCCAGCGAGGCGGTGATGTCGAGGCCGGTTACCAGCGCCGGCTCCGGCAGTTCGATGGTCAGGGTGGGCCTGCCGCCGAGCAGGTTTCGCACCGTGTCCTCGGGAGCGGTCCAGCTGGTGCGCGGGTCGCCGTCGGTCGCGGCGAAGGCCGAACCGCGCAGGTCGCCCACGTCGGAGGTGCCGCGGGCGATAGGGCGTTGTGGATCGGTGAGCAGAGCCTCGAGTGCGGGGCCTTGGCGGGTGCGCACGGTCAGTTCGGGTGTGACGGTCATGCCCTCGGGCACCGACAGCGTCCGCTGGAAGGCGCCGAGTTCTTCCGGCGCGAGCGCCAGGCCCTTCCCGCAGCGCACCCGGTCCGGCGCGTCGAAACAGGCGCTGCGGCCGGGGAATTCCTGGCCGAGGTCCCAGCCGGCGACGGGCGCGCCCTCGGGTGCGGGTGGGAGCACCGTGCGGTGCTGGATGTCGACGCGGACCGGGGCATCGCGCACCGAATAGTCGTCGAGGGTCAGTTCGCTGATGCCGAACTGGCCGCCCGCGGTGCCGTCCCTGGTGCGGATGGCGGTGATGGTCATCCAGCTGGTTGTCCCGGCCGGCAGCGAAACCGACACCTGCGCACCGGGTTCGGAGATGCGGGCGGACACGCTGCCGTTGTCGGTGCGCACCTCCACCCACTTCACCGGATCGCCGATGGCGGCCGCGCTGGTCGTCAACCGCAACAGACCGGCACGGATGGGCCGGTCGAGGTCGAGCCGAAGCCATTGCCCCACCGCGCGTTCGGCACCGTTGCTGACCCAGCCGGTGGCGGGATCGCCGTCGACGGCGGCCGCGGTCGAGCTGCCCGGCGCGGAACCGCCGATCTGAGTGGCGTCGGCGGCGGAGCTGGACGCGGTGACGGTCGCGCCGGACCATTCGCCGCGCACCGGATCCGCGCCGGGCACCGGATAGTCGGGCACCAGATTGTGGGTGCGGCGCGCGTCGTCGGGTGCGCGCAAGGCCGAATTGTGGTTGTCGACCTTGCCGAAATCGGTTTCCCGCGCCATCGGGGTATCGGTGATGGTCACCGGCCCCATCGGCAGCCCGGCGCGCTCCCGGTCGGCCGCGAGCAGCCGGGGTTCGGCCCCAGCACCGGGATCGCGGTTGAGCCGCTCCAGCACTTCCGGCCCACCCTGCACCGTTGGCACAGTGCTCAGTGGCACGGTGTAGGCGCCGGGCAGCTCATCCGGTGCGCCGGTGCCGCTGCGCAGCTCGGCGGGGGTTCCCGGCGTCGGTACGTCCACCCGGTAGATCTCGACGGCCGGGTAGGCGGGGCGCAGATCCCCGTCGGCGACCAGCCCGTCGGCGATGACGCCGGTTTCGATGGGAGCACCGAACTCGGCCACCTTGTGCAGTCCCGGCGAGTTGTCCAGCGCCTGATGGGCGAGCATGGGCCGGGTCGAGCGTGAGGTGTCCGGGTCCAGGTCGTTGCGCAGCACCACCACGCCGATGCCCTGCCCGGCCAGCGTCGCGGCCAGCCCGGCCGACGGGCGGCCGTCGGCGATCAGCCGCTGCACCGAATCCATCGCGCGGATCGTGCCCGGGGGATTCAGCGGCACCGCGTCGCGAACCGCCCACGGCGTCTGCGCCAGCGCTTGCAGCGGTTCGTCGCGGGTCAGCCCCCACACCTGACTGCCGAACGGCGCGCCGGGAACGACGAGCGCGCGGGTGTCGGCGGCATTGTCGTTCAACCATTGCGCGGTCTGCCGCCAGTAGCCGGGGACCTCGTCGTAGGCGCCGCGCGGTGCCAGCTTGCCGGTCCAGGCCAGCGAGGTGGACAGCGCGAGCGCGGTGAGGATCAGCGCGGTCGCCGCCACTTTCCGGTCCCGTTCCGGATGGGCGAACGCGCTGCGCCAGACCGGCATCGGCACTGAGGCGGGCAGCGGCACGCGAGCGATCAGGTGTGCGAGGCCGAGCACCAGCGGGATGCGGATGAGCGGCTCGAGCTTGTGCACATTGCGTAGCGGCGCGCCGGTCGAATCCAGGAACACCCGCACCGATTCCGCGAACGGCCCACCGAGTTCGCCGACGTATCCGGCACTGATGCCGACGAGCCCGACGCACAGGATCAATGTCAGCCGCCCGCGTCCCGGCATCGACCGCATGGCCAGCCCGGCCATGCCCGCGGCCGCGATCAGGCCGGTGGCCAGCACCGCGGCCGGCTGGGTGACCAGCACCGCGCCGGCGATGCGTTCGGGTGAGACGAACGGCGTCCAGCTGTCGGTGCCGCGTAGCACCTCACCGAGCGAGGCCCACTGGGTGGTGACGCCGGAGGATTCGATGTAGTCGAGGAACGGCGGGCTCACCCGGCCCAGCAGCAACAGCGGTACCGCCCACCAGAACGTCGCGAGCACCAGCAGCGGAACCCACGCCATGGTGAATCGCCACCAGCGTCGATTCGGCCGGTACGACGCCCACCACAGCAGGGCGGGCAGGAACGCGGCGACCGTCGCCACCGCGTTCACCGCACCCATCAAGGCCAACGCCAGCGCGCTGCCCGCAGGTGAGCGCGCACCACCGCGTCTGCGCTGATAGGCGGTACCGAGTGCGGCCGGGGCCAGCAGCACCCACGGCGCGAGCACCATCGGCAACGTCTCCGAGGAGATCGACCCGAGCGTGGTGAGCACCCGCGGCGACAACGTGAACGCCAGCGCGGCGATCACGCGCGAGCCCCGACTGCCGATGCCGAGGGTTTCGGCCAGCTTGACGATTCCCCAGAATCCCGCGAGCAGCAGCAGCGCCCACCAGATCCGCTGGGTCACCCACGCGGGGAGCCCGAGCAGGTCGCCGAGGGAGAAGAAGCTGCCGTGCGGGAAGAAGTATCCGTATGCCTGGTTCTGCACCTGCCCCATCGGGGCCTGGCTGCTCCACATGTGCGAGGCGCGATCCAGGAAGCCGAGCGGGTTCTCGGCCAGGTCGTACTTGGTGTCGGCGACGGTGAGGCCGGGTGCCTGGAGGAAGGTCAGCAGGAAGGCGGCGACGACCGTGCCGGCGAACCAGCGTCGGCCGAGGGGCGCGGTTTCCGGCGCCCGTTCCGCCCCGGGTACGCCTGTGGACGGCCGGTCGGCGTCCGGTCGGCGCACGGAGGTTGCGGTGTCGTCGGGCATCACGTTCGTATCAGTCGGCGTCGCGGGCATCGAGGCGAGCGCACGCGTCGACTATCGGGAGCACAGACAGCAGGCAGGACCGACTCGTGATGGTCACGCGTGCGTCCGGACCGCGATGCGGCGCAGGATCGGCGCGCACCACGGTCAGCGGATCGCTCGCGCCCGGCGCGAGCGATCCGCGAGAAACCGGGTGTGGATCAGCGGCTGCCGTATTCGACGTTGTTCAACAGCGAGGAGTCGGCGTCGCCGCTGCGGTCGATCTCCGGGCGGGTGTTCTGCTGCACTGCCGCCGTGATGATGAACACCGCGATCGCACCCAGGACGGCGCCGGCGACCGCACTAGCGGCACCAGGTACAGCAAACTTCATCGGGGCACTCCAATACTTCGCGGAAGGCAGGTATTCCCGGCCAACCTAGCAGGACTTCGGGGATTCGCGTATGCGCAGGTCTGCTATAGCGAAAAGATATTTCCGGATCGGCTGGTGACGGCGCACCTCAGTTCGGCGGTAGGGCGCAGTTGAGGCTGTCGAGGAGGGTGCGCAGTTTCGCTGTGGTCTCGTCCAGCTCGATCAGCGGCTCCGAGGCCGCGACGATCCCGCCGCCGGCGAACGCGCGCAGCGACAGTCCGTCGGCCGCGATCTCGGCGCAGCGGATCGCCACCACCCAGTCGCCGTCGCCGTTACCGTCGCACCAGCCCGCGGCGCCGCCGTAGAACCCGCGATCGCCTTCCAGTTCGATGATCGCCTCCAGCGCCTGCGGTGTCGGCGTCCCGCACACGGCGGGCGTCGGGTGCAGCAGCAGCGCGAGTTCGAGGGCGGTGGGGGCGGGGTCGCGCAGCGTGCCGGTGATCGGGGTGCCCAGATGCCAGACCTGCTGTGTCTGTACCAGTTCCGGGCCGTCCGGGATCGACAGCGACGTGCACAGCGGTCGCAGCTTGTCCGCGATCCAGTCGATGACGAAGGCGTGCTCGTCGCGATTCTTGGTGCTGGCCAGCAGGTCCCGGGCCTGCACGGCGTCGGCGTCGGGATCGGCCAGGCGGGGCAGGGTGCCGGCGAGCGGATGCAGCGTGACGGTCCTGCCGTGGCGGGACACCAGCACTTCCGGCGTCGCCCCGACCAGCGTCTCGCCGGCGCGTCCGGCCGGCGTCAGATCCACCGCGTAGACGTGTGCGCGCGGATGCCGGGTGAGTAACTGCGCGGCCACCACCTCGGCATCCAGCGGTTCCTCGGCCGCGGCGAGCACCGAACGCGCCGCCACCACCTTGCGCAACGGCTGACGGCTGTCGGCGAGTTGTTCGACC
>NZ_BAFY01000248.1 GCF_000308555.1 Nocardia cyriacigeorgica NBRC 100375 | reverse complement strand
TCTGAGACAATGCCCGCAGAACTCGACAGGGGGGTGCGCACCGATGCCGAAAGCCGCCGGACCGGATGGAACCATGCTCGACCCACGTGAGCACACGCGTGAGCGCGACCAGCTCGACGAACTGCTCGATGTCTTGCGTCAGGGTCAGGGCAACGACCCGCAGATCGGCTACCACGCCGGCCTCGCGGTAGAGCGCTGGCGGATGCCGCCGCGCATCCAGGTCACCGGCCGAGCGCACACCGGCCGTACCACCGTGCTGCATGCGCTGGCGCTGATGTCGGCGGTGGAGACCGGCCCGGTGGACGAACCCGGCCTGCCCGATCCGGTGCTCGACGGCGACATCATCGTCTACGTGCTCGCCGCCGCGCCCGGCCCGGCCGATCAGCGCATCATCGGTTCGCTGCCGCCGGACCGCACGATCGTCGTGCTCAACAAGGCCGACGCGGTCGGCGCCCGGTGGGCCGACGCCGTCATCGCCGCCGAACAATACGGCCGCGAGCTCGGTCGTCAGGTGCTGCCCGTCGTCGCCTCGCTGGCGGTGCGGACCAGGGCCGGTGCGGTCACCGAGGCCGATCTGGCGACGCTGCGCAGGCATGCCGGCAACACCGATCCGGCCTTCACGCTCTCGCCCGACCTGTTCACCGCGCCCAGCGCCGGCCCCGACGTCGCCGAGCGGACCCAGTTGTTGCAACGCTGGGATCTGTACGGGGTGAACTGTGCGCTCACCGTGGTCCGGCACCAGCCGGAGATCACCGGCCAGGCGTTGTTGCAGGTCCTGCATGCCGCCAGCGCCGTCGATCCGCTGCACAAGCTGCTGCACCGCCGCTACGAGCAGGTCTCGGCCCAGCGCGGCGGGGAACTGCTCGACGAACTCACCCGGCTGGCCGCGCGCGCCGTCCCCGGTGACGGCGGCCGCGCCCGTGACGTGCTCGAGGACTACCTCTACGGCGACGACGCCCTGTGGACCGGTCTGTGCGCGGGCCTGGCCCATCCTTCGGTCGCGCATCTGGCCGCCGGCTATCCCTCCCCGGCTCCCGCCGATGCCGATGACGCCCTCGACCGGGCCGCGCGCTGGCGTTCGCTGGTCTCCAGCGATATGCCGCCGGCCGCAAGGCGCGCCGCGGTCCGGGTGCACAACGGCTACGTCCGGCTATGGGAGCGAATGAGCAGTGCCGGTCTCTGATCCCCCGGAACACCCATCGCGCACGGATTCCGCCGCGCGCGTCGCCGCGCTACCCGCGGCGCTGGAAGCGGTGGTGCAGCGATGGAATCCGCAGGGGATGGCGTTGCTGCGCGCCGTCGGCGGTAGCGGCAACGCCTCCGGGGTGGTGCTGATCGGCCCCGATGACGCCAACACCACACTGCTCAGAACCGAACTCGCCCGCTTCGAACCACACGTCGACCTCACCGATCCCGTCGCCGACGCGCGCACCGCTGTCGAGACCACTTCACCGTCGGGTGACGCGCCCGCCGCAGTGGCACTGATCCTGCTCGACGCGGGCACCACTCTCGGCGCCGGTGTGCTCGACATGGTGCGGGGGCTGCGCGCCGGCGGCACCAGGGTGCTGCTGGCCATGAACGGCATCCACGCTCACCAGGATTGGCGTGAGGTGCGCGAGCGCGATCTGGCGCTGCTGGCGGGCGCGGGCATCACCGATATCGATATCGTCCCGGTGTCGGCCCGCCTCGCGGTGGCCGCGCGAACCTCAGGCGATACCGCCCTGCTCGATCGTTCCGGGCTCGCCGCCCTGCACGCGGAGCTCACCGCGGCCACCCTCGGCGCCGCCGACGACGGTGCGGACCGGCTGGCGGCCGTGCGCACCCGGGTGCTCACCGATACCAGGGCCCGCATCGTCGAACAGGTCGCCTCGCTGCGTGCCGGCACCGCCGCGATGCGGCTGCGCGAGGAACGCGCGACCCTGCTCGCCGGCCGTGACGGTGGCCGGGCGGCGGCCATGTCCAATCTGCGCAGTCAGCTGCATCTGGCCCGGCTGGACCTGATGACCGAGGTCGGCGCGCGGGTCCGGGCGCTGCACACGGCCGCGCGGGCCGAACTCGACCGCCTCGGCCGCCGCGGTATCGGCGACTACCCGGACCGGCTGCAACAGGCGGTGACCGAACTGGCGGGTGCCGTCGACGTCGATATCGAACACCGGCTGGCCGAACTGGCCGCCCGCGTCGGCGGCCCCGACCCGGGCCCGGTGCGCCGCGATCCGCCGCCTCGAGTCGGCCCGGATCCCGAGCCGAGACAGCGGGGTGTCGAAGATCACCTCATGATCGCGCTCGGCGCGTCGGCCGGTGTCGGGCTCGGCCGGCTGCTGGTTTCGCCGTTCAGTCTCGTCCCCGCACTGGACGTGGCGAGCGTCCCGGTGACGCTGCTGCTCGGCGCCGGCGCGGCCGCCTGGGTGGTGCGGGCGCGCGCTCAGCTCGCCGATCGCAATCACCTCCGGCAGTGGGTCGCCGATGCCCTCGTGAATGTAAAAGCCCAGCTCGAGCAGCGGGTCGGCACGGCAATGGTGGAGGCCGAGGGGCAGTTGTCGGAGCGGGTGGTGCGGGCGAGCACCGAACGGATGGTGGAGGTCGACCGCAAGGCCGCCGAACTGGAGGCCCGGCTGCGCCGCTATATCGCCGAACAACCCGGCCAGCTCGCCGCGTGTGAACGCGATATCGAGAGCATCGATCACTGGACGCGGACGGCCGGACGTGGGACGAATGATCGGCAATGATCGGGGGTACCTATGAGGAACCCGATTCCGTACGGTTCGTCATATCGCGTTAACCTCTAGACAGGAACCTGGGCGTCCGCTTCGCCCTGTGCGCTGTCCAGCCGGCCGGCGTGATCGACGGGCCGTAGCGGGTGCCATCCAGCCAATGGTGGCGCTCGGTGGTTCGGGGCTGGTCACGCGCCGATTGGGCCAGGATCGAAACACCGCAGAACCGCCCATCTCAGGAGAGTTTTCATGACCTCAGCGACCATTCCTGGTCTTCGTGGATCCGACGGCAAAGCGCCGACCGAACACAGCGAACTGCTCACCTGGGTACAGGAAGTCGCCGAACTGACTCAGCCTGATCGGGTGGTCTGGGCCGACGGTTCCGACGCCGAATGGGACCGCCTGACGAACCAGCTGGTCGAGGCGGGCACGTTCAAGCGGCTGGACGAGAAGAAGAAGCCCAACTCCTTCCTCGCCCTGTCCGACCCGTCCGACGTCGCGCGCGTCGAATCGCGCACCTACATCTGTTCCAAGACCGAGGCCGACGCGGGCCCGACCAACAACTGGGTCGACCCCACCGAGATGCGCGCCACCATGACCGAGCTGTACCGCGGCTCGATGAAGGGCCGCACCATGTACGTGGTGCCGTTCTGCATGGGCCCGCTCGGTGCCGAGGACCCCAAGCTCGGTGTCGAGATCACCGACTCGGAGTACGTGGTCGTCTCCATGCGCGTGATGACCCGGATGGGCGCCGCCGCGCTGGAGAAGCTGGGCACCGACCGCCCGTTCGTGAAGGCGCTGCACAGCGTCGGCGCGCCGCTGGCCGAGGGCGAGAAGGACGTGCCCTGGCCGTGCAACGACACCAAATACATCACCCACTTCCCCGAGGACCGCGAGATCTGGTCCTACGGCTCCGGCTACGGCGGCAACGCGCTGCTGGGCAAGAAGTGCTACTCGCTGCGCATCGCGTCCGCCATGGCGCACGACGAGGGCTGGCTGGCCGAGCACATGCTGATCCTCAAGCTGATCTCCCCGGAGAACAAGGCCTACTACATCGCCGCCGCGTTCCCGAGCGCCTGCGGTAAGACCAACCTCGCGATGATCCAGCCGACCATCCCCGGCTGGCGCGCGGAGACCCTCGGCGACGACATCGCCTGGATGCGTTTCGGCAAGGACGGCCGCCTCTACGCGGTGAACCCGGAGTTCGGTTTCTTCGGCGTCGCGCCGGGCACCAACCACAGCTCCAACCCCAACGCCATGGCCACCATGGACGCCGGCAACACCGTCTACACCAACGTCGCGCTGACCGACGACAACGACGTGTGGTGGGAAGGCCTGGAGGGCGAGCCCGATCACCTGATCGACTGGAAGGGCAACGACTGGTACCTGCGCGAGACCGAAACCCTCGCCGCCCACCCGAACTCGCGCTACTGCACCCCGATGTCGCAGTGCCCGATCCTGGCCCCCGAATGGGACGACCCGCAGGGTGTGCCGATCTCGGCGATCCTGTTCGGCGGTCGCCGCAAGACCACCGTCCCGCTGGTGACCGAGTCCTTCGACTGGCAGCACGGCGTTTTCATGGGCGCCACGCTGTCCTCGGAGCAGACCGCCGCCGCCGAGGGCAAGGTCGGCACCGTGCGCCGCGACCCGATGGCGATGCTGCCGTTCATGGGCTACCACGTCGGTGACTACCTGAACCACTGGATCAACGTCGGCAAGAACGCCGACGCGGCCAAGCTGCCGAAGATCTTCTACGTCAACTGGTTCCGTCGTGGCGACGACGGCCGCTTCCTGTGGCCCGGGTTCGGCGAGAACTCCCGCGTGCTGGAGTGGATCGTCGACCGGATCGAGGGCAAGGCCGAGGCCGAGGCCACCGCGATCGGCAACGTCCCCACCGCCGCCCAGATGGACCTCGAGGGTCTCGACGTCGACCCCGCCGACGTCGACGAGGCGCTGAAGGTCGACGCCGAGGAATGGAAGAAGGAGATCCCGCTCATCGAAGAGTGGTTCGAATTCGTCGGCGACAAGCTGCCGTCCGGGGTGCGCGACGAGTTCGAGGCCCTGAAGCAGCGCCTGAGTTGATTGGCGCCGCCTCCGGCGTCGCGGTTCGCGGCCCCTTGGTGTCTCGCGTCTCCGCTACCGCTGCTTGCCTTCGGCTTGCGCAGCGGCAGCGGAGACGCGAGACGGGCCGCGAACTTTGCTGCTCGGTCTCGCTTCGCTCGAAAATTGGGGTGTGACCGGCCGATTGCATGACCGGTATACAGTCCCGTTTGGCGCGACGCGCCACGGGTACCTGTCCGTTGTGCCGAGTTGAGCCTGTTGTGTGGCTTATGCTTTGCGTGTTCTTCCGTCTCACGACAGCACAGTTCGATACTGGTCCACTGATCGACTGAACTGCTTCCCCGATCCGCTCGTGGCGCGGGAGAACCGCCGCCGACGACGCGATCGCCGCGCGAGAGGGTGTGGAGCATGGCCGATGGGTACACCGGAACTCCGGTAGCCGAACTACCGACCGCGGCAGTGCCGCACGCGAGTACGCCGTTGCAGCGGGCGGCTCGGCGGCTGCAATCGGTCCTGCCGCCCGGGTGGTGCGTCGAAGTTGTCGACCCGCCCGCGTCCGCGGATGATCCGCAATCGATCCTGCGCGTGATTCAGCCTCCGGAGTGATGGGCATCCGCCCGTACCCCGGAGGCTGATCCGTATCGGTTCGTTTCCGGCCGTGGCCGGCTCTGACGCGCTGCTAGCCGGTCCAGCCGAGCGGCATCAGCACCGACTTCTGCTCGCAGTACGCGTCGACGCCCTCCGGGCCGTTCTCCCGGCCCAGACCGGAGTTCTTGTAACCGCCGAACGGTGCGGTGGGATCGAAGGCGTACCAGTTGATCGCGTACGTGCCGGTGCGCACGCGCGCCGCGATCTCCGCACCGTGCTCCACATCGCTGGTCCACACCGAGCCGGCCAGACCGTAATCGGAGTCGTTGGCCAAGGCGACGGCCTCGTCTTCGGTGCCGTACGGAATCACCGAAAGTACCGGCCCGAAAATCTCTTCCCGCGCGATCGTCGAGCTGTTGTCCACATCGGCGAAGATGGTCGGCTCCACGAACCAGCCATTGTCGAGGCCTTCGGGCCTGCCGCCGCCGAGCACCAGTCGCGCTCCCTCGGCCGTGCCTTTGGCGATATAGCCCTCGACGCGTTCGCGCTGCTGCCGCGAGATCAGCGGGCCGAGCTGAGTGGCCGGATCGGTCGGATCGCCGACGGTCATCGTGCGCACATGCGCGACCAGCGCCTCGAGGATTTCGTCATAATGGCTGCGCGGAGCAAGGATTCGGGTCTGCGCGACACAGCCCTGGCCGGTGTTCATCAGGCCGGAGAACGCCAGCGACGGAATGCTCGCGGCAATGTCCATGTCCGGCAACAGGATTGCCGCCGATTTGCCGCCGAGTTCCAACGAGACCGTCTTCAGTTGTCCGGTGGCGATGGCGCCGATCTTGCGGCCGACGGCGGTGCTGCCGGTGAAGGTCAGCTTGTCCACGCCCGGATGCGACACCAGGTATTCCGAGGCCTCGGCCTCGGCCGGGAGCACCGAGAGCACACCTTCGGGCAGGCCGGCCTCGGTGAAGATCTCGGCCACCTTGTTGGTGGTCAGCGGCGTCAGCGGGGAGGGCTTGAGCACAACGGTGCATCCGGCCAGCAGTGCCGGACCCAGCTTGTTGACGGCCAGGAACAGCGGCACATTCCAGGCGGTGATGGCCGCGACCACTCCGCGCGGTTCCCGCGAGACCCTGGTGGTGCCGAACACGCCGGTGCGCGTCTCCTGCCACGGGAACGATTTCGCCAGGCCCGCGTAGTAGTCGAGCGCGGCCACGGCCGGGATCTGGTTGAGTGTGGTCGCCGCCATCAGCGGGGCGCCCATTTCCGCGGTCAGGGTGGCGGCCAGGTCGGCGCCGCGTTCCTCGATCAGGCGGGCGGCGCGGCTGAGCACCTGGGCCCGTTCCTCCGGCGGCGTCGACGGCCACGGGCCCGAATCGAAGGCGGTGCGGGCCGCGGCGACGGCGGCGTCGACGTCGGCCCGGTCGACGGCGGGGACGCTGCCGACCGGCTCCTCGGTGGCCGGCGAGATGACCTGGATGCGCTCGGTGGTGGCGGGCGCGGTCCAGCGGCCGCCGATGAACAGGCTGTCGTAATCCATGAGAACACGTTACAGTGCTACTCGTCGTTAACCTAGAACAGGTTCTAGTTCTGCGCAGCGCCCGCCGTTGAAAATGCGCGAATTCCGACCTGTCGGTTCGCTTTTCGTCAGAACGCACTATTGCGTTCTGTTGCTGGACAGTGGATGCTGTAGCTACTGATCAGCTCGCTCGACCCATCGAACCGATACCGCAATTGGGGAGTCCGATTCATGGCGGTGCAAGTGATCGGCCGGTCGTTGATGACCAGCGACCAGACCGAGCATCAAGCTAAGAGCGTTGGCAGCGGCGGCTGGGTAGTGTCGTTCCTACCCGGCCGCACCTTGACCATGGAGCAGGCAACCGCCGCCATGCAGGCCGCGGAGGCGGTCGCCGTGGTCGGCACGCTGGCCGATCTGGTCGGGTTGACCACGCTGGAGACCGTCGGCCTCGCCATGCAGGAATCGCCCTGGCAGGAAGCGCGGCACGTCACCAGGGGTTGGCGCCCGGCGCTGTGGGCGCGCTGATAAGCGATCGTCGGTTCCGCTGTCCGAAGGCGGCGTTCAGTCCGGTTTGACCGCGACGACCACCAGGTTGCTGACCAGTAACTCGCGCAACCAGGGAATGCGAACCAGCCACCAGGCCCACCGCGGGTGATAGCGCGGGAACACGGCGAACACCCGCGCGGGCGTCCGCTGCGCCCACCGCAAACCGTCGGCGGCGCGCACCGCGAACATCGACCGGCCGAACCTGTTCTTCGGCTCGCGGCCGTGCTTGCGCACATAACGGCGGGCGGCGTACTCGCCGCCCAGGTAGTGCCACGGACCGGTCTCGTGCCCGCCGAACGGGCCGTGCCACACCGTGTAGGACAGCACGATCACACCGCCCGGCCTGGTCACCCGCACCATCTCGTCGGCCATCAGCCACGGATCCGGCACATGCTCGGCGACATTCGAGGAAAAACAGATATCGACCGCGCCGTCGCGGAACGGCAGCGCCATCCCGGAACCGCGCACCGCGCCAGGCACCGTCAGCCCGGCCGCATGCAGCTCGGAAGGATCCGGCTCCACCGGGATGTACCTGGCGCCGGTACGGGCGAACTCGTCGGCGAAATAGCCGGGCCCGCCGCCCACATCGATGATGGTCGCGCCCGCCAGCTCCCTACCGGTCACGTCGGCGTAGAAGTCGCTGATCATGGCGGCGCTGTCGGTGGCGAGGCCGCCGTAGAACACCGCGGGCGCGGTCTGCTCGAAGCGGAAACTGCTCAGCAACCGGATCGACCGGCGCAGGGTGGCGCGCTCGGCGAAACGTGGGCGGCGCCGGTCGCCCCGCACGGTCGTGGGCGCGGCCGGGCGCCCCGGACGCATCCGGGCCTGCGGGGACCACCGAGTCGTTCTATCGGCTCTGAGCACGGCGCCGAGTCTCGCACAATCGGCCGCGTCGCCCGGTCGCGGCTGGGTCGGCAGCCGGTCGGGACCGGGTTCGGACCACGTCCGCAAGCCGTCCACTAGGGTGTACGACGATATCCGACGTTCCCGACGGGGACCCGACGACCGGAGAAGCTCGACCGTGCGCGAAGTCCTACTGCTCTGCTGGCGCGACACGGGGCATCCGCAGGGTGGCGGCAGCGAACGCTACCTCGAGCAGGTCGGCGCCCACCTCGCCGCCCGCGGCGTCAAGGTCACCCTGCGCACCGCCCGCTACCCCGGCGCGGCCCGCAGGGAAACCGTCGACGGCATCGACATCAGCCGGGCCGGCGGCCGTTACTCGGTGTACCCGCGCGCGCTCGCCGCCATCGCTCTCGCGCGCCTCGGCCTCGGACCGCTGCGCGGCATCCGGCCCGACGCGGTGATCGACACCCAGAACGGCATCCCCTTCTTCGCCCGCGCCGCGAGCAAGGCGCCGTCGGTGGTGCTGGTGCATCACGGGCATCGCGAGCAGTGGCCGGTCGCGGGCCGGCTGGTCGGCCGGATCGGCTGGTGGATCGAATCGCGGCTGTCGCCACGGGTGCATCGCGATAATCAATACCTGACGGTTTCGCTGCCGTCGGCAGAGGAATTGACAACTCTGGGCGTCGACGGATCGCGCATCGCGGTGGTACGCAACGGCGCTGAACCTGTTCCAGTCGACGCCCCCACCGGCGCCGCCGAAACCCGTACCGCCGAGCCGAGAGTGGTGGTGCTGTCACGGCTGGTGCCGCACAAGCAGATCGAGGACGCGCTCGCCGCCGTCGCGCGACTGCGCGGCCGGATCCCCGGCGTGCAGCTCGACGTCATCGGTGACGGTTGGTGGGCCGACAACCTGAAATCGGTCGCGGCGCAGCTGGGTATCGCCGACGCCGTCACCTTCCACGGGCACGTCGACGAACGCCGCAAACACGAACTGCTCGCGAGGTGCTGGGTGCACGTGATGCCCTCGCGCAAGGAAGGCTGGGGCCTCGCGGTGATCGAGGCCGCCCAGCACGGCGTGCCGACCGTCGGCTACCGATCCTCGCGCGGGCTCACCGATTCCATCGTCGACGGGGTGACCGGCGTGCTCGTCGACGATGTCGACCAGCTGGCCGAATCGGTCGCCGGACTGCTCACCGACGCCGCCGCCCGCACCATCATGGGGGAGAAGGCGCGTTCGCGGGCGCGGGAATTCTCCTGGGAGAGTACGGCTTCCGGGGTCTATCAGGTGCTCGCCGCGGCGGCGGACGGGCGCAGGGTTTCCGGGCTGATTCCGCCGGTGTGAGTTAGGGGCTTGCGCGGCGTGCGGTTGGTGTGCCGGCCGCTCGTCAGCGATTTCGGTCGAATCGACGCGGAGCCGGCACGAACGCGAGCAGCGGGGCCAGCAGCAATGCGGCCCAGAGCACGTGGGCGCCGATCACCAGAGTGCGGTCCGTGCTCGACTCCTCGGTGATCACGCCGCCGACGCGATACAGCGACAGATCCGGAGCGCTCAGCACCGGCTCCAATTGCGCGAGCGTCGCTTCCGACTGGCCCCTCGGCCCGGGAGTGCGGTGCTCGACCAGCACCCAGCCCACGCCGAGTGCCGCGAGCTCTTCGGGCGAACCACCGTCCAGCAACAGCTGTTCCACCCGGCGTGCGCGTGCGCCCTCGCCCGACACCGTCTGTCCACGCACCGGCAGCTCGCCGGTCTGCAACACATCGTTGGGCAGCATCCGCGGTGCCGGATCGAGCACCGGCGCGCTACCGCTGTACGGGAACTTCCGGAACATGCCGCCCGGCAACACCGCCACGTCACCGGGTCCGTCCACCCGCGCGGCCGCCTCCTGCCACGCCGCCGGGTACCGCACCGCCCGCATCTCCCCGCCGACGCCCCAGGCCAGGTCGATGAGCGGGAGGATCAGCGCCGCGATGAACAGGGCCGCGATCGCGGTGAGCGCGGGGCCGGCCGTGGGGCGCCGGCGGATGGTGACCGGTGCGGACTCGGCGCGGCTCTGCGTGTCCGGCGCGTTCGGGGCGTCAACGTCATCAGGAATGCCGCGGGAATCCTGGTGGGGCCGGTGTCCAGCCGGATCGGCGCGGTCGAGGGTGCTGTGTGCTGTATCGGGACTGCCCACAGTGCCGTTGGCCTGAGGGGCTTCGGTGATCTCATGGGCCGCTGGAGTTCCGTCGTGCTCCGCATACTCTGCCGTGTCTGTCGTGTCTGCCGTGTCTGCTGCCGAGCCCCGGCCGATCTCGGCTGGCGCGGGGGTAGATGCACCGGAACGGGATCCGGCTGCGAGGGGTGGGCTGCCCGGCTTCGCAGCGGCACGATCGGGTTCGATATCCGGCTCTGCGATGGCGGCCCGCGCGCCGAATCGGGTCGCGAGGGCCACGCATCCCGCGGCGGCGGACAGGGCGTAGGCGGGCATCGCGAGGGCGACGTACTTCTGGGTGTCGCGCAGCAGGCCCGCGCCGGGGACTTCGACGACAAGCCATTCGAGAGCGTCCATGCCCCAGGCGGTGGCACCGAGAGCCGGCAGCAACACGGCCGCGACTGCCAATCCGAGGAGCCGGCGGCCGGTGCGGGCAGCGGCGAGGTCGAGGGCAGGCGTGGGCCGATCGGAGGGCGGCTGATCGCTGTCCGAGGTTGCCGGGCGGAGGTCGGTGGCGCCGGCGTCGGGCACGAGGGTGGCTTGGGGGCAGGAGCCGGTTCCGTCGACGTCGGTCTCGTCGGGCGCGGGGGTGGCTTGCGGCCGAGCGCCGACGGCGGAGGGCGGAGCGCTATCGGCCGTGGGCGCGCTGTCGGTGGCGGTGCGTCGGCGCACGAACCCGCCGGCCACGGTCCGGACGCCGAGGGCGACCAGGACCAGCAGGATCGCCGTCCCGATGAACGCGAGGGGCATGGTGCGTGACCACGGGACGGCGTCGGCGTTCCAGATGCCGCCGAGACCGGCGAGGCTGCCGAGGGTACCGAGGCCGGGTTCGGCGCGGGCGGCGAAGGCGGCGATGCCCGCGGGGTCGGAGGTTTCGGTGCCCGCACCGGAGGCGATGGTGGCGACCAGCCAGGGGGCGCAGGCGGCGATCAACAGGGCCAGTACGCCGGGGAGGTTGCGGCGCCCGGCGACGGTCAGGCCGACAAGGCCCGCCAGCAGGGCGCCGGTCGGGGTCAGACCCGCGGCGGCGAAGCATCCGGCCAGCACCGCCCAATCCCGGCATCCGCGCCCAGTGTTGCGCTGTCCACCGTTTCGCTGCCGGAGACGGTGCGCCGCGAGCGCGGTCCACGGCAGGGCCGCGTACCCGGTGAGCAGGCTCCAGTGGCCTTGTAGGAGACGTTCGGCGACAAAGGGATTCCAGACCGCCACCGTCACCGCCACCAGCTGCGCCGCCAGGGGTGCTCCCAGCAGCACGCGCGACAGAACCGCCGCACCGTAACCGGCGGCCCACAGTGCGGCCAGCAGGATCGCCTTCACGATCAGCCCGCCGTCCACCACCGTCGACAGCGCCGCCAGCAGCGCATCCTGCGGGACGGCACGGGGAGCGGCGTCACCGAGGCCGAGCGCGGAATCGGTGAGATAGGAGCGCGGCGTACTCACCGCGTCCCGGAGCAGCAGATAGCCGGGGCCGAGTAGTGGGCCCGCGACGATCAGCGTCAACAGTGCGCTGTACACCGCCGCGACGACTGCCTCCGACCGACCGCCGCGCGCACGCGCACTCACGACCGCGTACCCTCGGCCGGTTGGCGCGCGGCCGTGTAGAGCACCAGGACCGCGACGATGGCGGTGGTGGTGCCCGCAACGCCCGCGGCGGTGACGATGAGGGCGGGGATGGTGCGGGCGAAGGCGAGCATGAGGGCGACCTCGATGGCGAGGCCGAGCCAGGTGAGCCCGGCCAGGGCCGTGCGGTCGACGGCGATGGCCGACAGCAGCGCACCTTGCAGCACCGCGAGAACGGCGCCGTGCAGGGCGAACAGCCACAGCAGCCCTTGGATCGGCGCGTAGTCCTCGCCGGCGAACAATGGCGCCAGCGGTGCCGCCACCGCCGCGCCCAGCACGGCGAGGATGCCGATGCCGGACAGCACCGCCAACGCCGAGCGGATCGCGCTCGCCGAATGCCCGGGCTGGGCCATCCGTGGATACAGCACCATGCCGACGGCGGCCGGCAGCCAGAACGCGATCTTGGTGGCCATGGTGGCCAGCGCGTACCGGCTGGCGTCGTCTTCGTTCAGCACGATGCGCACCACGATCAGATCCGCCGACGACAATGCCATCAGCGCCGCCTGCACCTGCGCGGCCCGCACCGACCGCGATCACCCCCGCGAACCCGGCGTTGGGAACCGGGGCGT
>NZ_BAFY01000249.1 GCF_000308555.1 Nocardia cyriacigeorgica NBRC 100375 | reverse complement strand
TCAAGACCACGCCGGAAAAACTCTGGCAGGCCCTCACCGACCCCGCTTTCACCAGCCGATACTGGGGCGCCACCTTCGACACCGACTGGCGGCAGGGCTCGGAAATGGTGTGGAAGCAAGGCAATTGGGTCGGCAAGGATCCCGAGCAGGTCGTGCTCGAATCCGATCCGCCCCGCCGGCTGTCCTACACATGGCACACCATCGGCCCCGAGTTCGCCGCCGAATTCGGCATGGACGACGGCGAACTCGCCGAATGGTCCGCCGAACCCCGCTCCAAGGTCACCTTCGAGATCGAACCGCAGGGTGAGGTCGTGAAGCTGACCGTGGTCCACGACGGTTTCGCACCGGGCAGCCGGGTCCTCGAAGGCGTGCAGGGCGGTTGGCCGTCCATCCTGTCGAACCTCAAGACCCTGCTGGAAACCGGAGAGGTGCTGCCCGCGCCGGCCGAGAGCTGATCACCCGTCGCGGGCGAGCCTGCCGGCCAGATGCGAGCCGCCCGATCTGGCCGATGGGCGCCCGCGCGAGGTGTCCGTCTGTCGCGCCGTTCTCGGATCGGCACGTAGTTCGATGCGTATCACCGGCCCGCGACGGCCGATCGCACCCGCTGCAAGTAAGTGATGTCATCGGCGAACTCCCCACGGGACGATCGAGTGGTAGTGGTCGCGACATTGATTGCGGCTCCGCCGATTACACCGAGGACCCAGCCCGCATCGGGATACACCTTCTGTCCGGCGTACCCGGATGCCAACGCGATCGACACCGTCACCGCTCGCCGCACCCAATTGATCCTGGCGCAGCGACCTGCGTGTTCGAGATCGGCCAAGGCTCGCTCGAGCTCGCCCTGTAGGGCGTGGAAAACGTCTCGGGGATCGTCATAGTCGCGTTGCAAGCCGCGCACCAGCCGGTCGATCGCCGTGATGAGGCGGCGTCGTTCATCGCTGTACCGCTCACGGAAGGCGATCAGATCCTCGATCCGCACCTCGTGGCCGGGAACCGGTAGCAGCCCGCCGATCTCGACATCCAGGCAGGGTACGGGACGCGGATCGGGAAGGCGGTTAGCGAATATCGCCCGGTACCGGCGAGGATGAAGGGAGTTATCGGCGCCGGGGTCGGTGGGAGGGAATACGAATGGTGAGTGCGCGAAACGATGGGCGGCCGGACTGTCCGTGCAGGGGTAGAGACTATCGATGTAGTGGTAGTCGTTGCCACGCTCACCGTAACTCGAACCCCTGTAGTACCGAGCGATATCGCGCGCCGCGGCGCTGATCAAGCACAATTGTGTCGCGGCCGACACATAGACCGCGAGTCCGGCCTCGCGAGCCAGTCCCCGCAGCCGCAACTCCTCGATCAGGTCCGGCGAGAACTTCCCGCGATGAACATAGTTGTCGGGCCCGGTGTCCGGGACCAGGTCGTCTGCGGGAATCTCGCCGAGCAGACGCGTCAGCGTCCACATTGCTCGCTCCACCGCGCCGTCGCCGCCCGGCCACCGATCGGCAGGCAACCGCAGGTACAGCCCCGCGTCGTTCACCCGACGCATCTGCGGTCCGAGAAACTCGTCCATCGGACCGGCCGGTGCGACGGTGATCAAACGATCCCAGTACAGCAATGCCTGGTAGATCACCGACTGCGGTGCGTTGATTTTCGGGTAGTAGAACAAATTCGGCACGATCGCCTCGTCCTCGGTTCCCTCATCGGCAGTGGTCCGTAGATGCCGGTCATCGCCGGTATCGGTCGAACGAACTCGGACAGGCGCTTTCGCGGCTGCCGAGTCCGAGCCGACCATAACGGGTCCGAGGCGCGACGGTCGGCCGATCGGCTCACTCCGCCGCGCGCCGGGGCAGGCTTTCCGGGAGGGTCCAGCCGCGCCAGTGGGCGAGCAGGCACAGGCCCGCGCCGACGGTGGTCGCGCAGATCATGCCGGCGGTGGTCTGGCCCGCGGCGGCGAGGGTGACCATGACGATGCTCGCCGCCAGGGCGGCGGTGGCGTAGAGGGTGTTGCCGCCGAAGATGCGTGGGGTGCGGCGCAGCACGATGTCGCGGACCATGCCGCCGCCGACCGCGGTGATGGTGCCGAGCAGGACGGCGGGCAGCCAGCCGAGGCCGACGGCCAGGGTTTTCTGGGCGCCCGTTGCGGCCCAGCAGCCGAGGGCGGCGGCGTCGACGAACAGGAAGGTGCGGTCCCAGAGTTTGCCCTCGATCAGTAGGACGAAGGCGATCAACGCACCGGCGAGCGCGGTGACCAGATAGGCGTAGTTGGTGAGCGCGATGGGGGTTCCGCGCTGGAGCAGGGTGTCGCGGATCAGGCCGCCGCCGAGCCCGGACAGGATCGCCAGGGTCACGAAGCCGATCGGGTCGAATCGCTCCGCGCGAGCCAGCACGCCGCCCAGGATCGCGTTCGCGAGTACGCCGCTCAGGTCGAGCACGAAAAACAGATCGGAGAGATCAGCCGCCGCCATCCGACCATCGTCCACCAGCGCCGGCCTCGCAGCGACCGGATGGGGCGCCGTGTCCATCGCTTGGCGGGCGTCCGTGCCGATACACCGGACTCGATGGCTGCCCACGTTCGCAGTAGCCCAGGAAAGGAGAGCACTGCTCTTGACTCTGGATGCGCGGCATGAGACCGTTGTTCTCAACAGAGAGCATCGCTCACAAAGGAGATCGACATGACCGGCACGAACGCGGCGACCCGATACATCGGCCCAGGGCGGGGTGAGGCGACGATGAATCGGATCATGAACACTCTGCCCAAGCTGGGCATCAGCATCATGGGTTCGCGACTGCTCGCCGTGCGCGGCCGCAAGAGCGGGCAGTGGCGCAGCACGCTGGTCAATGTCATGGACATCGACGGCGCGCGCTACCTGGTCGCCCCGCGCGGACACACCCAATGGGTGCGCAATCTGCGCGTCGCCGGCGAGGGTGAGCTGCGGCTGGGCCGCAAGGTCGAAGCGTTCACCGCGCGGGAGGTCGACGACGCCGACAAGGTGCCGTTGCTGCGTGCCTACCTGAAGCGCTGGGGCTGGGAGGTGGGCCGGTTCTTCGAGGGCGTCACCAAGGACGCCACCGATGCGGAGCTGGCCGCCATCGCGCCGGGTTTCCCGGTTTTCCGCATCGCCTGATCAGCGGCGCACCGCGTCGGCGTTCGATCGCCGCACCAGGAATTCGATCGCGGCCGCGTATCCGAACACACCCATTCCGGCGATCACCGCGGTGGCGATGGGCGAAATGAAGGAGTGGTGCCGGAACTCCTCGCGGGCATGCACATTGCTCACGTGCACCTCCACGATCGGCACCTCCGGAATCACCAGGGCGTCACGCAGTGCCACGGAGGTGTGGGTGAGCCCGCCGGGATTGATGACGATGCCGGACACCGTCCCGCGGGCCTGGTGAATCTGATCGATCAGGGCCCCCTCGGAATTCGACTGGAAGGCCCGCACCTCGCGGCCGAGTCCCGCGGCTGTGCGCGTGCACAATTCGACGACGTCGGCGAGGGTCTCGGAGCCGTAGATTTCCGGCTGGCGTACGCCGAGCATATTCAGGTTGGGACCGTTGAGCACCAGGATCGGCGGGTTCGGCGCGGCGGTATCTGGCATGCCGGCAACCTTACCGATCCGGGCCGCGCCGACCCTCGCGATTGGCCGCCGAGGGGATGGGGTATCTAATGTGAAACGCCGAGTTCGCTGGTATCTGCACGCCGCGTCGGCTCGGTCGGTACGGTAGCTGCGCCGGTTGTCTTCGGGCCATCGGACGACGTTGGTGATCGGCTTCGGAGACGGGAGGGATCGGGCACAATTGACACCGTTGTGTACGGGTCGCTCTCCCGGCTCGGGGGGCGCCGCAAACAGGGATTTTTCAGGTACGGTGGTCTTGTTACTGGAGTGACAAGAGTGAAGAGTGGGCGACATGGATGTGTGGGGATCCCGCCGCTTTCGCTTCCGGGGCGCACTGGCCCTCACGGGGGTGGCGGCTCTGGTATTCGCGATGGGATCGTGTGGTCTGGGTGAGCAGCCGAACGAAGCCGAGGCTGTCGTCGAACGGTTCACCGAGCTGCTCGACGAGCACGACTACGCGGCCGCTGCGGAGCTGACGTCCTACCCCACCGCGGCCTCGGCAACCTTGAAGCAAATGTTCGAGGGCCTGGAATCGGGCGAAGTCGATTACGAGAAAACCCAATTCATCGAGCTCGACCCGGCTTCGGGTCTGTTCAGCATGGACGTCGACTGGAGCTTCGGCGAAAAGAAGAACTGGTCCTACAGCATCGAAGGTTCGGTCCGTAAACTCGCCATCGGCTGGCGCATCTCCTGGGACCCCGCGATCGTGATGCCGCAGTTGAGCCACACCCGCGACGTCAAGCTGGTGCGCACCACCCCGAAACCGCCACCGCGCGTGGTCGATATCGTCGGCGAACCGCTGATGGCCGAGCAGAACATCAACGTGATCAAACTGGATCCGGCGCTCATGCCCGATCCGGTCGCCTCGACCAATGCGCTCGCCGCTGCGATCGAACCGGTCGCCTCGCTGATCACCGGGCCGTATCTGATGCAGCAGCTGGCCTCATCGGGAGGCAAACCGATCGTCGCGGTCAGCCTGCGCGACGGCGATTTCAATATCCTCGAGCCGCGGATGGCGCCCATTCCCGGCGTGGTGATGGAGAAGCAGCCGCGGGTCATCTCCGTCGACCGCCGGGTGCGCTCCCCGATGCTGGACGGGCTGGCCGAGGTGTGGGAGGACAGCCAGCAGGCGCACTCCGGATGGGCTGTCCAATTGTTCGAGAAGGACGGCCGATTCATCACCCAGCTGGCCGGTGAGCAGGGCCCGGCGGGTCCGGATATCGCCGCGACCATGGATCAGAAATTGCAGCGTGCTGCGTTGGATGCGGTGGTCAGTGTGGCGAGTCCGGCTTCGCTGGTGGCGATCCAGCCCTCCACCGGAGCTGTGGTCGCGGTGGCCCAGAACGGCTACGCCAGCGAGCACGGACCGGTGGCGTTCACCGGTCTGTATCCGATCGGTGCGAACATCGAGCTGTTCCGCAATATCGTTGCCGTCGAAAAAGGTAAAGCGCCGGCCGACGTCTCGGTGCAGGAGGCGGCCGAGGCCGCGACCAAGCTCGGCATCGGCGTCGATTTCCGGGTGCCGGGTCTGGACGAGGTCACCGGGCGACTGGCCATCTCGGGACGCAGCGCCGAGCAAGTGCGGCAGGGCGCGGGGGCCGACGCGGTCCTGGCCAGCCCCTTCGGAATGGCCATCGCTGCCGCGACGATCGCGCGCGGCTCGGTGCCTCCGCCCATGATCGAGCGTGGACGGCCCAGCGAAACCGATGCTCAGCTCGAGCCGTTGCCTGCGCCGGTCACCGATCGGCTGCGCACCATGATGCGCGACGGCATGAACGACCCGAGGATGGCAGAGCTTCGGATGTACGGCGGGGTCACCGGCTTCGTCGCCGAAGCGGGCGAGGACGGCTGGTTGATCGCCACCATGGGTGATCTGGCCTTCGCGGTCCACATCGACAATATCGATGGCGGTGATGCCGCGGTGCGGATGGCGGCCCGGATGTTCCGCTCGTTCACCAAGCCCGAGCCCTGAACCGCTGCGCGGTCCTGAACACCAGCGCCTGGAGCCCGATCAGTTGATCGCGTTCCAGGCCGCACGCCAGCCGAGCAGGAACAATGCCAGTACGCCCGCGGCCACCAGCATGAAGCTGAACGCCGTGCCCTGGCCGCTGACCGAACGCAGCAACATGCCGCCGCCGAGAGTGCCGAGCCAGACCAGCACCCCGGTCGGCCAGAGCGAACTGCCATCGAAACGAGTGCCCTCGCCGTACATCCGGCTCACCGCCACCACCGCGACCGCCCAGCCGACCGCCAATCCGATCGCGAACGGCCAGACCGTCCGCAACAATCCGGCGAGCACCGCCTCGTCGTGACTTTGCCGTCCGATCGCGCAGAACAGGACCACCAGCAGGGCATCGACCACCAACGGCAGGAAAATCCTCACCCGGTCAGCTTAGTGTTCGTTTCAACCAATCCCCCGCCACGCCACGGCTACACCCCGGCTAAACGGTGCGGCGCTGCTCGAATTCCTTTTCGTATTCCACCTCATCGGCCTGTTTCGTGCGGAAGCCGAACGCGAAAACGATCCAGCCGATGATCGCCACCAGAATGAAACTCACCAGCCGATAGACGAATGCGGCGGCCACCGCCTGTGCGGCCGGCAATCCCGCGGCGGCGGTGAGACCGTAGATCAGGGTCGCGTCCACATAGACGATGCCGCCGGGCGCGAACGGAATTGAGCCGACGGCTTTACCCGCGGCGAAAGCGATCAGCAGGCCCGCCCATTTCGGGTCACCGCCTACGGCGTAACAGGCGGCGCCGAGACAGGCGACGTCGGCGATTCGGTGCACTACCGCCCATCCGGCCACCCAGGCGCCGTCACGGGTGCCGAGATCGACCGATTCCAGCTGCGCCAGCATGTCGGTGACCTTGGACATTCCGTGGTCGGGCGGCTGTTTGCGCACCCGATTCACCAGCGCGAGCACTGTGCGCACGACCGCTTCGAGCGCGCCGGGATTGCTGGAGATGTAATTGCCCGCCCACACCAGCGCGACGATGGCCAGCACGGTCACGATCAGCTTCACCGGGCCCACCCGGTTACCGACCAGCAGCGCACCGCCGACGCCGAGCAGCGCCAGGCCCGCCGCGGCGACCACGCCGGAGAACACCAGCTGCCAGGACGCCACCACCGGGCTGGCACCCCAGCGCCGGGTCTGCCGGTAGGTGAACGCGGTGGAGAAGACCTGGCCGGCGGGCAGCGTCACCGACATCGCCGTCGCGCCATAGACGACGGCTACCGATTTGCGCTGGCTGACCCGCACACCGCCGGCGCCGAGCAACTGTTTCTGCACCCGGCCGAAACCGCTCATCGACATCGCCTGGAATGCGATGCACAGCGCTACCCAGCCCCAATGGATTTCGGTGAGCGTGCGCCAGGATTCGTGCAGACGCGGCCAGAGATAGATGGCTTCGCCGATCAATAATGCGAGCAACGCCACACCGGCAACCCATTTCAGCCACCGGAAATTGCGTCGAACCGGCGCGGCAGCGGCCGCAGGCGAGACAGAATCGCCTGTTGGAGCGCCGTTGGCCGTCACGCGGTCAGCCTAACGAACGCACCTGTTCTTCGTCGGCATCGCCGGTGGCCTCGGCGCCGTTCTTCGGCCAGGCCAATCTGGTTTTTCTGCGCCGTCCACGCAGCTGCACCTCGTCGCCGGTCACCCAAAACTCTTGCTCACTTTCATCGGCGAAATACAGCGCGGAGCCCGAGGCGAGCACCCGGCCGGGCTGGTCTTTGGCCAGCTCGGTCAGCCGCGAGGCCTCGTTGACCGGATCTCCGATGACGGTGTATTCGAATCGATTGGCCGCACCGATATTTCCCGCGACGGCCAGTCCGGCCGATACGCCGATACCGATATCCAGGCCGTTCACCTCGCGCAGGGCCTCACGCAATTCCCTGGCGGCGGCCAGGGCCGCGGCGGGCGCGTCCGGCCGGTCCAGCGGTGCGCCGAAGATCGCGAGCGCGGCGTCACCGACGAACTTGTTGACGAAGCCGTGGTGCCGGTCGATGACGTCGACGACCACCCGGAAGAACTCGTTGAGCAGGCTCACCACCTCGGTGGGCGGGCGCTCGGCAGCGGTGGCGGTGGAGCCGACCATGTCCACGAACAGCACCGCGACGAAGCGGGTCTCACCGCCGAGTTCGGTGCCGTAATCGAGCGCGCGCTGGGCTACCTCGGCCCCGACGTGCTGGCCGAACAGCTCCTGGAGCTGCTGGCGTTTGGCGGCCTCCTCCATCATCCGGTTGAAGCCGACCTGCAACAGCCCGATCTCACTGCCGTCGAACACCTCGACCTGCACATCGCGCGCCCCGGCCTGGACCCGGTCGATGGCCTGGCTGAGCTGGCGCACCGGATCGGAGATGCTGGAGGCGGTGAGCATGGACAACGCCAGCGCCTGCATGATCACCACGCCGCACAGCAGCAGGATCGACACCGCGAGCGACTGCGCGGAGAACTTGATGTCGGAAGAGATCTGGGTGACGCACAGCAGCACGATCGCGATCGTCGGCGCGAACGTGCCCATACCCCAGGTCATCGCCATGCGGGTGCCGACACCGGGGGTGAGGGTGTGGTCGAAGGTGCCCGCGGTGAGCGCTTCGGCGGCGACCGGGCGCAGGATGCGTTCGCCGAGCATGTAGGTGAAGCCGAACACGATGGTCGCGGCCATACATTCGGTGACGATCACCGCACCGGCCAGCTCGGGCGTGTCGACGATGATCAGCGAGGCCAGCACCGCGCCGCCGACGATCCACAACGCCAGATGCAGGATCGACTGCCGCAGCGGCGCGTGCAGGGCGGCCATCTGCTCTTGCCTGCTCGGCGGGCCCCCGCGCACCTGCCACCGCATCACCGGCCGCAGCATCCACGCCGAGGCGACCACGCTGAGCAGGCCACCGATCACGAAGACCAGCGCCGGGATCAGCAGGCCCACCTGGCGCGGTCCGGCGGCCTCACCTTCGGGTATGGGAAGTCCGTATTGGATGAACGCCCAGACCAGCACCGCGCCGAAGGCATTGGCCAACAGCATCGACGTCAGGTACAGCGGCCAGCGCGTATGCATGGTCTGTTTGACCGCTTCCAAGGGCGCTGACACGATCACCAATCTAGCTTCCCCGCCGCTCAGAGGCTTCAACGCGGGCGCACCGCGCAGTGCGGGGCGCGCGGTTACCGGTCTCATTCCTCCCGGTCGCCGCCCAGTAGCGCGCCTGCGAGTCGGCGCGCCGGAAGTCGGCTCAGTACGCGACGGTGAAGCGTTGCTGGATGAAGGAGCCGTTCTGCAAGGCGTCGACAATGGCGCGGGCATAGTCGCCGACCGTGATGCGGCTGTCGCCGCCGGCATCCCCGATCGGGGTGTCGCGGGCCTGCGCGCGATAGGTTCCGGTGGCATCACCCGGGATCAGGTGAATCGGGGGTGGGCTGACGTAGGACCAGCGCAGCGAGGACGCGGAACCGCGGAAGATCTCCAACGCTTCGGCTTGGTCTCGGGCCGTCTGCAGATATTGCACCGGGAAGTCCGGAGAGTCGACGAAGCGCTGCCCGGGCGCGTATTCGAGACTGCCGCCCCCGCCGAGGAAGATCAGGCGGTCCACCCCGGCGAGCGGAAGTGCTTCGAGCAGTGCGGCGGCTGCGCGGGGAACCAGGCGGTCGTCGCCTTTGATGGCCGCGACCACGGCATCGTGGCCGGCGACGGAGCTCGTGATCGAGGCCGGATCGGTGACGTCCATGGTGTCGCGGCCGAGTGGGGTGACCTGGAGTCCGCGGGCGGCGGCCGCGCGGGCCACCGCGCCGCCGAGGTTGCCGGAGGCGCCGATGACTGCGATTTTCACGATTTTCTCCTTGGTCAAGTCATCGACGAATCGACTGATGAGCGGGGTTATCTCGGTGAGGCTGTCTTCGAGGGCGAAATGGCCGGTGTCGAACAGATGGATGGCCGCGTCCGGCAGATCGCGAAGGTAGGCGCGGGCGCCCGCCTCGAGGAAGAAGGCGTCGTTGCGGCCCCAGACGATGAGCGCCGGAGGCCGATGTGTGCGTAGCCAGTGCTGCCATTCCGGATAGCGCGCCACATTGCTGTGGTAGTCGAGAGCCAGTTGGACCTGGGCGGCCTTGCGGCCCGGCAGATCAAGGAAATGCTGGTCCAAGGTCCAACCGTCGGGCGCGATGAGCTCCGGGTCCGTGGCGCCGCCCTCGTATTGGCCGCGGGTGACCGGGAGTTCGAGAATTCGCAGAATGTTCTCCTCGGCGCCCGGAACACCCGGTCGGTTGGCGGCCATGGCCCGCGCCATATCGGATAGGCCTTCGTCGTAGGCGTTGGCGTTCTGGATGATCAGACCGGCGATCCAGCTGGGATGCCTGGTGGCCAACCGCATGCCGACGGGCCCGCCGAAGTCGAAGGCATACAGGACGAATCTCGCCAGTCCGAGCGATTCCACGAAGCCTTCGATGATGTCGGTGAGCCGGTCGAAGGAGTAGACGAAACCGTCGGTGACCTCGGTGTACCCGAAACCCGGATAGTCGGGGGCGATCATCCGGTACCGGCCGCCGAGCGCGTCCATGAGCCGCCGGAATTGGTGGGAGGCCGACGGGAAGCCGTGCAGCAGCAGGAGAACGGGCGCGTCCGGGCGCCCTACCTCGCGATAGAAGACGCGGACTCCGTCGACCTCCGCGAATCTGTGCCTGATCTGGGGAACATCGGGTACCGGCATGGAACCTCTTCGGGTAGCGCATGGGTGGAGCAATGTGCGGCGGACGATCGATCCGCCGCCCGGTCATGAACCTATGGCCTGTCCGAGTGCTAGCCGGAGGACCCGACCTGCCGTTCAGCGGACAGAACACGCCACTCGGCAGCGCCGGCGATGTCAGCAGGTGCGGACCGGACCGTCCGCGCAGAATGCGGACTCTGCACGCCGGATATCGCATCGCGGCTCGCCGTCCGTTCATCGGTTACGATCCCGACGATGTTGGACGGCACGGTGTCGGCGCAGTTGGCCCGACTGATTCGGGCGACCGTGCTGCGGGAGGGGGTGGCACGGGCGGAACTCGAGCGGCTACCGGGCCTCGATCCGGCTCTGCTCGGCGAGGATCTGATCCGGGTACCGCTGGACACGGCGTTCCGTATGTGGGAGTTGGCCGCGGCCACCGCCGGACCGACTGTCGGTCTGCTCGTTGCCGGCGCTGCGAGGTCGGGCAGCCTGCACGTGTGGGACTACCTCATCAGCACGGCACCCACGCTGGCCGAGGGGCTCCGCGCCGCGTCCGAGTTGCGCGCGGTCGTCACCGCCCCCGATATCTCCGGCGAAGTGACCGAAGACGGGCAGTTGATCACCGTCCGGCGGGTGGATGCGGGCGATATCGCTTTCGGCCCCACCGAGGAATTCGCGCAGGCGCTGCTGCTGCGCCGGGCCCGTGAGGCCACCCGGCAGCGGCTCATCCCGGTGCGGATGACCTTCAAGCATCGCGTCCGCGGCAGCCACCAATACCTTGTCGACGAGTTCGGCACGCGGAATATCGAATTCGGCGCCGCGCACACCGAAATCACCCTCCGCGACCCCGGCCCACTCCCGCTCGGCGCCGATCCCCACCTCGGCCGCATCATGCGCCACTACGCCGAACTGACCATCGCCTCCGCGCGGACCGCGCCCAGTTGGCACGACCAACTCCGCGCCGCCATGATCGATGCCCTGCACAGCGACGACCTCACCCTCGACACGGTCGCGCACCGCCTGGCCATGAGCCCCCGCACTCTGCAACGACGCCTCGGCGACCACGGCACCCGCTGGCGCGCCGAGGTCGAATTCGTACGTCATGACTACGCCACCAAGCTCTTGCGCGACACCGATCTCCCTGTCCGATCGGTCGCTACCCGCGTCGGCTACACCGACGCCCGAGCCCTGCGCCGCGCTTTCCACCGATGGGCCGGCCAGAGCCCCGACACCTTCCGTCGTCAGCACCGGGGGAGCCATACCCGATCAACATGAGCACCTGTCCGGGGTCTGATCGAGGCTGACCGAAGTGAAACGGGGTGGGGAGCCCGGGTGTCTACCGCGTGGCTCGAGGGGGCCTTGAAGATAAGCTCGGCAAGGTGACCGAGCCGAAGTCAGGTTCCGCGGGATCGACGCCGAAGACGGCGGCACAGCGGGAGGGGAGAGCGTCGGCGGCGGCCGACGCGGTGCATCCGATCGTGCGGGTGAGCGCGGAGTGGGCGTGGCGATTGCTCGTCATCTTCGCGCTGGTCGCCGTGCTGGCGATGATTGTGCAGCGGCTGGCGACGGTGGTGATCCCGCTGGCCATCGCGCTGCTGGCGGCCGCGCTGCTGGCGCCGCTGGTGGACTGGATGCAACGGCTGGGGATCGCCCGCTCGGTCGGGGTGTTCGTGGTGCTGGTCGGCTCGCTCGGGCTGGTCGCCGGGATTCTCACCTTCGTGGTCGAGCAGTTCGTCGAGGGCGTGCCGCAGCTGACCGATCAGTTCACCAACAGCATCAAAGAGGTGCAGGACTGGCTGATCACCGGGCCGATCCACCTCAGCGAAGACCAGATCCGCAGCGCCGGCGACACCGCGGTCAAGGCCATCCAGTCCAATCAGGACGAGCTGACCAGCGGAGCGCTCACCACCGCGACGGTGATCGGCCACATCCTCACTGGCACCTTCCTCACCCTGTTCATCCTCATCTTCTTCCTCTACAGCGGCGATCAGATCTGGCATTTCGTCATCCGGATCGTGCCGACGCCGCATCGACGGCGCGTGCGCACCGCCGGGGAGCTCGGGTTCGGTTCGCTGGTCGGGTTCGTCCGGGCGACGGTGGCGGTGGCCGCGGTCGATGCCATCGGTATCGGCGCAGGCCTGGCGATCCTCGGGGTGCCGCTGGCGCTGCCGTTGGCCTCGCTGGTGTTCGTCGGCGCCTTCATCCCGATCATCGGCGCGTTCCTGGCCGGATTCGTGGCGGTGTTCATCGCCCTGGTCACCAAGGGGCTGGTGACGGCGCTGATCGTGCTCGGCATCATCATCGCGGTGATGCAGCTGGAAGGCCATGTCTTGCAACCGCTGCTGCTCGGGCGGGCGGTGAGCATCCATCCGCTGGCGGTGGTGCTGGCGATCACCGCGGGCGTGGTGCTCGGCGGGATCGCGGGAGGTCTGCTCGCGGTGCCGTTCGTCGCGGTGATGAACACCGCGATCCGGTCATTGCTGGCCGAGGATCCGGAGGAGCTGTTCGAGGAGCTGCGCACCGACGAGGACGGCAGGTTGTATTCGGCGGAACCGGATGTGACCGCGCCGGGGCGCTTCGATGTCGGCGCCATGCTGGCCGAGGCGCAGCGCAAGCTCGGCGGGAAGCCAGGTCCGGACAAACCGGGTGCGACCGGCGCTCGACCCGAGTCCGCCGGGCCCGACACCGCCGATGAGGCCGGGACCAGCGATGACGCGACCCCGGGCGACTGAACCGAGCCCCGCCGACACCGCCACCGCGCCGTTGTGGCGGGCCGCGCAGGCCTTCCGGCTGGTGACGCTGCTGTACGCGGTGGGCCAGCAGATCGCCTCGGTGCCGTACTACCAGAACCAGCGGTTGAGCTGGGTGCTGATCGCGTCGATGGCGGTCTGGTCGGGGGTTTCGGCGATCATGTTGTCGCAGTGGCATTTTCCCGACGCCGTCCGGCTGCGCGGCTGGGTGGTGGTCGGCGACCATGTGGTGGTGATCGCGCTGATGGCCTCGACCCGGCTGGTCGCCGACTACGACTGGTATCACGGTCATCAGACCCTGCCGACGACGCTGTGGGCGACCAACGCCGTGATCTCGGCGGCGATCCTGCGCGGACCCCTGTTCGGGGTGTGCTCGGGCATGCTCGTCGCCGCCGCCAGCATCACCGTGCGGGACCAGTGGGGCCAGGACGTGTGGACCGATGCGACCGCTCCGGTGCTGGTTTCGGTCGGGCTCGCGCTGGGGCTGGCCGCCAATACCGCGCGGACCGCGCAACGTCAGCTCGAACGGGCGGTGCGGCTGAACGCGGCGACCGAGGAACGCGAACGGCTGGCTCGCCAAGTGCACGACGGCGTGCTGCAAGTGCTCAGCTACATCAAACGCCGCGGCACCGAAATCGGCGGACCCACCGCGGAACTCGCGCAGCGGGCCGGCGAACAAGAAGTGGCGCTGCGGGTGCTGATCTCCGAGCAAGGTGCCCGTGCGGTCGAAGACGGGGCGGAGGTCGATCTGCGGCCGCTGCTCACCGAACACGCCACGCCGAACGTCTTCGTGTCGACACCCGGTGATCCGGTGCCGGTGGGGCGTTGGGCCGGCACCGAGATCGCGGCTGCCGTCGCCACCGCGTTGTCGAACGTCGCGCTGCACGCCGGGCCGGACGCGAAAGCCTATGTGCTGCTGGAAGACACCGGCGACGAGGTGATCATCAGCGTGCGCGACGACGGTGTCGGCATCGCGCCGGGCCGGCTCGCCGAGGCCGAACGGGAAGGGCGGATGGGTGTTTCGCGCTCTATCGTCGGCCGGATCGAAGCCCTCGGCGGGACGGCGGAACTGCTGACCGAGGAGACCGGCGGCGTCGGCTTCGGTACCGAATGGGAATTGCGGGTTCCGCGTGCTCGAGCGCGAGGGAGGTAGCGGATGAGCGAGGACACGATCACCGTGATGGTGGTGGACGACCACCCGATGTGGCGCGACGGCGTCTCCCGCGATCTGACCGAATCCGGGTTCCAGGTCGTGGCCACCGCCGACGGCGTCGGCGCGGCGACCAGACGGGCCGCGGCCGTCCGCCCCGAGGTGGTGCTGATGGATATGCAGCTACCCGACGGCAACGGCGCCAAGGCCACCGCCGAGGTGCTGCGGGTCTCGCCGGACAGCCGGGTGCTGGTGCTGTCGGCCTCGGCCGAACGCGACGATGTGCTGGACGCGATCAAGGCCGGCGCCACCGGGTACCTGGTCAAGAGCGCGTCGTCGGCGGAATTGCGCGATGCCGTGCGCGCGACCGCCGCCGGTCAAGCGGTGTTCACGCCCGGGCTCGCGGGGCTGGTGCTCGGCGAGTACCGCCGCATCGCCACCGCGCCCGCCGACCCGGCCACACCGCCGCGGCCCGCGCTCACCGAACGCGAAACCGAGGTGCTGCGGATGGTGGCGAAGGGGTTGTCGGCCAAGCAGATCGCGTCCAGGCTCGGCTTGTCGCATCGCACGGTGGAAAACCATGTGCAGGCGACGCTGCGGAAGTTGCAGCTGGCGAACCGGGTCGAGTTGACGAGGTATGCGATCGAACAGGGGCTCGAGTAGGGCGGAATGCCGGTGGCGCACGTCCGGCCGGTGGTGCCGCTGACGCTGGGTGGCGCTCGTACGACTTCCGGAGGATGCCGGGCGCGGTGGAATCGGGGATCGCCCCGATGCCGGAACGGGCTTTTTCTCGGTAACCTCGGACCCATGGGCGGCCCCGATTCGGTTTCATCAGGTATCGGCCCCGGGGGTCCGGTGGGCGAACGGGACCTGCGGGTCTCCGACGCCGAACGGGAACACGTGGGCGAGCTGCTGCAACGCGCCGTCGGGCTCGGGATGCTGTCGCTGGGGGAATTCACCGAGCGAATGGACACCGCGCTGGCCGCCAAGACCCGCGGCGAGCTGAACTCCGTGCTCATCGACCTGCCCGGCGTCCGGCTGATCGGGCAGCCCGCCGCACCGTCCACCGCCTTCGTGAACGCGCCACGCCCATTGACGGAGCCGTCGACGCCGCATCTCGGCCCGATGCCCCAGCCATACCAGGCCCCGATGGCACAGCATCCGGGCGGCGTCATCCGCGGCCGGCTGTCCACGCTCAGCCGCCGCGGCCCGTGGCAGGTGGCCCCGGTGCTGCACACCAACAATGCGTTCTCCTCGGTGACCCTGGACTTCACCGAGGCGATCATGGCTACCCAGGTGGTGGAGCTGCACGTCGACGACTACTTCACCGGGCTGACGCTGATCGTCCCCAGTGAGGCCACCGTCGACCTCAACGGTCTCGACCTGGTGGGCTCCAGCGCCAACAACAAGGTCCGCACCGGCCCACCCATCGGCCGCCTGCACCTGATCGTGCACGGCCGCACCCGCTTCGGCTCCGTCACCGCCAAGCACCCGTTCATGTCGAACTGGCGCAAGATCATGGGGTTCTGATGGCCTACCGGCACCAGCCGCTGCCTTCGCGGAACTGGTTTGGTTGCCCGTTGTCCACCGCGGTGCCAATCGCCCGCCAGTAGCCCGTGTACCTGCGGATTCGGGTAGATATTCGCCGCCCGCCGGGTGTTTCTACTCATGTGTGCCGTGCGTGCGGGAACGAGCATTTCAAGCATGGGTACAGCTATTGATCCGGTGCTGATCTCGCGGTTGTCGGGCGAGTTCGAGACACTCGGCAACCAGATGTGGGCGCTGGGGCGCGACCTGGAGGCTTTGCGCTGCCAGGTCGCGTCGGAGCGGGCAGGAAGACCGGCCGGTGAACCGTCACCGGGCCCGTCCGCCGGGGCGAGCGCGGAGGCCGGCGGCTCGGCGCGCCCCGTGGACGCCGAGACCAGCGCGGCTGCTGGACCTGGAGCTACGTCGGGCGCTCCGGGTCCCGGTGAACCGGCCCGGCCGAGCGGGAGCGCCGAGGCACGAGGGGCGGATGCGGCAGCCGAGGGGGCGCGGGCCTGGCCACCCGTGGGTGATGTGCCTGCGCCGGGCTTGGTCCCGCCTGCCGGTGGTGCGCCGAAGGCCGGGACCGTTTCGCCGCCTGGGGCGTACGGGCCGGGTGGTTATCCCCAGGGTGGTCGGTACCCGCAGCCGGGTGGTCGATATGCGCAGCCGGGCGGCCGATTCGGGCAGCCGGGTTCTTGGGCGCCGCGGGGCGCCGGGGTTCCGTATGGGGTTCTGCCGGGGTCGCCGGGGTGGGGTGCGCCGACGGGGGCCTGGCGGCCCCCGGAGCGGCCGAAGCGGACGCCGTGGTGGCAGCAGGAAGGCGTGATCAGCCGGGTGCTTGCGGTGGCCGGGGTCGGGGTGACGTTGATCGGGGTGGTGATGCTGCTGGTGCTGGCGGCGCAGGCCGGGTTCTTCGGGCCGGTGCCCCGGGTGGCCACGGGGGTGGCGTTCTCGGCGGCGCTGGTGGGCGCGGGCGTGCGGGTGTACGGGCGCAGTGGTGGGCAGGTCGGGGGAATCGCCTTGGCGGCCACCGGGTTCGCGGGCGGCTATCTCAATGTGGTCGGGGTGACCACGGTGTACGAGTGGTTGCCGCCGGTGGCGGGGCTGGCGCCGGCGGCGGCCGTCGCGGCGGCGGGGGTGTGGCTGGCGATGCGGTGGAATTCGCAGACGCTGGCGGTGCTGGTGGTGGCGGGGGCGGCGGTGCTGTCGCCGGTGGTCACGGTGGAATTGGCACTGCTCGGGTTCCTGATCGTGTTGCAAACCGCATGCGTGCCGGTGCAATTGGCGCGCAACTGGCCGATCCTGCACATCGTCCGCACGGCACCCGCGGTGCTCGCCACGTTGGCCGCGATTGCCGTGGCGACCTTCGACACCCCGGAGCGGGCGCGGTTGTACCTGCTGCTCACCGCGGCGGTCGCGATCGCGGCCGTCGGGTTGATCGGTGCGGTACTCGCGGTCCGCGAACGGTCCGGCGATATCACCGCCACCGTCACCCTCGCGATGGCGGCCACGCCGCTGCTGGCCGCGCCGGTGATGTTCGAACGCCGCACCTCGGTACTCGTTGCCGCACTCTTCGCCGCGGTGCTGCTGGCCGCCGCGGCAACCGCCGTCGTGCCGAATCAGCGCTCGCGCCGGTTCATTCCGCCGCATACCGCGATCGCGGCCGCCGTCGCGGGCGCGTTCGCGCTGCTCGAGGCATGCCTCGGGGTGACGAACGGGCAGACCTTGCCGATCGCGCTGTTGCTGGTCACGCTCGGCTTCCTCGGTGTCGCGGGGCAGCAGCGCAATGCGGTGGCCGCCGGAATCGGCGCGATGTTCGCGGCGCTCGGCGCGCTGGTCTTCCTCGACAGCGCCTCGCCGGAAACCCTTGCGGTGCAACGATTGGCCGAGCAGCGGCTCGGCATCTCGACACTGCTCGCCGCGCTGCTCGCTCTCGCGGTTGTGGTGGTCGGCGTATGGGCCGTGCGGCGGTTGCCGGGGATCGGCGGCGATGTCGCGGACGCGGTGCTGTGGGTGACCGGGAGCCTGGCCGGGCTGTACGCGGTGACGGTGGCGACGGTGTCGATCGGCGTGGCGTCCGGCGCCACCGACGGCTTCCTCATCGGCCACAGCGCCGCCACCATCGCCTGGATGGCCGCCGCCACCGCCGCTCTGCTGTACGGCCTGCGCAAACTCTCCCGCTCGCCTGCCGTCGCCAAATTGGCGCTCGGCTCCGGCCTGCTGGTATCCGCCGCGGCTCTGGCCAAACTGTTCCTGTTCGACCTGGCCACCCTGGACGGCCTGGTCCGCGTCGCCGCCTTCCTCATCGTCGGCGTGCTGCTCCTGCTGGCAGGTACCCGGTACGCCCGCGCCTTCGCCGACGCGGGCAACGAGGATTCGCCGGCGCGGTAGACGGGCGCGAATCGGCCGTTGCGGCGCGGCCCCTACTCGCTCTCGCGCCGCCGCAGCAGTTCGTTCACGCTGACGGTGCGCCCATCGCCCGAATGGTGCCGCCCCTGGTCCGGTGGCGGTGTGCGGCGGCGGGAGGAGCGGAGTTCGGCCATCCAATTCTCGATGCTGCTGCGGCTGTCATCACCGGGCTCGGGCTCGGGCGTCTGCGCCGAATCCGAGGGCTGCGCCGGGACTTCCGTCGTCGCCGACTCGTCGGGGGCCGGTGCTGGGCTCGCCGACGCACCCGGGGTGGAGACGCGGGGCAGCAGCGGACGTGGCGGTTCCGGCGAGGGTGCGGCCTCGGTGGACGACGAACCGGGCAGCGGAGGCAACCGATCGGGTGCGGGCTGCTGCTCGGATGTCGGCACCCGGTAGTACGCGGTCGCCGTCGCGTCTCCCGGCTCGGGCTCTGCCCGCTGGGCGGGCGCGGCATCGGAATGCCTGCCGGTCGGTTCGGCAGCGCCATTGGACACGACGCCTTCCGGTGCGACACCGAACGGATCGTGCTGCGGCCGAGCCGATTCCGTCGCAGCTCCGGGAGCCTCGCCGAACGGTTCGAACGGCCGCTCCGGCGGATGCGGACGCGGACGGGTCGGGTCCGCGGGACCGAAGTGTCCGCCGAAAGCGGATGGGCCGGCAGTGGATTCGGGCGAATGGCTCGGACCCGTTCGGCTCGAGTGGCCAGGCGCGGTTTCTGAGTGGCTCGGCGTGGGAGCGACCGAACCGCCGATCACACCGGATTCCGAAACCGGTGCGGCCGCACCGGGGTCGGGGGCGGCCCCACGCGGCGGGCGGACGCGCTCGGACCCACGCGGCTGCGGGGAATCCGGCGCCAACCGCAACGTCGAACCGCCCGACTCGCCGGCATCGGGCTCCGGCTGCGGCGGCGTCGCGTGCGCCGCGCGCGGCCTGGTCGGATCCGGCGGCACCGGCATCGGAATGTGCTGGGTGGACGTCGCGCCGCGCGGCCGGTTCGGTTCCGGCGGAAGGGCATCCAGGCGCTGGGTCGGCGCCTCGGCCTCGATCTCCTCCACCGTGCGCGGGCGCCGCGGCGTCTTGCGCTGCTGGCTTTCCGGCATGGCGGGCATCTGCATGGTCACCGGGTCGGTGATGGGCGTGGTTTTCACCAGGTCGACGACCTCGCCCTTGGTGGGCCGTTCGTCGTCGAGGATGGGTTCACCGAGGCCGATCTTCTGCTGGATGCGCTTCATCCAGGCCGGCGCCCACCAGCAGTCGTCGCCGAGCAGCTTCATGGTCGCGGGCACCAGCAGCATGCGCAGGATGGTGGCGTCGATGAACAGCGCCGCGATCATGCCGTAGGCGATGTACTGCATCATCACCAGATCGGAGAACGCGAATGCGCCGGTCACCACCAGCAGGATCAAGGCGGCCGCGGTGATGATGCGCCCGGTGTGCGCGGTACCGATGCGCACCGCCTCGGTGGTGGAGGCGCCCTGTGCGCGCGCTTCCACCATGCGAGATATCAGGAACACCTCGTAGTCGGTGGACAAGCCGTAGACCACGGCGATGATCAGCACCAGCACCGGCGACATGATCGGCTGCGGTGTGAAATTCAGCAGATCTGCGCCGTGACCGTCGACGAAGATCCAGGTCAGGATGCCGAGTGTGGAACCGAGACCGAGCGCGCTCATCAACGCCGCCTTGATCGGCAGCACCAGCGAGCCGAAGGTCAAGAACATCAGCACCGTCGTCACGAACAGCACCAGCGCGATCATCAACGGCATGCGATCGATGAGCGCATCGATACTGTCCATGGTGAACGCGGGTTGCCCGCCGACCAGCAGCCGGACGTCGTCAGGGACCTCCATCGCCCGCAGGTACTCGATGGTCGGCCGGTAGTCCTCGGAGTCGATCAGCGTCGCCGTGGTCCGGTAGACGTCGGTCCGCTCGGTGGAGCGCGAGGGCACCTCGAACTTGCCCGCCAGGCCCGGCGCCTCGCTGGCCTGCTTCCAGACCTTGCCGACCGAATTGCTGTTGTCGGAGACCATGATCAGCTGCACCGGATCGGATTTACGCAGCGGGAAGATCTCGTCGAAGTTCTGCTGCGCCATCCGGGTCGGGTTGTCCGGCGGCAGATACCGCTCGTTGATGCCACCGAACTGCAGGTTCTTCACCGGGATGATCAGCAGCAGCAGCCCGATGGTGATCGGGATGGCGATCTTGAGCGGGTGCTTCATCACCCAGCGGGTGGAGCGACCCCAGAAACCGTTCTCGACTTCCTCGGCGGTCTTGGTCTTGCGGAACCACTTGAGCCCGAACTTGTCCACCCGCGGACCGAGGATGCCGAGCATGGCGGGCAGCAGCGTGATCGAGGTGAGCGCCGCCAGCGAAACCGTCGCGATGGTGCCGTAGGCCACCGATTTCAGGAAGCCCTGCGGGAACAGCAGCATGCCGCCGAGGCTGGCGATGATCATGGTCGCGGAGAACACGACGGTGCGTCCGGCCGTCATCACCGAACGCCGGACCGCCGCCGGGGTGTCGTAGCCCTCGGCGAGTTCTTCACGGAATCGGCTGACGATGAACAGGCCGTAGTCGATCGCGAGACCGAGGCCGATCATCGACACGACGTTGGAGACGAAGGAGTTGACGTCGGTGAAGTTCGTCAACGCCATGACGATGCCGTTGGCGCCGATCACCGTCAGGCCGCCGACGATCAACGGCAGCGAGGCTGCCACTACACCGCCGAAGATGAAGAACAGCAGGATCGCCACGGCCGGAATGGCCAGGACCTCCATGCGTTTGGAGTCGCTGGCGATGGTGTCGTTGAGCGTTCCCGCGACCGCTTGCAGGCCCGCGACCTGCACGTCGACGCCGTCGATGTAGAAGGCGTCCTTCACCTGGCGGAAGTTGCGCACCATGTCGGTGTCGTTGTCGCCGACGATGGCGATGGAGGCGAAGGTGTGCCTGCCGTCCTTGGAACCGAACAGACTCGGTTGCGCCGGACCGGTTTCGGTCGCCCAATAGGCGCCGTTGACCTTGGCGATCTGCTCGGGATGTTCGCGCGGCAGCCGGTTGAGGCTGTCGATGATCTTGCTGCTGAACTCGGGGTCGTGGATGGTTTTGCCCTCGGGCGCGGTGTACAGCACGATCACGTCGCTGGTGTGATCGCGGCCATAGGCCGAGTCGGAAATCCGCGCCGCCTCGGCCGATTCCGAGGTCGGGTCGTCCCATCCGCTGTTGCTCAAATGGTCGCCGAGTCCGAGACCGTAGCCGCCGAGAGCCAGCAGTGCGGCCACGACGACGCCGATGACGGCGAAACGTAGTCGGTAGACCAGATCGCCCCAGCGGGTGAACACTAAGCGACTCCTTGTGCGGGGCGAGAGGTGAGCAGCGCCGACAGCGGCCGGAACGGCTGCAGCCAGGCACCCTCGTCGGGCAGCGAGTCGAGGCTAACCCGTGGCAGCGGTTCACGGAACACGCCGGGAATGTCCTCGAGATCGACGAACTCGAGGGTATCGGATGTGACCGCCCAGCTCGCGTGCTCGCGGAAGCCGAGTACCTGAACCGGCACACCGTCGGCGGCGATCTGCTCGAGCGGCTCACGGAAGGCCTGCCCGTCGGCCGAGGCGACCATGATGCCCGCCAGCCCGGCGCCTCGGCGGCGCATCGCGATATGGGCGAGCATGTCGGCGTCGACATCGGAATCTTCGTCGATCTTGGGTTTGGCGAAGACGGCGTAACCGACGTTGCGCAGTGCCTCCACCCACGGCCGCACCACATCGGCGGTGCCCGGCGCGATATTGGTGAACACGGTGGCCTCGGGTTCCACCCGCTGCCCGGCGCCGACCGACAGCTCCGCGGTGCGCGAGAGCAGCCAGCGGCCGAGGGCGTCGAAGCGGGGCCGGTAGGCGGCGGTGGGCCTGCCACCGAGGATGGCGCCGAGCCCCATGTCCAGATTGGGGGCGTCCCAGACCAACAGCACTCGGCGGATATCGGCGGTGTCGGCGCCGCGCACCTCGCCGGCAACCTCGTCCGCGGCCGCTGCCATCTCACTGACGCTCATCATTCGATCTTCCCCCATATGAACTCGGTGATAGCGCTTCCGGCGCGATGGGCCTTGCCCTCGAACTTGGTGACCGGGCGCTCGAAACCGATCGGGGCGCTGTCGCGATGCTCGGCGCTGACCCCGCCGGTGGTCTCGTTCAAGCCGGTCAACAGGGGTTCGGCGGCGCCGACCTCGGCGATGTGCTCGGCGTAACCGGCGTGATCGGTCGCGACATGCAGCACACCGCCCGGCTTCAACCGGTTGGCGATGAGCGCGAGCGTCGCCGGCTGCAACAGCCTGCGCTTGTGATGGCGGGCCTTGGGCCAGGGATCGGGGAAGAACACGCGAACACCGGTCAGCGACTCTTCGGCAATCATGTTCTCCAGCACATCGACGGCATCGCCGCGCAGCAGGCGGATGTTTCCGATCTGCTCGCGTTCGATCGCCTGTACCAGCTGGGCGAGGCCGGGCTGGTAGACCTCGATGCCGATCAGATTCAGGTGCGGTTCGGCCTGCGCCATGGCGGCGGTCGCGGTGCCGGTGCCACAGCCGATCTCGATGACCAGCGGGGCCGAGCGGCCGAACCAGGCGTCGGCGTCCAGCGGCTCGTCGGCCACTTCGCGACCGATCAGCGGCCAGGTGCGATCCCAGGATTTCTGCTGGTTGGGGGTGAGAGCGCCGCGCCGGGACCGGAAACTGGTCACCCGTGGATACAGCCGGGACCCGGTCTTCGACCGCCGGCCTGCCTCAGCCGGAGCCGATGCTGTGGACGGTGGGACCGGAACTGACTCGTCTGTATGGTTCGCGGCGTCGTTCACACGTCCATTGTCCAGCATCCGGTGTTCTGCGACGCAGGCGACCGCGTGGTTACCCGCCCGCGCGCCGGGTAAACGGGCGTTGACCGGCCCTTGCCCCGGGTCAGGCGGCTTTCGCCTGTCGGACCTCGGTGACCGGCGGCTCGGGTGCGCGCAGCGGCCGTCCGAGCGCGACCAGTACCGCCGTGCGCGCCATCTCCAGCAGTCCCCGCACGCCCACCGGCGAGGCCAGTACCGACCAGACCGTGCTGTCGCGCGCCTCGGTGACCGGCTTGCCGGCGAGCCGGGCGTCGAGCCAGTCGAGGGTGATCGGGGTGGCCAGCGGCAGCAGCGAGAAATGTTCGCTGAGCCGGTCGCGCACATAGGTGACGTCGGCGCCGCCCTTGCGGTACCGGTGCACCTGGCCGTCGATGCCGTCCATGTGGATGACCTGGTCGTGCACCGGCTGCAGCACGAGCACCGGGCAGGTCGGCGCGGTTTTGCCCAGCCGCAGATCGTCGAGCATGGCTTGCATCTCCGGTGCGGCCAGGATCTCGTCGAGCGGACGCGGCAGGTAATCGTCCATCTTCTTGTTCGCCAGGCCCAGCACGGCGGCCAGGGTGGTGGAGCGTTCGGCACGCGCCACCAGTTTGTGGCCGTCCGGGGTGAGTTCGTTCTGGATGATCGCGCCGAGCGCCGGATATATCCGGCGCAGCGCCGCGATCACGATGGCGGGCAGGCCGGCGAAGTAGCCGCCGTTGAGTCGTTGGAAAACCTGACCGGGATCGCCCACCGGTGCGCCGAGCACCGCACCGGCGATATCGAGTTCGGGTGCGTAGGTCGGCGCCATTTCCACCAGCCAGGAGCTGGCCATGCCGCCGCCGGAGTAGCCCCACGCCGCGATCCTGGTGCCCGGGCCGAGGCCGAGGGGTGCGAAGGCGAGCGCGGCCCGGATGCCGTCGAGGGCGCGGTAGCCGGGTTCGCGTGGCGCGCCGAAGTTGCCGCGCGGGCCCTCGTGATCGGCGATGCCGACCGCCCAGCCGCGCCGCAGCGCGTTGGCCACCAGCAGCCATTCCAACTGGGTGATCGATCCGAGCGCATGGGCGCCACGACGTAAGGCGTAGGACGGCGAACACCGCTCCGAGACAGCGTCCATCGCGGACTGAAAGGCCAGCAGCGGGCGGGATTCGGCCGGTTCGGCGCCGTGCGGCAACAGCACGGTGGTGACCGCGGCCTCGGGCGTGCCGTGCAGGTCGCAGCTGCGGTAGAGCAGCTGCCAGGCCGAAACCTTCTGGGGCACCAGGCCGAACAGCGCCACCTCGACTGCGCGGCTGCGCAGGATGGTTCCGGCGGGCTGGTCGGCGAATCCGGGAGGCGGGCGATGGAACGGGTCGCGGCTGGGCAGCAGCGCCGACTTGTCCGCGGCGCCGATGGTCGTCGTGGGGCCGGCCTGCGGCCGGGTCGCCCTGTCGCGAGTCATCGCAACCTCCTCGTCGAGGCCCGATGCACGATCTCGGGCACTTCCAGCGGCGTCTCGCCGCCGCGCGGTCCGGCGCCGCGCGTGTGCCGCTCGCTCGTCGTGAACGAAAAGTCAAGCTACGCACCGACTGTGGTGCCGACCGTCTGGTCAGGGTAAGTTACCCGGCATTCGGCGGGCCAGCCCCAGCGGATCGTACGGCACGGTGTGGCCGAGCCCACTACGCTGCCTGGCATGGGTGGTCCGACGGTTTTCATCACGGGCGCGGCGGCCGGTATCGGTCGTGCCACGGCGCTACTTTTCGCTGCCCAGGGCTATCACGTCGGCGCCTACGACGTCGACGAGGTCGGGCTGACGCGACTCGCCGCCGATATCGGCCAGGCGGGCGGCACCGTGCGCACCGGCCTACTCGATGTGACAGACACCACAGCGTGGACCGAGCGGCTCGCCGAATTCTGGGACGACGCCGGACGACTGGACATCCTGATCAACAACGCGGGCATCCTGCGCGCCGGCCCGTTCGAATCGATCGACCTCGCCCAGCATCAGGCCATCGTCGATGTGAACCTCGGCGGTGTCATCAACGGCACCCACCTGGCGTTCCGCTATCTGCGCGACACCCCCGGCGCGCAAGTGGTGAACCTCTGCTCGGCCTCGGCGATCTACGGCCAGCCCGAACTGGCCAGCTACGGCGCGACCAAATCCGCGGTCAAAGGTCTCACCGAGGCGCTGGACCTGGAATGGGCACACCACGACATCCGGGTGATCGCGATCTGGCCGCTGTTCGTGGCCACCGCGATGGTCGAGGGCGTCAACACCAAATCCACTCGCTCGCTCGGCGTGCGGCTGACCGCCGACGATGTCGCCGAGGGCATCTGGTCGGCCACCAGGAAACAGAGCAGGCTGCCCCGGGTGCATTACGAGATCGGCGCCCAGGCGAAACTGCTCGCCACCGCGGCGAAATACGCGCCCAACTGGGCGGTGCGCACAGTGAACAGATACGTCAGCGGTTCGT
>NZ_BAFY01000250.1 GCF_000308555.1 Nocardia cyriacigeorgica NBRC 100375 | reverse complement strand
GGGTTCAGCCTGATCGGGAGCGGTTTTCCGGGAAGTCTTGCGTGTACGTATACATCTACGTATAGTCACTGTCATGCCCAACAAGACGATCTACGTTGCCGATGACGATCTCCCCCTGTTCCAGCGGGCCCAGGAGCTCGTCGGCGGCAATCTGTCGGGGGCCGTGGTCACCGCGCTGCGCCGGTTCATCGAACTGGAGGAGGGCAGGCAGGAAGGTTTCGAAGAAGTCGTGCTCCGGGTCGGGCACAACGGTGTCCGGCAGGTCCGGTTCGAAGGCTCGCTGCTCGGTGAATGGCGGGATATGAACGACACCCGCATGGAACACCTGCGGGTGTTCCGCAGTCGCAAGGGGAAGTTCGTCCTGCATTCGCAGATTTCCAACTGGGACGAGTATCCCGACGTCGCCGTGAAGGACTGGACGAGTTGGAAGAGCTGGCGGCGCATGCTCGCCGGTCCCAGCGATGCGGATTGGGGTGATTTCGCGCTGGAAATCGTCGACACTCTCGCGGAACTGAAGGGCAAGATGCCTGACAAGCTCTTCCAGCGGGTCGCCGACATCGCCGACCGTCCGCCCATCGAAGAGCTGGACATCTGAGGTAGCCGCAGGAGGCCGACGCCACGGCGACGGCCGAACCGGCCCAACTGAACACACTCAGATCCGACACCGCCGCTCCCCGAGGGGAGCGGTGCGGAGAACTCATGCTGTCATTCGCATTGTTTCATGAGAAATTCCAGGAAGGAAAGGCCATGTCCACAGGAGGACGCGCACCGGCGATCTGGGTCTCCGGACTCCGAAAGTCGTACGGCGACAAGGTAGTTCTCGACGGCATCGACCTGAACGTGCCCGAGGGCACGATCTTCTCGCTGCTCGGCCCCAACGGGGCGGGCAAAACGACGACCGTGCAGATCCTCACCACCTTGATCGGCTGCGACGGCGGCGAAATCCAGGTCGGCGGCTATGATCTGGACACCGACCGGGACGCGGTGAAGGCGGCGATCGGCGTCACCGGACAGTTCTCCGCGGTCGACGAACTGCTCACCGGCCGGGAAAACCTGATGCTGATGGCGGATCTGCATCACCTGCCCCGGCGCGTCGGCCGGTCCCTCGCCACCGACCTGCTCGAACGCTTCGACCTCACCGAGGCCGCGGACAAGCCGGCCTCGACGTACTCCGGCGGCATGACCAGGCGCCTGGACCTGGCGATGACGCTGGTCGGCGACCCGCGCATCATCTTCCTCGACGAGCCGACCACCGGCCTCGACCCGCGCAGCCGGCGTTCGATGTGGGAGATCATCCGCGAACTCGTCGACAGCTACAGCGTCACCGTCTTCCTCACCACCCAATATCTCGAGGAAGCCGACCAGCTCGCCGACCGCATCGCGGTGCTCGACCGCGGCGCCATCGTCGCCGAAGGCACCGCGGCCGAGCTGAAGCGGCTGGTGCCAGGCGGCCACATCCGCCTGCAATTCGCCGAACGCGGCGCTCTGGACGCAGCGGCCACGGCCTTCGGTTCCAGCGCCCGCCCCATCGAGGACGAACTCACCCTCGCGGTGCCCAGCGACGGCGGCATCGGCTCGGTGCGCGCCGTGCTCGACCGGCTCGACGAATTTCACATTCCCGCCGAAGGTCTGTCGGTCCACACACCGAATCTGGACGACGTCTTCCTCACCCTCACCGGAAACCCCGTCGCAGACAAGGAGCCCGTGCGATGACCACCGCGACCATCCAGGAACCGTCCCCGTCCGTCTTCGCCGATTCGCTGACCATGCTGCGGCGCAACCTGCTGCACGTGCGGCGCTATCCGAGCATGGCGTTCAGCATCCTGATCATGCCGACCGTGCTGCTGCTGGTGTTCAACTACGTCTTCGGCGGCGCGCTGGAAGCCGGGCTCGAACCCGGAACCGAATACATCAACTATCTGGCCCCCGGCATGTTGCTGCTGCTGCCCGCGTACCTGACGGTGTCGGTGGCGGTCATGCTGGCCACCGACATCACCAAGGGCATCGTCAACCGGTTCCGGGTGATGGCCATCGCGCAGTCGGCCATGCTCACCGGCCATGTCGTCGGCACCTTGATCCAGGGCACCCTCGCCATGGCAGGCATGCTCGGGGTCGCGATGCTGATGGGCTTCCGCCCCGATGCCACACCGGTGGAATGGGTGGCCGTCATCGGTCTGCTGATGCTGGTGGTGTTCGCCTTCACCTGGCTGGCCGTCGGGTTCGGGCTCGCCGCGCCGAACCCGGAGAGCGCGAGCAATATGCCGTTCCCGATCGTGCTGATGCCGTTCCTCGGCAGTGGCCTCGTCCCCACCGACACCATGCCGACGGTGCTGCGCTGGTTCGCCGAATACCAGCCGTTCACCCCGATCACCGAAACCATCCGCGGACTGCTGATGGGCACCGAGATCGGCGTCAACGGGGTCGTCTCGCTGGCCTGGTGCGCGGGCATCGCCGGCGTCGGGTACCTGTGGTCGATGGCGCTGTTCAAGAAGCAGGCCCGCTGAGCCTGCCCCTTCGATCCCCTGCCGCGGCGGGGGATCGTCGGCATGTGCGGGTCAGTTGCGTTCGAGTTCGATCGGATGGGTCGCCAGCAGCGACAACGGTAGCGGCTGCCGGCGCAGCACATGTGCCCACAGATCGGTGCGGCGACTGGTGATGGGATCGCTCGGCAGCGCCGAGAGCACGATCCAATCGTCCTGCTCCAGCTCACCCTCGAGCTGACCGAACGTCCAGCCCGCATATCCGGCGAAGATGCGAACACCCTCCACCAGTGGCGCGATCTGGGTGGGATCGCTGTCCAGATCGATCAACACCACCCGGCCGTCGATCCGGCGCAGACCCGGCACACCCTCGATGGACGCGCCGACACGCAGCGTGCCCAGGCACAGCGCGGCATCGCGTTTGACCGGTCCGCCGACGAACAAGGTGCGCGGCGCGGCCGCCACCTCGGCCCACTGCGGCAGCACATCGTGCACCGCGGTATCGCTTGGACGGTTGATCACCACGCCGAGGCTGCCCGCGTCGTTGTGTTCGATGATGTAGATGACGGTGCGCCGGAAGGTGGGCTCCACCAGCTCGGTGGAGGACACCAGCAGGGTGCCCGCGCGGACCACCTGCTCGCCGCGATGAGAACTTCGCCTGCCGGGCTCACCGCCACCGCCGCGAGTTTTCCGATCATCCGGGTCTTCTGCGCGTGCCACATCGTCATCATCGCAGCTATCGCGCCGTCGCGCCGCTTGTCTTCGCGTTCCGTGTCGTGCCGGACGCCCGCGGGCTCGGTGACAAGATCAACATGGACGTTGACCGGGCGGGCGGGCGTCGTAGAGTCGGCGGCATGCAACCGCCCGAGGTCGTCCTCGAAAACAGCGATTCCGTGTACGACTACTACCGCTCCCATCAGCAGCGGCGGTTCCAGGCGCGCGCGGCATACGCCCTGCTCGGGCGGCGTTTCCGGCCCCGGATCAGCTATGCGGCCGGCGCCGCGGCGCGGATCGCGGAGCTGATCCGATCCCGCAAACCGTTGCTGATCGCGATCAACCATCTCTCCCAGCTCGACCCCTATACCGTCGCCGCGGCCGCCTGGCGCAGCGAACTGCGACCCATCATCGGCCGGGTGCGGGTGCTGGCCAAAGACGAGCTGTTCCTCGAACGCGATCAACGCCGCAAGATCGACATGATGGGCGGTATCCCGGTCTTCCGCGGCCGTGACCACGGTCTGCGCGCGGTGAACGCGGCCGGCCAGCGAATGATGGACATCTGCGCCGAACGCATGCACGACGGCGACTGCCTCGCGGTCTTCCCCGAAGGCACCTGCAACGACGTCGACCCGGCCAAGGTGCAGCCGATCGGCAGCGGCATCGGGCATATCGCCTTCCGCGCCATGAAGCTCGGCACCGACCCGGCCCTGCTCAGCATCGGCCTCAGCTACGGGCCACGCACCGACCCGGCGGTGGAGCCCACCAAAGAGGAAGCCAAGTCGGCCAGCTTCTACTTCGGGGTGCCGATCGTCGACCTGCCCGCCAGGCCGGGCGAGATCGCTCGTTTGGTGAAGATGGATCTGCAGCAGGCGCTGGACGGGGCGGTCGCGGCGTACTGAATCCGCCTACTGCGGAAGTCCGAGCCGCCCGCGCGCCCAATGCGGGACCATCGGCAGGTATTCGGGGCGGGTCTCCACGAAGTGGCGCACCATCGGGCACATCGGAAGCGCGCCGAGGTGGTCGGCGCGGGTCTGGTTCAGCGCGGTCTCGACGAGCACGCGGCCGTAGCCCTGGCCCTCGTACTGGGAGTAGATCTCGGTGTGCACGAAAGCCCGTTCGGCATTGGTGTCCTGGTACTCCGCGTACCCGGCGATCGCGCCGTCGACGTAGATCTCGAAGCGTTCCAGTGCGGTGTTGTTGCGGACCTCTGTCGACATGGCTCGAAGCTACTCCACCGGCGCGCGGTGGACACATCGCAACGCGTGGCCGTATCGGTGGCCGGGACGCGGCGACCGGCGCCGGGGTGCGGCAGACGGCATCGCGTTGGACAATCTCAGGATGGAGTCGGTGCCGACCGTCGTACTCGCCCCGGACAAGTTCAAGGGCTCGCTGCCCGCCGCCGGCGTGGCATCAGCGCTGGCCACGGGCATCGCGCGGGTGCGTCCGCAGGTGCGAGCGGTACGGGTGCCGGTGGCCGATGGCGGGGACGGGACCGTCGATGCGTTCGTCTCGGCGGGGTGGACGCGGGTCACCCTGCCCGCGCCCGGGCCGACCGGTGAAACGGTGGAAGCCTCCTATGCGGTGCGCGGCGACACCGCGGTGATCGAACTCGCCGCGGTGGTGGGCCTGGCGAAGCTTCCCGATGGTCGTCCGGATCCATTGAACGCCAGCACGTTCGGACTGGGTGTCGTCATCGCGCACGCGTTGTCGGTCGGGGCCGAACGGATCGTGCTCGGACTCGGTGGTAGTGCGTCGACCGACGGTGGGGCGGGCATGCTGACAGCGCTCGGGGCGCGCGTCTACGGCTCGGACGGGCACGAACTGCCAAGGGGCGGTGCGGCTTTGCGCGATGCGAAGCGGTTGGACCTGCGGGGATTGCATCCTGGCCTGGCCGAGGCGAAGTTCGTCGTCGCCAGTGACGTGGACAATCCGCTGCTCGGGGCTTCGGGCGCGGTCGCGGTGTATTCCGCGCAGAAGGGTGCCGGTCCCGATGATCGCGCGGTTCTCGAAGCGGCACTTCAGAATTGGGCTGCACTGGTCGGTGAGACACATGCCGGCCGACCCGGTGCAGGTGCGGCGGGCGGCACCGGTTTCGGCGCCATGGCCGTGCTCGGGGCGCAGATGCGCAGTGGGATCGAGGTGGTGCTCGAACTGCTCGACTTCGCCGCCGTGCTCGAGTCCGCGACGCTCGTCGTCACCGGCGAAGGCTGCCTGGACCAGCAGACCTTGCACGGGAAGGCGCCGATGGGTGTGTGTGCGGCGGCGCGATCCGCGGGCGTTCCCGTCATCGCCGTTGCCGGGCGGATCGACCTCGGCCCGGACGAGCTCGCTGCCGCGGGCTTCGTCGCCGGCTATGCCCTGGCCGATGTGGAACCCGATCGGGACCGATCGATGGCCGAGGCCACGCCGCTGCTCGAACAGGTCGGGGAGCGGATCGCGGCTCAGCGGCTCGGCGAGGGGAAGCCGACGTAGCCGAGTTCCGGCACCGGCACCGCGAAGCCGGCCGGTTCGGCGGGCATCGGCGCGATGTGATCGTTCATCGGGTCCCCCGGTGCGGTCATTGCCTGCGAATCAGCTCGCCGACCTCAGCTTGGTGAGCAGCTCACCGCGGTGCCGGTCACCCCATTCCTCCAGCGGCCGTAGCGCTGCCGCGAGTTCGGTACCGAGCGGAGTGAGCGAGTACTCGACGCGCGGCGGGATCTCGGGATAGATCTCCCGGTGCACGATTCCGGAGGTCTCCAGGTGCCGCAGGTTCTCGGTGAGCACCTTCTCGCTGACGCCCCCGAGCAGCCTGCGGATCTCGCCGAAGCGGCGTGGACCGTCGGCGAGCACCCACATCAGGTGCAGCCGCCATTTACCGCCGACGACGTCGATCGCCACGCTCATGCCGCACGCATCGTGATCCGCATCACTGCCGACTGTCACTGGATCCTCCTGACCTCGATACGGACCTCGACGTAAGCAACCGTACCCGCACGTGCGGTCTTGTCGCGCCTACCTGCGCGGATGAACCATTTACCGCAGGCGCCGACAGCAACCGTATCGACTCGAAGGATCAGCACATGTCTCAGCAGAGCAGCACCGCCTCGGTTTCGGTCATCGGTCTCGGCCCGATGGGGCAGGCCATGGTGCGGGCCTTCCTGAAGGCGGGCACCGAGGTCACGGTGTGGAACCGCAGCAGCGCCAAGGTCGACGCCATGGTCGAGCTGGGCGCCAAGCGCGCGAACACCGTCGCCGAGGCGCTCGACGCCAACGAGGTGACCGTGGTCAGCCTGACCCACTACGACGCCATGTACGACGTGCTCGGCCAGGCCACCGACCATCTCGCGGGCAAGGTGATCGCGAATCTGTCCTCGGATTCACCGGAAAAGGCGCGCAAGGGTGCGGAGTGGGTGCGTTCGCACGGCGCCGAATTCATTTCCGGCGGCGTGATGTCGGCCGGCGACAATATCGAGCACCCGGCCTCCTACATCTTCTACAGTGGCCCGCGCGAGGTGTTCGACACCCACGCCGAGCTGCTGCGCCCGCTCAGCCCGCCGGAGTACCTCGGCATCGATGACGGTCTCGCGCAGGTCTTCTACCAGGCCCTGCTCATCGTCTTCCATCCGTGGATGCTCGCCTACGACCAGGCGCTGGCCGTCATCGCCCGCTCGGGCCAGGACATCGACCAGTTCCTGCCGTTCGCGCAGCGCGCCGCCGGCGCCTACCCCTTCTTCATGGAGGAGTACGCGAACCAGGCCAAGCTGGGTGGCTGGGGCGATCTGTCGGCGTTCAAGATGATGGACGCCGGTGCTCAGCACATCATCGACGCCAGCGAAGAAGTCGGCGTCGACGCCACCATCTCCCTTCTGGCCCAGGGCATCTGGCGCAAGGCGATCGCGGCGACCGAGGAGGCCGGAAAGCCGGTGTCGGTGTTCGAGCTGTTCGGTGGGACGAAGAAGTCCTGAGCGCGGGACAGGAGGACACCCGTTATGCCGGCATCCGAACGCGCGCGCTCGGTGACCGTCATCGGTCTCGGCCCGATGGGCCAGGCGATGGTCCGGGCCTACCTCGAGGCGGGGATCGCGGTGACGGTCTGGAACCGCAGTGCCGAGAAGGTCGAGGCAATGGCCGAGCTCGGCGCGACCGGCGCCGCCACCGTCGCCGATGCACTGGCCGGCGCCGAGCTGATCGTGCTCAGCCTGACCCAGTACGACGCCATGTACGACGTACTCGGTCAGGCGGCGGATCGGTTGCCGGGCAAGGTCGTGGTCAACATGTCGTCGGACTCGCCGGAGAACACGCGGCGCGGGGCCGCCTGGATCCGTTCGCGCTGCGGCGAGTTCCTGGCCGGTGGTGTCATGGCCCAGCCCGGCGATCTTGCCGGGCCCAGCTCCTACATCTTCTACAGCGGACCGCAGGAGGTGTTCGAGGAACACCGGGAACTGTTGGCTCCGCTGGGAGCGCCGGAGTACCTCGGTACCGATGACGGCCTCGCCCAGCTCTATTACCAGGCGATGTTCGCCCTGTTCATGCCCATGCTGCTGGGCTACGAGCAGGCGATGGCGATGATCGAGAGCTCGGGCTCGCGGATTTCCCGGTTCCTGCCCTACGCGCGGCGGTCACTCGGCTCGGTGGCGGATCTGTATGCCGTCTGGGCGGATATGGCCGAAGCGGGCGGCTGGGGCGATCTGGCCCACCTGCGGATGATGGACGCCGGTGCGCGCCATATCCTGCAGACCGGCGCGGCCTCCGGAGTGGATACCGCGCTGGCGGAAGCCGTCTCCGGCTACTGGCAACGAGCCCTGGCCGCCAGCGCGGACGCCGGAACGCCCGTTCCGACATTCCGGTTGTTCCGCGGCCGTGCGGCCTGAATCAGGCCGATTCCGACGACGACCCGAGCCTGGGGAAGGGGGCGGTGGAGAAGACCACCTCCACCGCCACCTCGAAATACTGGGCGATACGTAAGGCCAGATGCAGGCTCGGGCTGTACTCGCCGCGCTCCAGGTAACCGATGGTCTGGTAGTGCACGCCGAGCGCTTCCGCGAGCTCGCGCCGGGAGATGCCGCGCTCGGCGCGCAGCATCGCGATCCGGTTGTAGATGACCTCAGTAGGCACGCTGCAACGCCTTCTCCCGCCGTTCCGCCATGGCCGCGCCCGATTCGCGGCGGGCCATCCGCCGCATCACGATCGGCGCGATCAGCAAGGCGGCCACCGACCAGACACCCAGCACCGCAGCCGTTTCCAGATGCCGCCACGACCCCTCGAGCTCGACCGCCCGCGCGCCATCGGGCAGCATCGCCGAACGCATGCCGAGGCCGAGCCAGTACATCGGGAACACCTGGCCCACCACCTGCAACCAGCCGGGCAGACCGGTGATCGGATAGAAGATGCCGGAGATGGCGACCAGGCCCATCAGCGGCATGGTGAAGAAGAACAGGCCGCGCGGATCGTCGAAGATCGAGCCGAGGATCGCGCCGAGCGCGGATATGGCGAGTAGGCCGAGCGCGAGCACCCACGCCAGCGTCAGCCAGGAGCGCACGCTGTCGAGCGACACACCTCCTACGATCACCATGCCCACGCCCAGCAGGATAGCCACCTGCGCGAGCACCGATCCGGCGTTGGCTCCGAGCTTGCCGATCAAGTAGCCGATCATGCCGTTCGGCGTGGCCTTGGCGCGCAGTAGCGTGCCGTCCTCCCGGTCGAGCACCAGGTACTGGGCTATGCCGTACAAGCCGTTGAAGGCGACGACCGCGCCGATCACCCCGGGCAACGCCAGTGCGCCCATCTTCAGGTCGGTGTCCTGGAATGTGCTGTTGCGCATGAAGAACAGCGCGGTCAGCAGCAGGATCGGGGTGAGCAGGATGCCGCCGAGATCCTCGCCGTTGGTGAACAGCATCCGCAATTCGATGCGTGCCCGGCGCAGTCCGGCCCGGATCGCGACGGTAGTCGGGTTCATCGCACGACCTCCTCGATGGCGTGGATCTCGGCATCGGTCGTGCCGTTCTCGTAATGACGGACCAGCGACATGTAAGTCTCCTCGAGCGAGGCGCGACGCACCTCGAGCTCACCGATGTCCGCGCCGAACTGCTGGAACAGCTCGTAGACGAATTTGGTCGACTCGGTGGTGGTGTGCACGAAACGCTGGTCGTCTCTGGTCCAGCGGACCTCGGCGTCGACCGAGACGCGGCGGGAGAGTTCGTCGGCCGAACCGTCGGCGATGATGCGGCCACCGGCCAGGATCAGGATGCGGTCGGCCAGTTTCTCGGCCTCGTCCAGATCGTGGGTGGTGAGCAGGATGGTGGTCTGCTGCTCGTCGGCGAGGCGGTGGATCAGGTCGTGGAATTCGCGCCGGGCTTCCGGATCGAAACCGGCTGTCGGCTCGTCCAGGAACAGCACCTCGGGCTTGCCGACCACGCCGATCGCGACATCCAGCCTGCGGCGTTGCCCGCCGGACAGGGTCGAGATCTTGGCCCCCGCGTGCTCGGTGAGCCCGACCAGTTCGATGAGTTCGTCGGTGTCCCAGGGCTTTCGGCTGCTCTCGGTGCTGTACGGGCCGTAGAACGTGCCGAGGTAGGACAGCAGTTCACGCAAACGCCATTTCTTGTGGTCACGCCACGATTGCAGCACCACCCCGACCCGCGAGCGCCAGGCCTCGTCGCCGAGTGCCGGATTCACGCCGAGCACTTCGACTGTGCCCGCCGAGGGCACCCGGAAGCCCTCCAGAATCTCGATGGTGGTGGTCTTGCCTGCTCCGTTGGGGCCGAGCATGACCAGCACTTCGCCGTGTCGCGCCTGGAAAGTGACGCCGTCGAGGACGTCCTTGGTTCCGTAGCGCATGCGCAGCTGCTCCACATTGAGCACTGCGCCTTCACCCACAGTCATGGTTTCCCTCCCTGTCGTGGGTTGGTGATGACTCGTAGCATACGTACTACATTTCGCCATGGCAATGCATCGCCGAGTCACCGTTGAAATGCAGCTGTTCGGCTGCCTATCCTCGAATCATGCAGCCAAACGGCTGCATATCACGAGAGAACGGCGATGGACGAGGTATTCAAAGCGCTGTCGGACCCCAGCCGCAGACGGCTACTCGACAGCCTCCGCGCCCGCAACGGGCAGAGTCTGCGGGAACTGTGCGCCGGACTGGACATGGCCCGCCAATCGGTGAGCAAACATCTGGCGGTGCTCGAGGCCGCCAACCTGGTCACCACCCGGCGCAGTGGCCGCGAGAAACTGCACTACCTCAACGCCGAACCCATCAACGCCATCGCCGACCGCTGGATCAACCGCTATCACCGGGCGCGGGTCACCGCCCTCGCCGACCTGAAATCCGCATTGGAGACCAGTCCGATGAGCGACACCGAATTCGTCTACACCACTTACA